>DKIV01000032.1 GCA_002454425.1 Sphingobacteriaceae bacterium UBA6709
ATGTCGATGACCACTGCTGTCTGGTACGAAGCAGTCCCGGGTCAGACTCGAAACTGGTAGGTAGATGCTCCCTCATCCAGGGAGGCAACATACCTTTGCTTTACGGCGATGAAACCTAATAAGCTGGAAAGAAAAAACAACAACATAAAACTCTAACAAACAAGACATTACAATAACAACACAATCTTTTTTTCAAAAAAAAACACTGTAGGAGGTTACCTTTTACCGTTACTGGTATTAAACTTAAAATTGCATTTGTTTAATAGAATAACTTTAACTCAACATGAAAAATCTTGTTAAATTCGGTTTCGCAGCATTAGCTATCACATTATCAGTATCTGCTTGCAGCTCTAACAAATCAGGTTCTGCTGCTGATTCAACTGCTACTGATACTTCAGTTACCGATACTACTATGTTAACTGACACTACAGCTGCTGATACTGCTGTAACTACTACTACTGATTCAGTAGCTCAGTAATTGAGTATAAAATATAAAAAAGTGTGTTTGAAAAAAAATGCACTTTTTTATATCTGACAAAGGTTACCTTTTAAACAGGTCCGTATAAATAGAAAAACGATTCAAAAAATATTTTAAAAATTAGAAAATGAAAACTTTATTCAAAACAGCATTTTTAGGTTTAGCTATCGCACTTTCAGTATCTGCTTGTTCTTCTAACAAGACTGAAAACAGCTCTGCAGATTCAATTGATTCAGCTTCTTCAGCTACTGTAGATTCTATCGACTCTACTGCTTCTGCAAAGACTGACACTATCGATTCAGCTGCTTCTGCTAAAGTTGATTCTTTGAAGAAATAATAACCTTTTCACAAAGGTAAAAGGGATCCTCACAAGGGATCCCTTTTTTTTGTGCTAATTACTAATAAGCCTTTCAACAATACCTATCCTCGGGAACTTATATTCCGCTCCTTTCACTTTTAAGGCGCAGGTGGCCATGCTCATGCCACTTAAGCTGGGCTTCGTTCCGCAAAAAAGTGTACCTTTGCGAAAATTATCAAATGAGCTCATCACCTTTATTCGCAATTTCACCCATCGACGGGCGCTATCATAAAACTACAGATAGTTTGGCTGCTTACTTTTCAGAAGCGGCACTTATTAAGTTCAGAGTATATGTTGAAATTGAGTATTTCATCGCTTTATGTGAAATTCCGCTGCCTCAGCTGAGTACTTTTCCCTTAGAGAGACAGGAAGAGCTTAGAAACATCTACAGAAACTTTAGTGAAGCGGATGCTTTACGCATTAAGGAAATCGAAAGCGTCACTAACCATGACGTGAAAGCCGTTGAGTATTTTATTAAAGAACAATTTGATATCTTGAAGCTCGAAGCCTACAAGGAGTTTATCCATTTCGGACTTACCTCTCAGGATATTAACAATACATCAATCCCACATTCTTTCAAGCTAGCGCTGCATGAGGTGCTGTTGCCTGCATTTGCAGAATTGAAAGACAAGCTCGCTACTCTTGCCACTGACTGGAAAGATATTTCTATGCTTGCGCATACGCATGGTCAGCCGGCTTCGCCTACGCGCCTTGGCAAAGAGCTGATGGTGTTCGTAGAGCGTATCGAAAAACAATTGGAATTATTATCTGCCATTCCTTTCTCTGCGAAGTTTGGTGGTGCAACGGGCAACTTTAACGCCCATCATGTAGCCTACGGACAGATAAACTGGACCGACTTTGGCAATAGCTTCGTAAATGAACGTTTGGGATTGTCGCGGTCACAATATACCACACAAATTGAACACTACGATAATTTCGCGGCACATTGCGATGCCCTGAAGCGTATAAATAATATTATTCTGGATCTCGATCGGGATATGTGGACCTATATTTCCATGAACTATTTCCGCCAGAAGATCAAAGCGGGAGAAGTGGGATCATCAGCCATGCCGCACAAGGTAAATCCTATTGACTTCGAGAACTCAGAAGGAAATATTGGCATTGCCAATGCTTTATTCGAACATCTGGCAGCGAAGTTGCCTGTTTCCAGATTGCAGCGCGACCTTACCGATTCAACGGTACTTCGCAACATCGGTGTGCCTGTAGCACACACGCTTATTGCCATCAAATCTACTCTTCGTGGCTTAAACAAGCTTTTACTAAGCAGAGAGGCCATTGCTGAGGACCTTGAGAATAACTGGGCCGTGGTAGCAGAAGCAATTCAGACAATTTTGAGACGTGAGGCCTACCCCAATCCTTACGAGGCTTTAAAAGCCTTAACGCGTACTAACGAAAAGATCAGCGCGAAAACCATCGCTGCGTTTGTTGAAACATTGGACGTTTCGGAATCTGTGAAGGCTGAACTTAAAGCCATTACTCCGGAGAACTACGTGGGCAGGCTTTAATTGCCCCCCAGGATAAATTTATTAGAAAGGCTCGCAGTTACATATGTGAGCCTTTCTGCTTTTATGTCTTGGATATGCCCCTTTTGCACCTCCTTTTTTACCTATCCCAATCCGGGGCTATCTCCATATAATTGTCAATTCTATGAGACGAATTATCAAAGCATGAATGTTTTTAGGTAATTTTGAATTAAATCCTTTCTTAATAAGCAGCGAAGATGTACAAAGGGGGATTGAGGATTAATTGAATAAGCATAACATGGCATTTAACATTAACGTATATACAGAACAGACGCCTAATCCCGCGAGCGTAAAGTTTTTGGTGAACAAGCTTCTTATTAACGGAAGCATCGATTTCCCGAATCGTGAGAGTGCGGCGGGCTCGGCTTTCGCCAGTGAACTATTTAAATTTGACTTCGTTGCGGGGGCGTTTTTTGCCAGCAACTTCGTTACGATTAGTAAAACTGAAGATGCTGATTGGCAGGACATCGAGCCAATCCTGAAAGATTTTGTGAAAGGCGCGGTAGAATCGGAACTCCAGATCAAAGAGGTGGTTCAGGAAGAAGCGCCGAACTTTGAGGGAACGGAGTCTGAAGTTAAAATTCAGCAAATCCTTTACGATTATGTGCGACCAGCGGTGGAACAGGATGGCGGCGCCATTCATTATAAGTCGTTCGAAGAAGGCGTGGTAACTGTAGAACTTAAAGGATCATGTAGCGGTTGTCCATCATCAACCTATACGCTGAAAGCCGGCATAGAAAACCTGCTTAAGCGCATGGTTCCCGAAGTTACTGAAGTAATCGCCGAGGCGGTTTAAGGACCTCCTCTTTATTATAAAGAAAAAGCCTTAGCACAAAGACGATGTGCTAAGGCTTTTTCTTTTAGCAGTCTGTGCTTTCTTTGAAGAAGTGAGTCTTTAATATTCCCGACATCAGCTGAGCAATGCCCGCGTTTCCGGCAAGAATTTCCCGTGAGGCAAAGTTATCATCATTTAAGCGAAAATCTGTGGCAAGGCCGCCAGCCTCACGAACGATTACCATTCCCGCGGCAATGTCATAAGCATTCAGATTATACTCAAAGTAGGCATCAAAGCGTCCGCAGGCAACGTAGGCCAGGTCTACAGCCGCTGAACCAAGGCGGCGTACGCCGTGACAGATTTTGGTAAGCTCGCGGAAGATGTCGATATATTTCTCCAGCAGCTCAAAATCATAATATGGGAAGCCTGTAGCGATAAGCGATTTGTTGAAGGAATCGTTAGCAGAGACGCTGATTTTCTTTCCGTTCAAATACGCGCCACCATCCTTCCATGCGTAGAAACATTCATCGCGGTTAATCTCATATACCACGCCCAACACCAGCTCATTCCCTTTTTGCAGGGCAATACTCACAGAAAACGTTGGAAGGGCGTGTATAAAGTTGGTCGTTCCGTCGAGCGGGTCGATGATCCAGTTGTACACCTCACCATCTCTGGCAATTACTTTTTCCTCGGTAATGAAACCGGCATCCGGGATAAGCGGAAGTAAGGCATCTACGATGATCTTCTCTGCGGTTTTGTCGACATAAGAAACCAGGTCATTATGCCCCTTATATTCTATTTTTGCAGGATCAAAGTTCTCTCCTTCTGTGCGGATAAAATTCCCTGCGGTTTTAGCAATATTAACTACGATGGTAGTAAGCTTTTCTAATTCCATGCGGCAATATAAACAAGAAATGCCACAGCGCTGGCTGTGGCATTGTAAAAAATATCTTTTGCTAATAGTATACGATGAAAGAAGGTTACGGCATGAGATTTTTCTGCTTGTTAGCCGACGAATAAATGATTCCGGCAATACCACCTAAAACCATGAAGGTTGAGATCATTTCAGCCTGTGTAAAGCTTAAAGACCCGATATGGTAATGTGAGTTTACACGTATCAGCTCAATAAAGAAACGCTCTATACCGGCAAAGATCAGATATACAGAGAACATAATTCCCGGCGTTTTTATCTTATCTCTGAGTGCCCACAGTATTCCAAAAAGGATAAGACACATTACCACCTCGTAAAAGGGAGTAGGATAAACACCTACGGGCAATTCATTACAAAAATGACCTGTACAACCGGGGATAGGTACTCCCTCATGAATAACATTATGCGGGTATTTAAAAGACCACATCCAGTCGGGAAGCCAGGATAAGCTATCGGGCTTAGGATTGACATTAGGAATACCCCAGTCGCCGTCGCCAGACATATGGCATCCGATACGGCCCACAGCATAAGCAAGCATCATCCCCGGCCCGCCAATATCGAGCATGTAAATGGGCTTAATGCCGTTTTTATTAGCGAGATACAGCACTGCCGCCCCACCACAGATAAGTCCCCCATAGAAGGTTAATCCACTAAAAGAGAGAAGACTATCTATCGGATCATTGATAAAATCGTTAAGATATTCCAGATTATGAAAGATCTTGGCACCCAGGAATCCCCATACAGCGGCCCATACAATAAGCGAGCCCATCAGCTCATAAGGATGTACTGTAGTTTCGACAACCTTTGGTTTGGCAAGCTTCTGCTTATTTTTTTCCGCAAAGGCCCACCAGGCGAAGATTGCAGCCACGATGATGCCTCCAAAGAAGCTTCCCTCCGAAGATAGCAGGAAACGCTGAGGGCTATCAACAAATGCACTGTAATTAGCTAAAGCGAACACAAGCTTATACCCGATAACGAATCCAAATACGGCATTCATAATCAGCTCGGTAGAGCTGGCAGGCTCACCTACGGTGATCCTTTTCTTGAAAGGATGAATAAGTCCAAGTGCCTCCTTGCGTTTGAACTCCTGTGTGAACGCCCAATATCCGGCCATAAAAGCCAGGGCTACAAAGAAGCCGAAAGTCTGAATCGGCAAGGGAATATTTATACCCGTGAGGTATTCAATCAAATGAGAAAGAGTTGGAAACATGCGCTAAATATAAAGCTTGAATTTGAAAATGTTTAATGTTTTAACACTTCGGGAAAAGCTTCCTCAACCTCAACATCTCCATCCTCAGCAATCGCCAGCAGCTTAACCTCCCTGGTTTCATTAATAAGCAGGGGATCAAACGCCGCCTTAACTTTAACATAGTTGCGACTGAAGCCGTGCATGAAACCATCCTTCATATCACTTTCAAAGAGCACCTCGACCGTTGCGCCTAACTGTGTTTCATAAAAGGCGCGTCGTTTCTTTTCTGAAAGGATGTGCAGCATCTTACTGCGTTCTGATCTGCTTGAGCCCGGAACCGCACCTTCCATCTGCGCGGCGATGGTATTTTCGCGCTCAGAATATGTGAAGACATGCAGGTATGAGATGGGCAGGTCGTTAAGAAAATTATAGGTATCAAGGAAATCCTCACGTGTTTCCCCGGGGAATCCAACAATTACGTCTACGCCGATACAGCAGTCGGGCATAAGCGATTTTATACGACTTACGCGATCAGCATAAAGCTCCCGCTTATAGCGGCGGCGCATAAGTCCCAGTATTTTGTTTGATCCGGACTGTAAAGGGATATGAAAATGAGGCACAAACTTATTGGAATCTACAATAAATTCCAGGATCTCGTCAGTGAGCAGGTTGGGTTCAATGGAGGAAATGCGAATACGTTCAATACCCTGCACCTCATCAAGGGCTCGTACCAGATCAGCAAATCGATCCTGACGTTTTCCCTCGCGGATACCAAAATCCCCGATATTTACCCCGGTGAGGACAATCTCTTTAACACCTGATGCGGCGATTTCCTCTGCCTGACGTAGCACCTGTTCAATAGACGAACTACGGCTATTTCCACGAGCGAGGGGAATGGTACAGAAGGTGCAGGAGTAATCACATCCGTCCTGAACCTTCAGGAAGGTACGTGTACGGTCGCCATACGAGAATGAAGGCACAAACTCATTGGCCTCGCTTACAGGTTGGTTATGCACGATAGCTTTGGGTTGCTTCGTGAGATCAGTAAGAAACTCAACAATACGAAACTTCTCAGCGGCACCCAGCACCATATCGACGCCCGGAATTTCGGAGATTTCTTTAGGTTTCAGCTGCGCATAGCAGCCTACAATAATGATGTAAGCAGCCGGAGAATATTTAAGCGCTTCCTTTACAACTTTACGGCATTTCTTATCAGCATTGTCTGTAACGGAACAGGTGTTAATCAGATATACATCCGCTTGTTCCGTAAAATTGACAATCTGAAATCCAGCCTCGTTAAACTGACGTCCAATGGTAGACGTTTCTGAATAATTAAGCTTGCAGCCTAATGTATATAATGCAACCTTCCTGCTCATAATCAGCCGCAAAGATACAAATTTAACGGTAGCTTGCGAAGGGTTACCTTGCTTAAGAGATAATCCCCCTACATGCCCCAGCGTTTCGACTGCGCGTGAATACCGCAAAGATCAAGCGCCCGGTCGGTAACGGTAGCGGCGACTTCCGTCAGGGTCTGCGGCCGGCTATAGAATGAGGGAGTAGCGGGACAGATAATGCCACCGGCTTCGGTGATTGCTTTCATATTGTTAATATGAATAAGGTTATACGGTGTTTCGCGCACTATTAGCACCAGCTTACGACGCTCCTTAAGAATTACGTCGGCTGCCCGCGTGGTGAGGTCGTTGGATATGCCCGCGGCAATGCGCCCCATAGTGCCTGCAGAACAAGGACAAATAATCATCGTATCGTACTGTGCCGAGCCGGAAGCGAAAGGCGCGTTAAAGTCCGATTTATCATATAGTTTGAAAGGATACTCTTCATAACCCCGGTCTCCCAGTTCGTATTCCCAGACCTGCCGCGCGTTATCAGACATGACCATACCTAATTCAGCATATTGTTCACGCTGCACCAACAAGGTGTCGAGTAAGGTGCGGGCGTAGATTGCGCCGCTGGCACCCGTGATGGCCACAACTATTCTCTTATCTGACATATCCTGGTAAATTATCCTGCGAAGGAACAACAAGTTCCCCATTTTTCAAAACTGGTATAAGAGTAGTATGGTTTTGATAATAAAAAAACATCTCCGGATGACGAAGCGTATGGACAAAAAAAGGGCCGAATAGTTATTCGACCCTACATCTACCTATGAAAAACATGCCCTTTGGGAGGGCACTACAAATATAGAAAGAAATGGTTGAAGGACAAAAATTCTTTACACTATTTTAACAATTACTAAACTTTTGATCTTCAGAGCGATATCACGCGTCGGGATACATTAACACCTCCACTCACTATAAAAACAGACTTTAAGACATTCCTGAAAGGCATTTTTCAACAAATTCACGTGCGTCTTTCAGCTCCGCGGGACTGATGGTATGTTGGCGACCTTTGTAAACTTTTAACGAAACAGAAGCTCCGCGTTCTTCCAGTATTTCTTTGCTCGCCTCAACGCGCGTTAACGGCACATGAGGGTCAGGATCCCCGGTACTCATTAATACCGGCGTTCCGGCGAAATTGGAGGTATACCTTTCGGGCATCAATGACTTTCCTATCAATCCACCAGTGAAAGCGATAACGCCGGCGTATCGTCCTGCCTGGCGAGCCGCGTATTCCAATGACAGACACGCGCCCTGCGAAAACCCGGCGATAATGATCCGCTCCCGCGGAGTTCCACTAGCAATGATTAAGCCAACGAGCTCATCAATCACCTCCAGCGCCGAACTCAGGGCCGGTTCATTAGCGGCCTCTTCTTCCATAAACGAGTAAGGATACCAGGAACTATTCGTAGCCTGAGGGGCGTAGACAAGAAGTTTTTCTGCTCCCAGGGCTGGCCCAAGACGAACAATATCCTCCGCTGAAGCCCCACGTCCGTGAAGCAATAGCAGGGCTCCCGCCGTAGCGGTGGCTGAGCCCTGCTGAATATATGTCAACTTATGCTGATACATGTTATCCTAATTTTGGTAAACTAGCCTCTAATGTCGCGCGGTAGTGCTCATATTGAGACGGGAGCTTAAGCCCTTTACCGAGCTCGCCCAGTGGTTCGTCAACAGTGAATCCCGGATTATCGGTAGCAATTTCAAACAATACACCTCCGGGTTCGCGGAAATACAGAGAATAAAAGTAGTTGCGATCTATCTTCTCCGTGATGTGAAGACCGCGAGCAGCAATCACATCGCGATAGTGCATGAGCGTTTCTTCGTCCTTAACTCTAAAGGCCACATGATGAACAGAGCCTCCGGCAATATGTCCAACATGCTCTCCAGGCACTTCTACGAGGTCAATAACATTTGCTGTCTGAGATGCATCTGTACGAAAGCGAAAGCGGTTAACTTCCTGAGCCTCCAACTTATAACCAAATACATCGGTAAGAATATCTGCAGTACCCTTAATGTCGGTATTAGTAATACTGACATTAAAAAAGCCCTTAAGCGCGTTTTGGGAACTGACCTCATTTGTTGACCAGCCGATCCGGGGGTCGTTATCATGAGCAACAAGCTCAAACTTCAATCCATCAGGATCAAGGAAGGTCAGATATTTCTGTCCGAATTTTTCAGAGATCTTATTGTAAAGTATGTTATTATCTTCAAATCTCTTTAACCAGAAGTCGAGACTATCGGCGTTGACAGCGTATCCGATTTCGGTAGCCTGACGACTGCCACGGCGGCCTGTAGCAATATTGTCCCAGGGAAAGAATGTCAGCGCGGTGCCTGGCTCCCCGTTTTCGTTACCGTAATAGAGATGATACGATTGAGGATCATCAAAATTCACTGTCTTTTTTACCAGTCGCAAGCCCAGGATCCTGGTGTAAAAATCGTAGTTTCTTTGAGCTTTGCCTGCAATGGCAGTGATATGATGAATGCCTTTAATTAAATGTTCCATGATTACCTCCTTTGTTGTATAACAAATTTACGGCAGTCAGGGATGGATATTTCTTAATCTAAAACAAGAAAAACGGCCTTCTTAGAGATAAGGAACGGTGAAAAGAATGACCGTTACAGGGTTAACTGCATAAATACCAGATCAAGCCAGCGGTTGAACTTGAAACCACTCTCTTTTAGTGTTCCAGCATGGCTGAAACCCAAAGATTCGTGTAACGCGATGCTGGTAAGGTTCTCCGCGTCGATGCCGGCAATCATCACATGATGTTTATTGGTTCTGGCATGCGCTATCAAGGCAGTCAGAAGCAACTTGCCAAAGCCATATCCTCTTGCCTCAGGACGCAGGTACACGGAATGTTCAACGGTATGACGAAACCCGTCGAAGTTGCGGAAAGATCCGTAACTGGCATAGCCTAACACCTCGTTATCACGTGTGGCGACCAGAACAGGAAAACCTAATTTTTGCTTCGTATCAAACCATTCGGAGATGAAAGTAATCCCGCGAACATTGTAATCATAAATCGCGGTCGTATTTAAAATGGCGTCATTCATGATGTCGAGGATTGCCGGAAGATCGGCATCCTGCGCCGGACGTATCGCCAGGGGTAGCATATTTTTCAAATCAGGACTTCTAAAAATTCAACCATTGTTTAAACGCTTCAGCACGGTCTTCGCTTACAGCGACCTGAATATCTGCATCGGGCTCCGGCTGAAGAATGATACGCACCCGGTTGCGGGAGAGCTTATACATTTCCTTAACGGCAGAGATGCAGATGATAAACTTTCTGTTAATGCGAAAGAACTCCTTCTCAGGCAGCTGAGGCTCTAAACTTGTGATAGTCTCTTCAATAATATAATGCTGACCATCATGAGTAAAAAGATACAGATGCTTGTCGACAGCCATAAAGTAGGCAACTTCATGGACCGCAACAGATTTTAAACGGGTGCCAATGTTGACAATAAAACGTTCTTTGATACGAGGCGTCGACATGGGGACAGACGGCAATTCAACAGTTGAATCATCATTTGTAAATCCGCGGCTAAGATTCTTAAGTTTATCAAGCGCGGCTTTAACATCGTCCTCGTCGTAAGGCTTCAGCAGATAGTCAACGCCCTGATGTTTGAAAGCTTTTAACGAGTATTGCCCCCAGGCGGTAGTGAAGATTACAGGTGCCTCTACCTGTACCTGCTGAAATATCTCAAAGCTATCACCGTCACCGAGATGTATGTCCATAAAAATAAGATCCGCTTTATTGCTGCCCAACCAACTGACAGCCCCCTCAACGGTGCCTACGACAGCAGCAATAAAAGCATCAGGATCCAGAGTTTCCAGAATACGCTTCAACTCCAGGGCCGTCAGCTCCTCATCCTCAACAATTAATATGGTCATGCGAACAAATTTATGAAATGTATTTTAAAAGAACATTCCATTAAACATGGAGGTTAAAAAGAGCATAGATAGTCAGTGCAAAAATTAAGATCAGAAATAAGATTCCCTGTACTATCGTAACAGCCAGGAACCTGCCTACAAACTGTATGAAACCCGCGGGGGCATACATCACCTTCAATCCTACATATAAATACACAAGCGTGCACAATACCTGAACAAGCATTAATATGTTCCCGGCTATATGGGGATCCACAAACCAATGCCATGGCACCACAGAACTAAGAATATTGTAGATTGTGAGTAGGATCAGCACAAATGAAAAAAAGTGCAGCGTGAAGATACCATGATCAAAGTATATGTGCTTCTTCTTATCATGGAAAATCCATAAAACAAAAGCAAAAAGCGGCATGAAAATAAATAACGACTTAGGCGCTGCCTTGGAAAACTGATCGCTGAGCTGATGGCGCACATTTTCTGTGTCGGCACCACTGAAAGCCTGAACCTTCTGCTCTAGTTGCCCGATAAAAGAATTCTCATCAGCTATACGCATATTGGGATTAGCAACAAGCGGTTCCTGGGTAGCCTGCTCGACTTGAAACGTTACATGCCCCTTATTCAGATCGGGAACCAGATGCAGCAGCAGAAAAGCTACAAAGCTGGTGAAAATATAAAGTTTTACAGGTGCTACATAACGAGCACGCTGACCGTTTAGGTAAACACGCGTAAGGTGAGCCGGATGAAAGAGCAGATACTTAAGCGAAATCCAGAAATTACTATCGTAATGAGTGAAGTCCTCGAAAAAGTGCTTTAGAAGATGGGAAAAGCTCTGCCGAGTTTCAATGTTTTCCTGCCCGCAACTCGGACAGAAACGTAATAGCACCGTATCACCACAGTTTTCGCAAGTTTTATTTTCTCGTATTTTATTATGACTCATATTGCTTCAAAGATGTATTTATTCTCAGGCAGGATTTATTTTGAAGCGTGAAATAAGCAAAAAAAGAGTATTAATCAATAATACTCGCAAAATTCATTGAAAACTCAAGGACCAATAATGGGTATCGGTGTTTCATAAACGACAAAAGGCACCACCAAGGGCGCCTTTTGTCGTTTATGAAAGTTGTCGTCTTAAAGATTTGGATTGCTGATAGCCGCGTCAGCAGGAATACGGATCGTATAACGAGCATCTCCAGTAGCAAGAGTAGCTGATTCTGAATTTACCTGATGAACGATTTGCGGTTGTGTAGTACGACGCAGATCATACCAACGATGGCCCTCAAGCGCCAGTTCACGGGATTTCTCGTTCAGAATTTCAGAGATCAAGCCGGCCTGATTAAGATTAGCGACTAACGTCTGCTGAGTCAGGAAATACGCGGGCGTCAGGCGTTTACTTTCCAAGGCCAGCAAAGAGGTACGAGCCTCCGCAAGGTTGTTAAGGCGGGCCGCAGCCTCAGCCTTAATAAGATAAATCTCAGCGTTTCTGAAGGTAATCTTCAGCGTGTTACTGTTTCCTTTGAGGGACACATAGCGATTACTTCCACTGTTAGAGAAGTACATCGCAAAGCGCTTGTCGCCCTGCTGATTGTAACGAGCGATCAATTCACTGGAAACATATGAAGATCGTGTTAATGAAGCATCAAAAGCATTTTCCAGAGATTGAATGTTTTCTCCGGAAAGATAGCTATTAGGCAACACAGCTGAAGCACTGTTTAAGTCGTCAAGCGTGTTGTTGATCGCCAAACATTCCTGAGAAGCATCATACGCCTTCTGCCATTCGCCTCTGTAAAGATAGATGCGCGCTAGTAATGCAGGCACAGAGTGTGTTGTAAAGCGGTAGTTCAAACCAGCTTCAAAAGCATCCTGATTTAAGTTCTCACGGGCCTTCTCAATATCGCTGAATATCTGCGTGTAGTTCTGCTCTACTGTTGCACGTACGTAAGGTTGCTCAATGTCAATACTTGTTGATATTGGCACTCCCAGATCAGTCGCGGCAGTGCTTGCGTTATAAGGCTTACCAAAAAGGTTTACCAACTCAAAATGAGCGTAAGCACGCAACATATAAGCTTCTCCAACCATTTGCTTCACTTCAGCGCCTGAACCCGCTTTAGCTTCCGCATCGGCGATAACACTGTTAGCATAGAAGATGATGGTATAGAACTGACCGTAGGGCATCTGCGTGGCATTCGCGTCAGGGTTTGCGTCTTTCCACAAATACAAAGACTTCAAACTGTTCAGCTCATCAGTGTTTGTATTCAATACGAGCTCGTCCGTGCGAAGCGCCAGTAATGGCTTATGCGCGGGGAATTTGCTGTAAGCAGAAGTAAGCAACGCTCTGAAATCAGAAGCTGTTTCGGGAATTACCTTTCCCACAGGAGTTATATCGAGATATTTATCGCAAGAGCTAAGGCCAAACAAGCCAACACATAAAAAAGCGATAACAAATATTCTTTTCATAGTCGTTAAATTAGAATGTTACGTTAAGACCTAATGAGAACGTACGAGCTAATGGCTGAGCATAAATATTTCCGTATGATTCAGGATCAAAGAAGCCCTTGTAACCAGTGCCGAAGACGAATAAGTTTCGTCCTTCTACATTGAAGCGCACATTGCTGGCTTTAATCTTAGAAGCGATAGCTGCCGGTAATGAATATCCTAAACGTACGCTGTTGATACGTACATAGCTCATTTTCTTATTCCAGATATCCAGTGAACGGTAGAAGTTACCAGGATCGTTACCAGGAGCCATAAAGAATGCCGCCATAGGTCTGCTGCTTGAATAATAGTCGCTGGAAATGATTGCCGGCATCGTAGTATTCATATTTTCAGGAGTCCAGGCATTCAGGATATCCGCGCTGTAGTTTAAGCCGCGGTCAACCTGCGATGGGATATACGGTGGATTGCGTACCATCAGCTGGTTGAGGGTAAAGTTAGCGGAAACAGACAGATCAAAGCTCTTATATCTGAAACGATTCGTTAAACCACCTACGAACTTAGGTTCAGTGTTACCTGCATAAGTATATAGGTCACGATATTCAGCATAGCTAAGTTCTGAGGTTACCAGTCCAATACCCCATGGATCTGTAAGCTTGAAGAAATCTTCCATAGAAGCTACAGTACCGTCCTTACGTACAAACTGAGGAAGGCCATCAGCATCCAGACCAGCGGTCTTGATTGAGAATACAGATGTTAAAGGATGACCCTCTGTAGAAGGAAGCCAGGAATTGTTCTGAATATTCACCTTATCAACATTGCTGTTGTTATGGGCAATATTGAAATCTGTTGACCAGCTGAAGTTACGGTTGCTAATGTTATGACTTGAGATACTCAACTCATATCCCTTGTTAGTAACCTGTCCGAAGTTAGCATTCGTAAACTGGAAACCGTTCTCCAAAGGAAGAGCCCTTAAGCCGAGAAGGTCTGTACTCTTACGATTATATACATCGAAGGTAACCTGTATACGATTGTTCAGCACGCCTAGGTCGATACCTCCGTTAAAATTGGCGGTTTTTTCCCAGCGCAGCTTTGCGTTTGGAGGATTATTCACAGTGATGATCTGCTCGCTCTGTGAAGGTACAAGAATCGAAGTATTGTTATCATATACCCCCACTACAAACGGAGAGGTATTCTTGTCTATATTACCCTGAAGACCATAGGATGCGCGAAGCTTAAGACTCGACAACCAATTAACATCTTTGAGGAAAGACTCATTTTTAGCATTCCATGAACCGGCAACAGACCAGATCGGCAGGTAGCGGTATTTAGGATCTACGCCGAAAAGATTCGATCCGTCATATCTTACACTTCCGAATACGGTATAACGATTATCGTAAGTATAAGAGGCCGTAGCGAAGAATGACGCGTAGCGATCTTCAAGAACAGATTTCTGATAAGCGCGGTACTTCGCGTTTTCCGCGTCGTCCGGGTTACGGAACATTATTTGCTGTGTGCTTAGCGTGCGTGGATTGTAACCAAAGCCTTTGGTACCAATCTGATCATTGTTCACCTGACGAAGCTCCGTACCCGCCATCAGATCCAGTTCGTGCTTTGTATTGAATACTTTGTTATACTCAACCATTGTTTTCCAGTTATACTGGAATAAAGTACCGTTGTTATTTTGGATGATTCCTCCTGTAGGAAGGAAATATTTATATTGCTTGGTTGCTGAATCATAATAACGTGTACCTTCTTTATACTTACGGGAGTAATAAGAATTAACGTCTGAATATTTTTCATTTCCGGTATTGTCAAACTGAATACCGAACTGACTCTTCACCGTAAGTTCTGGAATAATGCGGTAATTCAGGTCAAAAATACTCTTGATGCTTTGAGTCTTAAGAACGTTGCTCGTATTATTACGTTCCTCGATGATATTGAAAGGAACAACACGATCTTCGTAACCCAACATGTCAACATCATAAGCGTATGAACCATCCGCGTTATAAATACCCAAATAAGGATTAGCATTACGCGAATAATAGTTTGGATTCGTAAACGCATCGGCTTCAGTAAGGAAACCTTTATTGCGGGATGCTGTACCGAAAGCAGAAACGCCCAGGGTAAGCTTATCATTTATATGGAAATCAGTTTTCAAGGTAGCATTAAACCTTTCGAATCCTGTACCTATGGTCGAGCCTTTTTCATTATAATATCCACCAGAGAAATAATAATTTGCTCGCTCATTACCGCCTGACAGGTTCAGGTTATATTGCTGATTCACGGTATTTCCGTATAGCTCCTTACCCCAGTCAGTATTCGTATTCCTTAAACTATTAATAGCGTTACGAGTATCTTCGGTGAGAGCGGAGAATCCACCATTACGGTAAGCATCAAGCTCATTAGCACCGTTAAGGATGCGCATCACCTGACCTTTTCCAGGACGATAGCTATCTACGCCAAGATCACCACGAGCAGCGAGCCCTAGCTCAAAGTCCACTTTCTGATCGCTATTCATAAGGTTCAACTTACCAAAGTCAGGTCTCTCAGACACAAACGTGTTAGCAGATAAATTAACGCTAACAGGTCCTGCTTTACCTTTTTTAGTTGTGATAACGATAACGCCATTTGCCGCGCGAGCACCGTAGATAGCAGTTGCCGCAGCATCCTTAAGAACGGTGATATCCGCAATATCGTCAGTATTAAGACCAGCGATAGGAAGATTACGCAGCTCGTCAATATTATTCTTATCAAAAGTATTTGGAATAGCAGTACCTTCTAAAGGCATCCCATCAATTACCCATAGCGGATCTTGAGTACCCTGTATGGATACGGTACCACGGATACGGATTTTTATCGGAGCGTTAGGACCGCCATTTACGGAGGTGATGTTTACCCCGGCAACCTGTCCCTGTAACATCTGATCCACACCGGCCACACCAACTTGTCGTATCTGATCATAATTTACTTTAGCGGCGGCTACCGTACTCTTTCTCTTTTGGATATTAGCATATCCTGTAACGATCACCGAATTAAGTTCGCTTTGCGCCGTCTCCAGGAAAACCTTAACGTCCGATTTGTTCAGGACCATTACCCTCTTGCTGTTGAAGCCGAGGAAACTTACCGTAATAAACTCGGTACCCTTAGGCACGCTCAGTGAAAACTTTCCATCAACGTCTGTTACTGTTCCGATGGAGGAATTGTTGATCACACCTGGTACGCCCGACTTTTCGCCTACAGTCAGCTTATCAACATACACAGAAGCACCGGGAATCGTGGTCTTATCCTGCGATGAAAATACCTGTCCTCTGATGCTGACCATTTCCTGTGCGAAGCCGCTTAAGGCAGCACAGAGAAAAACCCATAGAAGTAGAAATTTATTCATTTTAATCAATATAAGTGCTAAATAATTTATTACCAGCGGGCAGGTACCCCCTGCCCTATCTCATGCTATTTTATTCCAAGACTCTGCTTTATTCTAAGCATAATATCCTGATAATGTCCGAGGGTACTATCATCGCCGGTGCTGGCATGAGCCTTAACGATATCTAAAACACGTAATAGTTCCGCACGTCTTTCCGAAGCAACGTCAGATGTTCTGACCATCGATGTTGTATAAATGTTACGTAATGAGGAGGTTTTAATTCCGGAAGCCGACAAGCTCGCTGTGGCATAATCACAAGGCATCGCAGCTGTTAACATCTTACTGCCTCTGATATCCTGAAGATTCTTCTTGGATATTTTATCCAATGCTTTATCACTGCTCACAAGAAGAGCGTCGACGTAGTTTTGTTGCAGCATTCTATCGGTAATGCTAAGATTGCGGTTAGCCAGCGTAGGCTTAAACACCTCGCCTCTGAGCGTTTTCAATAGCTGAGCAACGGTTAACACGCGATCTTTTCCGAACATCATCTCCATCTCGAGCATGCGCATAAGACGTTCGTCGCTGATCAGACTGTAGATGATACCGTACTGATACGCCCTGCGAATGTTATAAGGACCATATTCAAAAACCCCCATTGGCGAGTCCTTCAGCGGGAATGTCTTCCGCAAAAGAACGTTGTCAAACAACCAGTCCGGCATATGCAACACTTCCGTACGGATATAATCAAGCGCTTCAAGCTGACGTTTCAGCGGAACCGGAGTGTAGGCGTCTTTGCGGTCGCCTCCTACAGGATTCTCCAAATAAACACCGCCAACATTTGCTGTAACATGCTCGGCATAGGTCTCCCACTGTCCCAACACCGCCATATACAACTTTCCGGCATCGTAATAATCTTCACCATCAGCGGTAGTCCAGCTCACAATCTGCGGCACCAATCTCTTCAAATTTTTCAAACCATATTCACTGGCAAGAACAGCGTTATCGCCAAGATCTTCAGATTGAGAACGCGGATCAATGACATTATTCATATCCTGCTGTTCGCCATAGCGATAAACCGGATTATTCTGTTTCTCCTGAATCCATTTACGCAATGTCGCAAGCTCTGCATGCGGATCCTTAACGTCAAGCCAACGGTAAGCCCAAGCGATAGCATACTTATCATATTCACCGATTTTCGGAGTAATACTTGTCACATGATCTCCCGGCTGAGCAACATAATTAAAACGCGCGTAATCCATGATCGACGATGCCGTACCACCCATGCGGGCAGTAAACGAAGCGGAACGAAGAGAATCTACCGGGAAGCCTGCTGATGATCCCATATTGTGTTTCAGACCCAATGTATGACCAATTTCATGCGAAGATACAAAGCGAATAGCACTTCCCATCTGCTCATCGCTCATGCGGTTCGCACGAGCCTTAGGATCAATGATACCCGTCTGCACGCGCATCCACTCTTGTACAGAAGTCATTACATTGTGCCACCAGATAACATCCGCCTCAATGATCTCTCCCGAGCGAGGGTCAACGACAGACGGACCCATAGCATTTGACCGCGGTGAGGCGGCGTATGTCACCAAAGAATTATTAACATCATCGCCATCAAACGTCGCAGGATTTTCTACTTCTTTAGCAACAATAGCGTTTTTAAAGCCGGCGCGCTCAAAAGCCACCTGCCAGTCGAATATACCGGCGATAATGTACTTTCTCCATTTGGGAGGAGTTGCAGGATCGATATAATAAACAATAGGCTTCGCCGGTTCTACCAACTCCCCGCGTTTATAACGTTCAACATCTTCAGGCTTGGGCTCCAAACGCCAGCGCGTAACAAGATTACGGTCTTCCATCTTATGCTGATCATCGGAAAAATACCATCTTGGGGTGGTAAAGAAACCTACCCGCGGATCGGCAAAGCGCGCCATCATCGGGCGTTCCGGTAATAACAGCAGATTTGTAGTAACCTCAATGCTCACGGGCATCGGAACTTTATCTTCTGTTACGGAAGTTGACAGCAGCGATCTTACTACCACATTACGCTCAAAAGCTTTCATGTGCTCTATCGTCGACAGCGCGCTCTTAGCACTCGAACCGAAGCCTATGTTCGTAAACACGTCATTGAAACTTTTCTCGGTACCATCGAAAATCTTATTAACCTTTATTACTACAGCTGATGAATCCACTTTATACGATTCAACCTTGAAGCTTTCAATAACCGACTTAGCAAAGTTATCAGTAACAGAGCGGGTAATAGCATCTCCCGCAGGCGACTCAACCTGGGGTTGATAAGTGCTAGCCCATACCGTACCTGCGGCCTTATTCAGACTGAAGCGAATTACCTTATTTTCATAATTCATGCCCTTATTTAAGCCAGCCTCATTTACCGCCAGTGGAACAGATGATATTTTGTTAACCACCAAAAGATCTTTGTTCAATACCTTCAGGGGAATCTCAAAGTAGTAGTCATTCTTTACCTGATGCACTGTTATGAAGCCCTGTTGTGTAATCGCTCCTTTCAGAAGATCACTATATTTTTTTCCTTCACCAGCAGTTTTTGTTGAATCCGAAGTTGAAGATGCAACAGTGCGCTTCTTCTTATGAAAAATATGGGAGCATCCTGATAATGCCAGCAAGGTGAAAACCGAGGCCGCTACAAGAGCTTTTTTATGGATAAATTTCCGGGACATATATGATGTATCAATAAAAATAAATGGGAGCAACGAACGGCCATATGAGCCATATTCGTAAAATTATCAATACATGAAGATGCTATATTAATGGCTAAACAGCAAAAGCAGCGGAGTGAGCAACCTGTTTAACGGAGTGAACACGCAGATTTGAGGAGCAAAAACCCAAACCTGCTGCCACAGAACTGTGACCTGCATCATATAAAACTACAACAGAGGAAGATAACAAACGTAGAATTCGCCTTCCTCCTCCGCGCGAAACGCCTCTCCCTTAAAATATTGGTAAGTTTTACTGAGGTAAGTAAGTCCCTGTTTTCCTGAAACTACTTGTTGCTTGCGAGCCTGATAATTGTTCTTGACGATAAGGCAATTGCCGTCACTTTCGATACTAATAGACAGTGGATTGTTCTTCGACATCTCATTGTGCTTTATAGCATTTTCAATAAGTGTCTGTATACTCATAAACGGAACTCGCTTCAGCAGATCGTCGGGATGGATTTTGGTAGATATTTCGCTGAGCGCATCGCGGAACCTGATTTTCAGCAGGAAGTAATACTGCAGGGCGATATCGAGCTCCTCCTCTACCGTAGGAAGATAATTTACATCGGCATCTAAAATATAGCGATACACCTTTGAAAGCTTTACAATAAACTTCTTAGCTGTTTGCGGATCTTTATCTATCAGCACATTCAGAGAGCCAAAGGAGTTAAAAAGAAAATGCGGATCAATTTTCTCCTTCAGCTCCTGCAATTGAAGAAGGGCATTTTCCTTTTCATTACGTTCGGCCTTCAGCTGTAGCTCCTGAGCCTGTAATTTCAACTTGTCTGCTGCCTTCAAAACTTCCTGTCGCAGGCTAAACTCTCTTTGCCAGCGGCTCTGAGCCAACATTACAATAAGCAGGATCACGGCAACACTACCAATCCCCAGAATGATCAGATAATTCCGTACAGGTACTACCTCATCGGTGAGCGTAGCTACGGGCACACTCACAATCATCACCCAGCGTCTGCCCTCAAATGGAAAATCCATATACGAGCGCTTTACGGGCAGCTGCAGGTATTCCGATTGCCCCAGCTCTATCTCAGTCTTCCTGCCTTGCACAACATGCTGTACCCGGGCAATATGCTTGTCATCCCGCATGCGCTTGCCCACACGCTGAATGTCAGGATTCACCAGAATCCTCCCTTCATCATCTACCAGGAAAAAGTAAGAATAGCTTAAATCGTCGACGTTAAAGAAATAAGATGCCATGGCGGCGAAATCAATATCATAACCATAGATGACGCGACTTCCGTCTCCGGCTTGTTTTTTGCCTATATTAAAAAGGTAAAGAGAGTCGCCAAGCGCTTTAACATCGCACTTCCCCGGATATTCCCCATGAGGACTGGCAGCGATCCAGGATTTCAGCCGCCGGGGAAAAGGACGCTCGCTCAGGGCTCCGGACCGACGTATGAAATAATGGAATGAGGAATCCCTCCCATCGACAGTAACGTACCAGCACCGTTCAACTTTCGCATCCGAAAATAGCGTATTTTTCAACGCCGGAACGCGGGCCTGAATATCATTTAGTGTTGAGGCCTGGTCGAATACACCGCCCGCCAGGCGCATATTTTGTTCAAGATGATCGAACTCGTCCCTTACAACTTCGTACTTATGCTGAAAAATGCTATTCTCCAGCAGTTTACCTATCTTATCGGCATGTTCGTTAAACTTAGCTCTCAGAATGATGGCCACCACAGCGAAGGCTACAGCAACGCTGATCCCTATGAATGCCAGATAGCTCTTTCCAAAAACTTTTTTCATCAGAATAACAGGCCTGCTAATATCAAGGCAACTGCAATAAATATATAGCTATTCCTGTATCAGATGAAAACTTTTTTCCAGAATGATCAATAAAGCGTCAATACTTATCGGCTTAGAAAGATAATCGTTCATCCCCTGCGCTAAACAAGCCTCCTTATCTTCCGCCATCGCGTTCGCAGTCATCGCCACAATCTGAGGTTGTTTAATTTCCTGCTCGCGAATCCTTGTTGTCGTTTCAAAACCATCAAGCTCCGGCATCTGTACATCCATAAGAATAAGATCCACAGCATGCTCACTGATGATGTCGAGCACCTCTTTACCATTATTAGCGAGCAGGGAATGATAGCCTAACTTCTCTAATATTCTTAATATAAGCTTTTGGTTGATAAGATTATCCTCAGCAACCAAGACGCGCATCGGATGTCGCTCAGCAAAATCATCTACCAGCAATCGCTCTTTTACGTCCTTGCTTACGGTTACCTTACTGTTGTTACTAAAGGCGTTACACACTTCCTTGTACAAGCTCTGAAGCTTGGCAGGCTTAGTCAACACAGCAGTAAAAAGGTGCGGATATTTTGAGCGGTTCTCATCGCCCACTGAACTCAGTAGAATTATCGGCAACGATGGCTTAATACGCTTAGCTCTTTCAGAGAACTCCACGCCATCAAGATCAGGCATATGCATATCGCTGATTATCAAATCAGGCTCTTCAGTCTTCAATAGCTCGAGCGCTTCCAGAGGTGAGGAACATACCCAGGGCGTAAAGCCCCATTGCTCCATCTGCAGCTTTAATATCCTGCGGTTAGTATCATTATCATCAAGCACCAGCACGCGCTTTAATCCTACGATCTCCGCCGGATTTATAGGCGCTTTCTTGTTTATCGCAGATCTCTTTACATCAATATCAAAGGAAAAAGTCGACCCTTTGCCATATTCGCTTGATACACGAATACCTCCGCCCATCATCTGCGTTAAGCGCTGACAGATCGCCAGACCCAGACCCGTACCTCCAAACTTACGCGTGGTGGAGGAATCTACCTGACTGAAAGCCTTAAACAGGCGGTCAATACGATCAGCAGGAATACCAATGCCCGTATCCTTCACACGAAACTCCAGCGCGAAACCGTCATCTGCATAGCGTTTCCTGATAGCTACCTCCAGATATATTTCTCCCTGTTTCGTGAACTTCATCGCATTGCCCACCAGATTAAATAAAATCTGCTTCAGGCGCATGCTATCAGCGTACAACATATCGGGTAAAGACTTGTCAATATGATAAATAAGATCAAGACCCGTCTGAGCGGCTTTGCCGGCAAACATATCCATCACCTCCTCGATACATTCTCTGAGGTCGAAATCATGGGGATCCAAATCCAACTTGCCAGATTCAATCTTTGAGAAATCCAGAATATCATTAATCACCGTAAGCAAGGTTTCCCCGCTCGCTTTAATAGTCTGCACATATTCCTGTTGCTCCTCATTCAGAGACGTTTCGCTCAATAGCGCGGTCATGCCCAGCACGCCGTTCATCGGCGTCCTAATCTCGTGACTCATAGTAGCCAGAAAGATACTCTTCGCCTTATTTGCAGTCTCCGCTTCTTCCCGCGCCTGATGCTCTAACTCCGAGCGCTCATGCAGCTCCTCATTTAACGTCTGTAACTCTTCTGCCTGAGCCTTCAATTCCTCGGCCTGATCGTTAAGACTTCTGTTAAGCGCTTCCTGCTCCAGCTTACTGTCGTTCAAACTTCTCACATAATGCCTGATCGTCCAACGAAGTTTATCGAAATTAACATTCAGCATTTCCGTCTCCCTGCTACGCGGGCGTAGCGAGTGCTCGCTCGACAAAAACGATCGCTCCATAAAATTGGAGTTCATATACAATCCTAAACGTTTGTTTAAATCAAGCAGGTCTTTGGTAAGATAGGAACTTAAGTAAATGCTTAACACTACGATCGCTACAAAAAGAACTATATAAATAACGATCAATACGTTATTCAGACGATTAGAAAGTGTATTACTTTGTCTTTCTATGGCTGCCGACAATGCCTGATAGTTACGTTCATAAGCATAGCTATTTCTGAATACATCGGGAATTAGTCCGGAATCCTTAGAAAGACCTAAGCGCTCTGAGTAATCATAAATATTCTGAAAATGGCGTCGGTAATCACGCAGCATGGTATACACCTTGCTACCATGGTTTAGACGTCGAAGTACAGAGTCTGTAAGCTGAAATACCGCCAGTGAGTTAAATTCATTATGGCGCAGGAGATAACCTTTTTCATACCGTCGTATTTCAAAGATAATCTCACGCGACAGCACTTTATCGTTGAGCATATCATGAGCAATGGTACGCATATGCCCCTCTTCTCCAAATGTTTCATAACCTATCTTTAGATAAAGTTCTTTCATGGCCTTCGCCTGCTGCCGAACCTTATTATTGAGACTGATCATGGAGTCGATATGCATTTTCAACTCTACCTGACTCTTCTTCTCTTGAAGATGCTCATCCCGTAGCCCCTGGTTCATGCTATCAAGCAGCGACAAGAAATTATCTATGTGTTCTTCCCTGCCTGTACGATGAAATCCGGGGTCCTGATATCCGCGCAACAGAAACATCTGAAGAGATTGCATACCCTCCAGATATTTCAGCTGAACATTCAACATGTTAGCATCCGTCTTCTCCAGTCTATTTTGCTCACGGCGCACATAGAAGTACGCGATCTGCCAAATAGAGAGTATTACCAGAAGTAGCAGAAAACTTATCAATAGCTTTGACGCTAGTGACTTCTCGTGGGGCTTGCTTGCTGAAACCTGCCCGGTTTCCAACGGAGTGCCGTTGTCATTTTTTAACATATATGGCGCGTATGTTTGGCTTTAAAAATAGCCAACAATCTCATTTTAACAAAATATATTGCATAGAATAAAAGAGCAACGACACTACTTAGCCAAGGTCCTTAAGCTTTTTTGTCACTTCTACCAGGTCAATCCCTTTCCCCAGGATCGGCGCGAACAGATCTCCGGTTTCTTTCAGTCTGTCAAAAATATTAAAAGCGTTAAAATCCTTAATTTTCAATCCTGGTTTCAGCTCCTCCCAAATCAAAGGGGTCGATACCGGAACTCCTTCTCTGGGCCGCAGAGAGTAGACGCTGGCAATGGTTGCTCCCGGTCTGTTCTGCAAAAAGTCGAGATATATTTTCCCTTTGCGCTTTGCTACCGACCGCTCGACACTTGTAATATCTGGCATCTCGGCACTGATCTTGTTCGCTATCAACCTGGCGAACAGCTGCGAAGCATCGTATGTATACTTTGCCGCTAAAGGTATGTAAATATGTAAACCTGTGGAACCAGAGGTCTTTATGAAGGCCGATGCCCCAATACTTTTCAGTAATTCGCGCATTAACTGAGCCACCTGAATCACTTCGTCAAAGGCATTATTGTCGGGATCGAGGTCTAACACGCAGAAATCGGGATTATCGGGACTTTTCACCCTGCTAAACCAGGGGTTCATTTCAATACATCCCAACGACGCCACCCACATGAGGTAAGCCTCATCCGAGCCCACCAGATATTCCTTTTGTTCGCCTTCCCCATTGGTATAAGGATAAGTTTTATCTGCCCAGTCGGGAGTTTTGCCCCGAACATCCTTCTGATAAAAAGCCTTACCATGTATGCCATTGGGAAATCGATTTAAGGAGAGCGGTCTGTCTAATAAATAAGGGAGGATATATTCAGCGATGCGATAATAATAGTTAAACATGTCGCGCTTACTGAACTTATCTTCCGGCCAATAGAGCTTACTGAGCTTGGTAAACCTGAGCTCGCGCCCGCATATTTTGCGAACCTGTGTTTCATCTGTCGGATTGAGGAGTGTCTTTCGCTCTTTGCGTTGCGGAGCCTTTAGCAACTTATTTGGTTTTTCAGCGTTTTGCTTCTCTTGAAGAAGGCCGGCAGTAGTATGCTCCTTCTCATAACCGACTTCAGTAGCACTTTTGTCTTCCCGCAAGCCTTTAAACGAAGCCTGCCTAAACAAACCATCCGATGTTATTTCGGCAAAGCTGATCTCGGCTATAAGCTCAGGCCTCAGCCAGGTTGCTACAGCCCCCGCTCCCTGCGGCCGAAAACGCGAAGGCTTGTTTACATCTGGCTCGACCGTAAAGGGCGCCGTCTTCCGAATGCGGGGCCGAAACTTCTCCATAAGCTCCTTTTGAAGCGCGCTGCTGAAGCCAGTGCCCACTTTTCCTGCATAACGCAGCTCCCCCTCCTCGTATACCGCCAAAAGCAAAGCGCTGAACAGCTTGCTACTATCCCTATTCTTCGAAAACCCGGCAATGATCACCTCCTGCCTCTTGGCCACCTTTATTTTGAGCCAGTCGCGACTTCTGGCATTAGAGATATACTCGCTATCTAACTTCTTCGCGATAATTCCTTCCAAACCAATTCGCGAGGCGGCTTCAAAAAGTTCAATTCCTTTACCCGCGAACACCTGACTGATACGAACCTCATCAGGCAATGACGGAAGTACATGTCTCAGAATCGCCTGTCGTTGCCATAGAGGTAAGGATACGATACGATGACCATTCACCCAAAGAATATCAAACACGTAGTATACCAGCTGACCATCCGCTTCGCTGCGCCAGTTCTGCAGCGCACCGAAGTCAGCAACACCCTGATCATCAATAACCACGATCTCACCATCCAAAACCAAGTTAAGATCTAACTGAGATAAGGCCCCGAGGATGGGATAAAATTTATTAAAAGAAAGATTATTGCGTGATACCAGGTCTACGGAGGTTCCGTCAATATATGCCAGCGCCCGATATCCGTCCCATTTCACCTCAAAGACCCAGTCGTCATCATCGAAAGGCTCGTTCACCAGACTCGCCTTCATCGGGCTTAACTTCTTGTCGGGATGGGCTTTGGGTGCTTTCTTTATAAAATCCGCGGCACCGGATTCCGCCTGCTCCCTTACGGGCGAAGCTTTCTTTAACTGCTTGTCAGCCTTGGTGATTGGATTTTCCTTTCCGCCCGACCAAACTTTCGCGGCCTCTTTACTCATCTGCTCAATGGTTTTTCCGGAAAGTACCGACTTATCTTTTTTAGTGATGTCATTGGCCGAGGCCTCCTCATCCTTATGCTTTATCAACAACCACGAATCTCCCTTCATTCCTTTCGTCTTCACCAACGCGTATTCTCCGCGAAGCTTCTCACCATGCAGACGCAATTTTAATGAGCCTGACTCCAACTGCCGCAACAACTCCTTTTCCATGGCGCGCTTTCCCTTGAAATCTCCAAGCGGCTCGTAAGTCCCGCGATCCCAGACGATAACCGTTCCGCCCCCATATTCACCCTCAGGGATAAGGCCCTCGAAATCCCGGTAATCAAAGGGATGATCTTCCACTCGCATCGCCAGGTGCTTCACCGTTGGATCTGTAGATGGCCCCTTGGGGACAGCCCAACTTTTTAAAACACCTTCCATCTCAAGGCGAAAGTCGTAATGCAAACGCGAGGCATCATGCTTTTGAACCACAAAAATCAAGTGCCCTTTATCAGTGCTCTTTCCGGCTTTGGGCTCATCGGTTTTTCCGAAATCCCGCTTCTTTCTATATTCCGTTAGTCCCATGGTAATCAAGATCTTAATCAGACATCCCAACTAAACAGTACGCGATGCTAAAAAACAACACAGCCACCGGCACCCTGTTTTAAGCAACTGTAAATATTCGCCGCCGGAATATTATACGTCATTAGCGCATAAAGATCACATCTTTATATTACCTGGATCATTTCACAACAGGACATTCTACCCCATCTTTGTATCAGTAATTGTTGCTGCCCCAAGGCAACGTTTTTCATAGGTAGATGTATGGTCAGATATACTCATTATATCTGACTTTTTTTTTTGTCTTGTATCGCAGCACCGCCGAAACCCGGCTGATTGCTCAACTAAAGCCCTTAAGTTGAGACCACAGCAATCGGGCTCCCTATCCCGTCAATGCAAGTTCATTTAGCGCAGTAGGCCTTGGCTCCAAAATCATCTTTCACATCCTGTAGAATTCCCCCCATAACGATCGAACTTAATTTGTGATGCCGCCCGAATCCTCCCGGCGCCTTCGGAGTTGTCAGACACGCTGCGGTGGGTACCGGTACGCAGCGCCGACAGAACAAAGATGGAACGATCTTTTCAGCAAGTCAAGACCATATCTTTCAACTACTTAATTCTTCAACCCTCCCCCCATCCCTACGCAACAAAACGTATTTACTCGACTTAAGAAGCCTAACCAGCAGCGGCATACTTTCCCTGTCAGGAGCATTGCGAACATGTCTCACGATGTCGCATAATGTCACATCAAAGAGTCCGGACGACGCCTGGCCAGGTCACTCACCTGCCCACCGCTTGTACCCACGTGCTACCCACCTGGTTCGAGACTGACTCAGAACACACTCGAGACACGCTCGAGTGGTNNGTGCTGTCTGGTACGAAGCAGTCCCGAGCCAGTCTCGAAGCTGGTAGGTAGCTGACTCCCGACAAAGGGCATTGGGTGGCAAATGCAATAATTCCGCTTAGCGTGGCGCCCCGGTTAAGTACATGAAGAATTAGGAAACTTTTTTAACAGGAACACCACAAAAACAACAACAATCTGACAAACAGAAAATTAACAAACAAATCGCCTCGACAAAATCTTCAATTACACCTATAGTTTAAATTTTAAACTTTCATCTGTGGACAATTTTCTCAGTCGCTTTCCTCTTGCGGGGCAGTCGCAGGTGAAATGAAATAGGTTGCAATCAGCATGATCCGACTCTTTTGCGGCAAGGGATATTCAATAATATAAGTCAACCGGACTCAGCGCCACAATAGAATTTTCCATTGCGCTAACCGCAATCATTGCCGGGAGCATCAAGGGGAAGCAACCAGCTAAGTCTTGCTTAGCGCGGCTCGATTGGTAAATTTTAACAATTATAAACCAGATCCTTACAAAATATCACCGTTATTAAATCAAACCTTGAAATTAAAGAATCGTCAAAACAATAAACACAAGATAAACTTCCCTTTCGGGGCATTCTGTTCTTTACGTTTACCATTAAAACACACCAAGATGAAGATCAAAGGAATTTTTCTGCTGTTTATAGCTCTAATTGGATTAAGCTCGTTTAGCGAAGCTCAACCACGTCATGTCAGGCATCATGATAAACATCACGGCCAACACCATCATCAATCAAGACATAAGGTAAAGCATTACAAAAGGCTTCCCTCGGGTTATGTCGCACTGCCACATCGCGGCGTGAACTACTATTACAGTCAGGGGTACTATTATCGCCCGCAGCGACAGGGTTATGTCAGGGTCAGAGCGCCACATGGCTTACGGGTACATTCACTGCCTCCCGGATATCGTAAACGTATTTATCGGGGCAACCCATATTATTATAGGCAGAATGTATATTATAGACAAGCGTCACCAGGTATATACATTGTTATAGGCAGACCCTGGTAATCGAAGCCATGATCGCCGGGCATGCCGGCGATCATGGTATTAATACGTGAAGCTACCGTCGCCACGGCGCTGTAGCTTGCGGCCATTTCTCATAGGCTCGCCACTCCACTTCTGAAGATTATAGCGTACCCCTACAAGGAAATACCGGCTTAAGGTATTGGAAAGAGTATTAGTATATCCTGTTGAAGTAATTGTCTGCTGCACAAAGTTGTTCTCATGCAGGATATCGTAAACATTTACCGTTAACACCAGATTCTTACGTTTGAGAAATTCCCGCTCGAAGCCGGCATTGATAACAAAAGGACTGGGGTTACCTAATCGGCCATAACCGCTAACGAAGCTCTTGGCAGCACTGTAATTAAACTGGTTGGTCTTCAGAAAATAGAACTTTCCGTCAATAGCCAACGAGGTAGTGCGCACTTCTGTTTGCGTTGCGTTAGGGAGCGTATTGAAGTTACGTGTGAGATCGTAAGCGATATAGGGATTAATTTCAATATTATCCGTTGGACTTAAGCGCGGTCCAAAACGCTCATTGAATCGCCACGTACGCGTATTATAAAGTTGATTATTGCTATACCCTACTCCATAATTATAATTGACATTTCCATTTAGGGAAAGATTATAACGCCTGTCGCCAAATTGCTTCGAAAAATTATAGCGGCTGCCGAAAGATTTAGCACCGTTAAGATTTACATAATTTGTTTGGTTAATGGTACGATTGGTCGTCTGCCCATTATTGCTTACCTGCTCCACAAATTGGATAACGTTAGACGCTACCTGATTCTCAATGGACGAGCCATTGAGATTTATCGAAATGTTCATCTTTGAATTAGGGAAGTAATTATTGTATGCCAGATCGAGCGTATGTGTGAACGTAGGCTTAAGATCAGGGTTCCCGATAACAATGTTGTTTGGATCAGTCCTGTCCACGAAAGGTTGTATCTGATCAAAATTGGGTTCGCGCGGAGTACCGGTGTATCGCAACGTAAGACGCTGCGTGCGTGACCACTGATATCCCATATACAAGAGGGGGATTACCCTAAAGGTATTGCGGGAAGTGCCGACATTAGCACCATCGTTGCTGTTATTTACCCGGTGCCCGGAGAGCGAGTACGGCACAGCGCGTGCACCGGCGGAGAACGTAAATTTCTGTCCCGAATAACGATAATTCAACGAAAGACGCGACTCCGTAAAGGAATAATCATAAATATTACTTAGTCGGTCAAGCCTGATAAGCGAACCATCAGCAAGTACCGAGTCAGACAAGGCGGCATTGTCGTAATTACTTCGGCTGTACTGAGCGGTAAACTCCAGTGAAGATACCAGACTTATGGGCTCACGATAACTAAGAGTACCTTTCAGCGTCCGGCGGTTGCTGCCGCGTGATGTCAAGAGGTGAGAAAGCGAATCACTTACCAGATTATTGAGCGTAGTATCGGCGTAATATTTAAATGAATTGTTCACCTCCCCATTCTGCGTAGCATCAGATTGAGTAATGCTCATCTGCATGGAAAGATTACGAGCCTTGTTTTTAAACATATGCACGTATAACGCGGAGAGGTCATATTGCGGCGTCTTGTTTGCCGACTTACGCTCGCCGTTTATCACCTGATGTTCAAATCCGGAATCAAACCAATTGCGCTGATCAGACATACTATTAGAGATGCTTGTTTGATTAGAGTAGCTATATGAAGGAGTTATCTGCAGAAAGTTAGAAGCATCAATGGTATAATCAATCTGCGCGTTCACGTTGTGGCCATAAGAGTTATTCTCAGACTCCCCTTTATTTATAAAATTGCTGGGTCCGCGCGTAGAGTTCCGCTGTCCGTAGGAATCGTTCCAGGACTGATTATCCCTGAAGTTGTAGCGGTAACTGGTAACCACCTGAACTTTCTTACCCCACTGGTCGCGATAACCAAAGGAGGGAGATCCGGAATGAGAGATCCCGGGCCCGCTATTACCACCGCGGCCGCCGCCATCGTTATTTAAAATCCCCGTCGAGGCTACTCCATTAATGGTGTTAGCCAGACGACCGGTAAAGCTTAGCTGTTGATTAGCATTTATACGCTGTACATTCAGCTGTGCGTTATAGCGATCGTCGCTACCATACTGCCCAACCATACGACCTGTAGTACCCACAGAGCGATCGGCACGCGTAAAAATATTGAGAACCTTCTGCGGCTCGCCATCTTTAACGCCGGTACGGGCGGCCATTTCGCCATAGTCATCAACAATCTGTATCTTCTCAACGATATCAGCAGGCAGGTTCTGTATCGCCTGCGCAACGTCGCCACCGGAAAAATCCTTGCCGTTCAGGCGCGCTTTAGTAACCTGCTGTCCCTGATGAGTAACGCTACCGTCGGTACCGACCTCCATGCCTTCCATTTTCTTTAACAGCTCGTCAACAGTTGCATTTTCGCGTACCTTGTAATCCGCAGCGCGGTACTCTACCGTATCAGTTTTATAAACGACGCTGGGAGTACCATTGACAACTACGGCGTTGAGCATCTTACTGTCTGATTGTAAAACAATTGGATCAAGGACAAGACGCGCCACGGCGTCATTCATAAGCATCTTTCGGACCTGCGGCTTAAAGCCTATACTACGTACAGAAAGCACAAACGTAGCCAGCTTAACATTCCTAAACACAAAGATACCATCCTCGTTTGTTGCTGTGCTGACACTGTCTGTACCAAGCTTAAGTTTGACAATAGCTCCGGGAAGCGGGTTATCCTCATTATCGCGCACGATACCGCTGACTTCGCGACTGCCTAAGGGTGGCTTGGATGCCGGAGACTGAGGACTCTGCGCGTGCAGGCCCATCGCCAACATGATCAGCGATAGAAAAGTAAATATTTTTATCATTTAAAAACGATTGATGATTATAAGCAATTATTGAAATCTGCTGATATAAACTACAATAAGAGTCATATCAGCCATAGAGGGTGGTATATTAAGATCTATCCCCTACTTATTTACGATGCGGTATTTAGCCCAAAAATCCGTTGCGCTGAATAAGTCCTGCATGTTAAAGCCGCCGCCACCTCCCATGCCTCCGCCACGACCGAAACCACCGGAGATGCCTATCATTCCTCCCTGGCTACGACCGCCGCCGCCTCTTGCCATGGTTGCTGCCGTAGCACCTTCCTGACTTTCCCGTCGTTGCGGCATTGTTAAGCCATTTAACTTTACATTGTAGGCAAGCTCCGTTAACTGTCCGGGATTTATCTCCAGAAGCTTAAGAGGAATCGCAAGCTCAATTCCTAAAGAGGCGTTTGCATCATATGCGGCAGCGGCTTTGATGCCATATAGATTATAGACAGACACGCTGCTGTCCTGAATATCCTTGAAGCCACGTAAGCCTATTTCCTTAGTTACCTGCGACAGCTGCGCGCCTTTCTCGGCGAGCGCGGCAGAGTCTGTACCAGTGGCACCGTCAGCGTTACGCGGGCGCGGGCGCCAGCGCCTACCCTCACCCTGCTTAATCAATGGAAACTGAATTTGGTAACCTTCTTTATCGTTTTTCTTGCCTGCGGTGTTAATCGTAAAAGTGATTCCCCCAGCAAGGATCTTTGTCATTGACGACTGATCGGTACTTTTTATTACCAGAAAAAGGGTGGTAGCATTATTTGCAACGGTATATTTTAAGGACGTAGATTTATTAGTCTCATCTAATTCGCCCCACTCTTCCAGCCGTCCATTGACACTTACTTTCGTATCTATCCATCGGCCCTGATCACGCGAGCTTTGAGCTTTCACCATGGCTAACTGACAACCTAGCAGCAGCATGCAGACTGCGAAGCTCTTGAAAAACACAGATCTTGAATTCTTTTTAGGAAAGCGATTAATAGTATCTAATAGGTATCTCATAATGCAAGCTAAATTTGATAACTCCCGCGATCAATAACGCCAGGGGGCACAATAAAAGAGCTGACCTTTCGTAAGGTTTCATCTTCGGCAGTTTTGGACGTAAAAAAGACGCCTGGGATTAACGCGTGTTACAAAAATGTGACGAAGAGCCTTAAAACAAAGACCAATGTTCCAAATTAAGAGACTTGACATTCTGAGCATCGGCTATTTCATGAGTGATAAGCCTTGCGCGCCACCCAAAAAAATAATAAAAAAGAAGGGCAGCAAGGGAGAGAATACTGCAAAAATAGGGATATGCTTAGTCTTTTTGAACTTAGTTTATTAGGTTTGTATCTATGATAAACTTTAAACTCGAAGGTGATTTTATTCCGCTTATCCAATTGCTGAAGGCGTGCAATCTTGTACAAACTGGCGGTGAGGCACAAATTGTGGTGTCTGACGGAATGGTAAAGTGTAATGGGGAATTGGAATACAGGAAACGTCTTAAAGTAAAAAAAGGCGATGTCATTGAGTTTGATGGACAACAAATTACTGTAATCTAATGCAGGCGATAGAGAGCAATTCATATGCTGTATTTTTCGGTGAAGACTTTTCGGCGCTGAGCAGCTTCCTGAAAGACAGAGATTATTCAAAAATATTCTTCCTCGTAGACAGCAACACCTCAGAACATTGCTTGCCAGTGATCAGCCAGGCAATGGCCGAGCTGGAAAATTATGATATCATTGAGGTTGATCCGGGTGAGGAAAATAAAAATATCGACTATTGCATCGGTATCTGGCAAATGCTTCTCGACTTTGGAGCCGACCGCAAAAGCCTTCTGATAAACGTAGGCGGTGGTGTGGTGACGGACATGGGTGGCTTCGCGGCTTCAACATTTAAGAGAGGCATCGACTTCATTCAGGTTCCGACAACACTTCTTTCGCAGGTTGACGCCTCCGTAGGTGGCAAAACCGGCATTGACATGAGCAGTGTGAAGAATATCATAGGCACCTTCACGCAGCCTCAGGCGGTATTTATACATCCTGGCTTTTTAAAGACCCTGGACCGCGCTCAACTGGTATCTGGTTTCGCCGAGGTTGTAAAACATGGCTTGATTGCTGACAAGGACTATTATCAGCTAGTCTCTGAAACCGACCCTATGGAGGTGAGCATGGAAATTATCCATCAGTCGGTAAGCATAAAAAATACGGTGGTGATGGAAGATCCCCGCGAGCAGGGACTTCGTAAGATCCTGAATTTTGGACACACGATTGGTCACGCCGTGGAAACCTACTCCCTCTTAAATGACAAACAGCCCTTGTTACATGGAGAGGCTGTAGCTATGGGTATGATCTGCGAAAGTTATCTTTCCTCTTTACATAGCGGCCTACCAAGGACAGATATGGAGGACGTGGTGAGCTATATACGTTCCGTTTTTCCGGATTATCATTTGATGCAGGAAAGCTACGCCACGATTCTGGATTACATGAAGAACGACAAGAAGAACGAATCCGGACGTATCAACTTCTCGTTATTGCGTCAGATCGGTGATTGTACCTATAATGTTTTTCTTGATGAAGATCAAATCATTGAGTCTCTGGACTTCTATTACGGCCTGGTCAGCGGAACAAAACCCATGTAATTAAACAACGTGGAGATAAAAGTTTTATTTTTATTAAAATAATTTTGACAAATATTCAAGGAAACTTATATTTGCTTTATCACAACGAAAAAATGAACAATCACGTTAACGCATATTGGTTTGGTTACTTTTACTATTTTAGTAAGAGCCGGGACTGATATGTTTTAACTTAAGTAAAAAATATATTTAAAGTCCCGGTAAAACACCGGGACTTTTTTTTTGTCATGAAAAAAAGAGTTGCAATACAAGGAATTAAAGCGTCCTTCCATGAAGAAGCAGCATTCAAGTTCTTCGGAGAAGATATCGAGACGATTGAATGTAGTTCATTTAAACAAACTTGCGAGGTGCTGAAAAACGGAGAGGCCGACTTCGTGGTCATGGCTATTGAGAACTCCATCGCAGGCAGTCTCCTCCCCAACTACACCCTGCTCCGGGATTACCGGTTCGCCATTATCGGAGAGGTATATCTGCGGATACAACTGCACTTGCTGGCGTTACCGGGTGTTAAAATGGAGCAGATAAAGACCGTAGAATCTCATCCTATCGCAATCAGACAGTGTATCGATTTTTTTGACGAATATCCACAATGGGTGGTGAAAGAAAGCACCGACACGGCAGCCTGCGCAAAGCGGATCAGAGATGAGCGGCTTACAGATACCGTAGCCATAGCAAATTCCCTGGCAGCCAGAACCTACGAGCTGGAAATTCTTGAACCTCGTATTGAATCGAACAAAAAGAATTATACCCGCTTTCTTATTCTTTCTGATCATGCCAATACTAATATTGACAAGGCCAATAAAGCATCGATCTCCTTCCAGACCACCAACGAAGTTGGCTCACTTGCCAAAGTCCTGAATATCTTCGCCGAAAATCATGTAAATCTTAGTAAGATTCAATCTATGCCCGTACTAGGTCGCAGAAATGAATATAATTTCTACGTTGATATCGAATGGAATGATGTATCCAATTATCAGAAGGCGCTGAGCGCAGCTCTACGTCACACGGTGAACTTTACGCTCATGGGCGAGTACATGAAGAATGCTGAAGTATAGAACAGAAAAAATATAAAAATCTTAAATCATAGTTGAAGTATGAAACTCAATCTGAACATCCAGCCACTAAACTCCTGGATCAACACTAACGGTAAACCGCTAATCATTGCAGGCCCCTGCAGCGCAGAAACCGAAGAACAGTTGCTGGCAACAGCGAATATGCTTGCTAAAACCGGCAAAGTAGCCGCGTTACGCGCAGGAATCTGGAAACCTCGTACCAGACCCGGAGAGTTTGAAGGTATCGGAAGCATCGGTCTGGAATGGCTGAAAAAAGCAAAACAGGAAACTGGCCTTCCGGTAGCTATTGAAGTTGCCACAGCAAAGCATGTTGAAGAAGCACTGGCGGCTGGAGTAGATATCTTATGGGTTGGAGCGCGTTCTACGGCGAATCCTTTTACTGTTCAGGAAATTGCCGACGCCTTGAAGGGTGTTGACATCCCGGTAATGGTGAAAAACCCTGTAAACCCTGATCTTTCTTTATGGATCGGCGCCTTAGAACGTATTAACAATGTGGGAATTACAAAGCTGGCAGCGATTTCCAGAGGATTTACATCTTTTGAGAAATCTGCATTCAGAAATGAGCCGATGTGGGAGATTACTATACAATTGAAGACCCTATGCCCTGAATTACCAGTGATCTGCGATCCTAGCCATATCTGTGGAAACAGAGAACTGCTTCCTTACATTTCGCAAAAGGCGCTTGACCTGGAAATGAATGGATTGATGATTGAATCGCACATTGATCCTTCGGTAGCATGGACGGACGCTAAGCAACAGCTTACGCCGGCAGCGCTTTCAGGACTCATTGACAACCTCACCGTACGTAAGGCAGAACCTGCGGACGCTGTGGCTAAGGATATTCTGGCAGACCTGCGTGAGCAGATCGACAAAATTGATGATCAGCTGATTCAGAAGGTTGCGGAACGCATGGCCGTTGTTGATAAGATTGGTGAGTACAAGAAAGATAATGACATCACTATTTTACAGCTTAATCGCTGGGACGAGATTATTAAAAAACGTGCGGTATTTGGCAAAGCGCTGAAGCTTGACGAGGAGTTTACAACTCGCCTGCTCGAGTTGATTCATACCGAATCTATTCGTCGCCAGGCCGAAATTATGAACGCGGCATCGCCTGTTACTCATAAATAATGAAAGAAGTTCTTCATCTTTCAAAACCAGAAAAAGCAATTAACGGCACCATTGCTCTCACAGGCTCAAAAAGTGAGAGCAACAGGGCCTTAATTCTGAATGCCTTAAGCAAAGGAAAGGTTGAAGTGCTCAACCTTTCGGAAGCTGACGATACGGTGGTGCTTAAGAAAAACCTTGACATGCTTGCTGCCGCCGCGGACAGGGAAGTGACGGTAGATATTGGGCCCGCCGGTACTGCTATGCGTTTCCTGAGTTCCTATTTGGCTATTCGGCCGCAGGCAGCCATACTTACCGGTAGCGCGCGCATGAAACAGCGTCCTATAGGAATTTTGGTTGAGGCCTTACGTTCCCTGGGAGCAAAACTGGATTATGTTGAAAACGAAGGATTCCCGCCCTTGCGGTTTTACAACGAACGTTTTGATCAGAAGCGACAAAATATAAGTATTCGCGGAAACATCAGCTCGCAGTATATCACTTCGCTATTGCTTACAGGCGCCAGCCTTCCTCAAGGTCTGGATCTTAACATTGAGGGAGAACTCACCTCGCGCCCATATGTGGAAATGACCCTTGGACTGATGACAGAATGCGGAATCAGCTATACCTGGGCGGATGATCTTATAAGCATTAAGCCTCAGGAATATACCCCGGCATCAATCACCGTTGAACCGGACTGGAGTGCTGCCTCTTATTGGTACGCGGTAGTTGCACTGGCTGATGACGCCGTTATCTGCCTCCCCCACCTCAAGGAAAGTAGCCTGCAGGGCGACAGCCGCATTCGTGGTATTATGGAGAAGTTCGGAGTAAGCAGCGCTTTTACCGATAAGGGACTCGAAATAAAGAGATCGTCAACTGACATTACGGAAAGTTTTTTCGATTTGAAGGACTGCCCGGATCTTGCCCAAACGGTGATCGTTGTAGCGGCGGCGCTTAAACATAATGCCAGTTTCACCGGTCTGGAGACCCTGAAAATCAAGGAAACAGATCGTATAGCGGCATTACAAAATGAGCTTGCCAAAATTGGTGTTCGCCTGATTGAGGATAACGAAGTGTACACGCTTGACTGTGCCGCGCTGCATTTTCCGGAGGATGTAAGCATCAAAACGTATGAAGACCATCGTATGGCTATGGCTTTTGCGCCTCTTAGTTTAAAGCTCCCGGGACTTAGCATTGAAGAGCCTGCGGTGGTAGGAAAATCGTACCCCACCTTCTGGAAAGACCTTGAGAAAGTCGGATTTAATATTAAAAGTTAAACAAAATTAACCGATCATATGGCAGGAAATAGCATTGGTCAAATGTTTCGCATAAGTACTTTTGGCGAATCGCACGGTGTGGCTATCGGCGTGATCATTGATGGCTGCCCGGCGGGAGTAGAAATAGACATGAACTTTGTGCAGGAAGAACTTGACCGTCGCAAACCGGGACAGTCGCGCATCACTACGCAAAGGAAAGAAAGTGATACCGCAAGCATACTCTCCGGAATCTTTGAGGGTAAAAGTACCGGCACTCCTATCATGCTGTTGATTCCGAATGAAGATCAGCGCTCTAAAGATTATGACCATAACAAGGACATATTCCGCCCGTCGCATGCTGATTATACTTACTTCGCTAAGTACGGAGTAAGAGACCATCGCGGCGGAGGACGTTCGTCAGCGCGTGAGACTGCCGCTCGCGTAGCCGCGGGCGCTGTGGCGAAGCTCTTCCTTAAACAACAGGGAATAGAGATCTTCGCTCATGTTTCTTCAGCTGGAAAGATTGACTCTCCGGATCTCGATAGTAGCGACCTGAAAGCCCTGGAGGCCGCAAGGGAAAGTAATATTGTGCGCTGTGCCAATCCTTCAGCCGCGGAAGAGATGATCACCCTCATTGACAGCATACGCAAAGAGGGCGATACCGTTGGCGGAAAGATCTCCTGCATCATCAGAAATTGCCCTGCGGGTATTGGTGAGCCTGTTTTTGATAAACTACATGCTGACCTTGGTAAAGCAATGCTGAGCATTAACGCAGTGCATGGCTTCGAATATGGCTCCGGGTTTGCAGGTTCTGAAATGCGCGGCTCTGAGCATAACGACGCCTTCGTTCCCGCAACGGATAGCACAACCGGAATAAGTACGCTAAGTAATTTTTCAGGTGGCATACAAGGTGGTATCAGCAACGGCATGGATATCACTTTCCGCGTTGCTTTTAAGCCAATAGCCACGATTATGCATAACCAGCAAACGGTAGATAGCAGCGGTCAGGCAGCGGAAATTAAAGGAAAAGGACGCCATGATCCATGTGTCGTGCCCCGCGCGGTGCCGATCGTTGAAGCCATGGCAGCACTATGTATCGCAGATCACCTGCTACGCCAACAGGCATACAGGTAAGTTATAACATAAGCGCATAAAAAAATGCCGGTTGGAGGAGTGTTAATACTCCCAACCGGCATTTTTTTATGTATTTACTTAGAAAATCGGAGGAAAACGATGAGGATCAGCTTCTGACATTACAGCATACACCTTCTCTATGATATCGTCAATAGAGGGTTTGGTAAAGTAATCACCATCAGAACCATATGGCGGACGGTGTTCATGAGCGCTGATAGTGACAGGCTGACTATCGAGCATAAAATATCCATTCTGCTTTTCGAGAATCTGCTGAAGAATAAATGCGGAAGCACCTCCCGGTACATCCTCATCAGCGACAACCAGTTTATTTGTCTTCGCTAAAGACTGCGCGCATACATTGTTAACATCGAAAGGATGCAAGGTCTGCGGATCGACGATCTCAATAGAGATGCCCATCTTTTCCAGTTCAAGGGCTGCTTCTTCAACCACCCTCAGCGTAGAACCGTAAGATACTACAGTAAGGTCGCTGCCTTCTCTGACAACCTCCGCGTGCCCTAATGGCACTGTAAATTCACCTACGTTGTCGGGCATACGTTCTTTGAGACGATATCCGTTAAGGCATTCGATTACCAAAGCAGGCTCATCAGCTCGCAACAGCGTGTTATACATACCGGCAGCCTGCGTCATATTACGAGGAACACAGATATGTACCCCACGCATAATGCCAAGAATCATAGACATCGGCGAACCGGAATGCCATACACCTTCCAGGCGATGTCCGCGGGTCCTGATGATTAGAGGCGCCTTTTGTCCTCCCTTGGTACGGTAACTGAGGCTCGCTAAATCATCACTTACAACATTTATGCAATAAAGAAGATAGTCTAGATATTGGATTTCAGCAATAGGGCGTAAGCCTCTTAATGCCATCCCTATACCCTGTCCGATGATGGTACTCTCGCGAATGCCGGTGTCAGCAACTCTTAAGTCGCCATGTTTTGCCTGTAATCCTGCAAAACCCTGGTTGACATCTCCGATATTTCCAACATCCTCACCAAAGGCGAGAATCCGCGGATCGCGCAGTATATTCTGATCAAAACAGGCATTGAGGATTTCACGACCATCGACCATACGGGCATCATCTCTATATTCAGGAAGCACCACAGGCACGGCACTGAGCCCTTCAACAGATTCTGTAAATAAACGGGAATGATAACGTTCATAATTGAGCGACATCTGTTCCTCGTACCAGGAAAGGAGCTGTTGACGGGCATCTGAACGATTATTGACACTTATACGTAATGCTTTACGCACGTGTTCGATAATGTCGCGACGGCTGACTTCCGGCAAAGATTTTATGTAACGAGCCATCTCGCTGATCGGCGCGTCATCAAGTGCCGAAAGCAATGTCACGGCTTCTGCCGCTTCCGCCTTTATCACTTGCTGGTAAGTAGCCCAGGCATCATTTTTACATTTACGAACATACGCCTTGGCGTCACTTTCAATTTGCAGAACTTCCTCTTCTGAGGCGATGGCGGTATCGAGAATCCATTTACGCATTTGTACGATACAATCGTATTCCTGCTCCCAGTCAAGCCTCTCGCGACTTTTGTAACGCTCATGAGAACCGGAAGTAGAATGTCCCTGCGGCTGAGTTAACTCATTTACATGGATCATTACAGGAACATGTTTCTCGCGACAGATGGCGATGGCCTTCTCGTACGTTTCGCAAAGGCCCGCGTAATCCCAGCCTCTTACCTTAAATATCTCAAAGCCAGCCCCTTTATCATCGCGCTGAAAACCCTTTAATACTTCGGAGATATCTTCTTTTGTTGTTTGTAATGACGCAGGTACCGAGATGGCGTAAGCATCATCCCAAATAGAGATTGCCATCGGGATCTGCAGCACCCCCGCGGCATTGATAGCCTCAAAAAACACACCTTCAGAGGTAGATCCGTTTCCAATGGTACCAAAAGCCACCTCATTACCTCCGCGGGAGAAATGACTTAAATAGGCAAGGTCGGGATTTTGACGATAGAGTTTTGAAGCGTGTGCCAATCCTACCAGGCGAGCCATCTGCCCTCCGGTAGTGGAAATATCCGATGAGGTATTTTTTGTTTCTGTTTGATTACGCCAGGATCCGTCTTCATTAAGTAAACGGGTAGCGTAATGCGAATTCATTTGTCGCCCACCGGAGAAAGGATCCTCATTTATATCGGTGTTGGCATATAGCTGGGCAAAAAACTGAGTAACGGTAGCCATGCCTGTGGCGAACATGAAAGTCTGATCGCGATAGTACCCCGATCGCCAATCGCCTTGTTTAAAAGCCTTGGCCATAGCAACCTGAGCTACTTCCTTGCCATCACCGAAAATTCCAAACTTGGCTTTCCCGGTTAGTACCTCCTTACGCCCCAAGAGACTTGCCTGACGACTCTGGCAACATACGGCATAGTCATCAAGTATAATCTTCTTGAAATCGTCGAAACTTAGTTCGGAGATATGAAACTGATTTTTAACTTCCATTTCAAGCAAAATATGTGCAAAGCTTCAAAATTAATAAAAATGCCGGTAGAACGGGCGTTTTCACGGCATTCTTCCATAATATTTGTGGTATAATATTTGATTGTTTACAAAGAATAAAATACCTTTACATTACATTCAATGGAAATAATCATGAAAAGAATATTTGCACTGTGCACCATGCTGCTTTTTATGGGACTGCTTTTCAGCGCCCGCGCAGATAATGCACCTGAGTTTAAATTTGAAAAAGAAACCAATGATTTCGGCAAGATTACTCAGGGAAAGCCGGTAACTTATGAATTCAAATTTCTTAATACCGGTGCTCAGCCGCTTATCATCAGCAATGTTGAGTCTAGTTGCGGATGCACTGTTCCTAAATACACCAGCGCCCCTGTTAAGAAGGGTGAAGCGGGAACTATTGCCGTAACTTTTAATGCGGCCGCGCCTGGCGCGTTCAACAAAATACTCACCATCAAATCAAACGCGAAGACGCCCGTTAAATATTTATATATTAAGGGAGAGGTAGTAAAACAGTAGATTAACCATAAATAGGATATCGAAAAACCTCTTCGCGAAATACGGAGAGGTTTTTTTATTTTTGAACACAAATGCCAAAGATTTCAAACAAAGGATTAGGGATGCCATATTCCCCGATCCGTAAATTAACGCCTTACGCTGAGCAGGCTAAGAGAGAAGGAAAAAAGGTTTTTCACCTCAATATCGGACAACCAGACATTAAAACTCCTGAAAGCATGATGAACGCCATCAGGAATGTAGATTTCGAAGTATGGGCATATACCCGCTCTGAAGGATCTCTGGCATACAGAACAAAGCTTGCCAATTATTATAACAAGTATGACTACCACGTGAGTCCCGATGATATCCTGGTAACCTGTGGTGCCTCTGAAGCGATTGTTATAGCGATGCAGTCCTGCCTTGACTCGGGTGATGAGGTCATTATTCCTGAACCCTTTTATGCCAACTATAGTTCGTTCGCATGGATGAGCGGCGTGGTGATCAAACCCGTAATGTCTTACATTGAAACTGGTTTTGCGCTGCCTCCGATCAGCGAATTTGAAAAACAGATTACCGACAAGACGCGAGCGATTTTTATCTGTAATCCTAATAATCCTTCGGGATACTTATATTCACTGGAGGAGCTTATTGAGCTTAAAAAACTGTGTTTGAAATACGACCTCTATCTTTTCGCTGATGAAGCGTATCGCGAATTCTGTTATGATGAGGAGCAGTTCTATTCGCCTATGCATCTGGAAGGCCTGGAACAGCACGTGATTGTCTTTGACAGTGTATCTAAGCGTTATAGTGCTTGCGGCGCGCGCGTAGGATGTTTCGTGACTAAGAATCGCGAGGTGATTGACACAGCGTTGAAATTTGCGCAGGCGAGATTAAGTCCCGGCATGGTAGATCAGATAGCAGCGGAGGCTGGAACTGAAACTCCGGATGATTGGTTTATAGAAACGCGTGAAGAATATACCTCTCGTCGGGACCTGCTGGTGGAAAGCTTAAACAAAATGGAAGGCGTATTTTGTCCGAAACCTAAGGGTGCCTTTTACGTGGTTGCGCGCCTGCCGGTAGACGACTCTGAAAAGTTCTGCCAATGGGTACTGGAGAAATTCTCCTATGAAAATCAGACGGTGATGATGGCTCCGGCAGCAGGTTTCTACTCAACGGAGGGTGCAGGAACGGATGAAGTACGTCTGGCATATGTGCTAAATAAAGAAGAACTTAAGAAAGCAATGATCTGCCTTGAAAAGGCTTTATTGGAGTATCCAGGCAGGACACTTCGCGCTGACCTTGCCAATACATTGATAGAGCCAAAATAATTGCGTATCTTTGTTCTCTACACAGCATACAGGGGTCGACCGGAATTGACAGGATAGCGACGGGTATGTAAGCATGCAGCGCGTTGTGAGACTAGCGCTTAAATCTGAACTCTCAAACTATAATTGGCGAAAATAACTACGCCTTAGCTGCCTAATTTAGAATTAGCTCAGCTTTTGTCCCATCAGCCCTTCTGTTTCGTCAGGCTGATACCCGGGGCATCGATCAACGAAACTGGCTTGCTTAAGGTGTGCTAAGCGAGCGAGATAAAGCACCTAAGGAAGATGGTACAGGCAATCCGCCAGCCTTCCCCTTCCCGAAAATTTAATGGCCGGATAAGCATGTAGAAAGCGTATTTAGTTCTATAACTGGACGAGGGTTCGAATCCCTCCGGCTCCACTTTTAAAGAAAAGTCCTTGAATGTAACGTTTAAGGACTTTTTTATTTTCGTTATGCCTTGTTGTTGAAATCTACTAACAAGCTTAGTCCGGATCAATGCTAACTTGACAATTATCCAGGGTAGCTAGGAAAAATCAAGAAAGAAATCACTCCTTTTCATCCTATATTTATATCCATGACTATAGACTCCAAGAAAAAGCTAACGGACTTCCTTCGCAGTAAAGTGGCAGTTTCAGACCAGGAGGCGGAGCGTTTTACAGCTGCGTTCAAAGAACGAAAACTAAGAAGGAAACAATTGATTGTTCAACCTGAATTTGTGGCCAAACAACGGTTTTACGTTGTTGATGGTGCATTACGTTCGTTTATTCTCAACGAGTCAGGAAACGAATCCACCATTGCATTAGCGATAGCTGATTGGTGGATTACAGATTACAACAGTTACATTTTCCAGAATCCGGCACAACTATTTGTCGAGGCTATCTCTGATTCCACCGTTTTACAGTTGGATTTTGACGAAGAACAATTAATGAAATCAGAGAGTCATAAATACGAAACATTTTTCCGCATCATTGCAGAACGAGGATTAGCAGCTCAACAGCGCCGCATCATCAATAACCTCACATTGACAGCGGAACAGCGCTATGAACACTTCCTAAGTAAATACCCCCGCTTCGTAAATGATATACCGCAATACATCATAGCTTCTTTTCTTGGCATGTCAACAGAGTTTCTCTCAAAAATACGTAATAACAAAACAAGAAAACCGAAATTGAACTAGTTCAAGTTGTTTTTTTGAAGCAGTTCATCGCCATCCCCCTGACGATAACTGAAATTTGTATTCACAAATACAAACAACATGAAAAATCTTTTTAGTCCTTTACAATTACGCGGTTTAACTTTAAAAAACAGGATTGTCCTATCGCCGATGCAGCAATATAGCGCTAACAATGGCATTCCCGGCAATTGGCATCTTGTACACTTGGGTAGTCGTGCGGTGGGTGGAGCTGGCCTTATACTTACTGAATGCACGGCTATAGCTCCGGAAGCGATGTGCACTACTGCTGATACCGGTATCTGGAGCCCCCAGCAGATCGATAGCTGGCGTACTATTACTGACTTCGTTCACGCGCAGGATGCTAAAATAGGCGTACAACTGTGGCATGCCGGAGCTAAAGCGAGCCGACGACATCCCAATGAGGGAATGCTGCCGCTCTCCCTTAATGAAGGAGGATGGAAAGCCTTTAGCGCATCAGCGACGGAGCTTAATGGACATCAACCCGAAGCAATGAGCATAGCTCAAATAGACCTTGTATGCGAGCAGTTCGCCCAGGCCGCCAAAAACGCTATAGAAGCAGGATTTGATACTATAGAAATCCACGCTGCTCATGGCTACCTGCTGCATCAATTCTATTCTTCCTTATTTAATAAAAGAACGGATGAATACGGAGGTTCATTTGAAAACAGAATTCGTCTGACAATACGGGTAACGGATGCCGTTCGTAAGTCGATCCCCCAAGAGGTGCCGCTACTTTTGCGACTATCAGCTATCGACTACAGCGATGCGCCTGAAGCCTGGAACATGGACGACACGCTACGCTTGGCGCAAATCCTGAAAAGCCACGGTGTTGATGTGATCACCGCTTCGGGCGGAGGACTTGTACAGGTACCTGCTTCAGTTTCGAAAGCGGGTTATCAGCTACCTTTAGCCACCTCGATTAAAAAAGCTACAGAGATTCATGTAGGCGCGGTAGGGATGATTAACTCAGCACAGCAGGCAAATGACATTATCACAAATGATCTCGCGGATCTGGCAGTGATGGCAAGAGAACACCTCCGAAACCCTTACTTCGCAATAAATGCGGCTATCGAGCTTCAACAGACACAAATGCTTCCCTGGCAATACAAAAGAGGCTTTATGAACTAAAATTTCATACCAATGGAAAAATTAACATGGATTATCATGGCATTTGTTGCCGGCGCATTTCTCCCGCTTCAGGCGGGAATGAACAACAAATTAGCCAAAGCAGGCGGAAGCGCAATACATGCATCCGCTATATCTTTCGCCGTAGGCATGTTGGGCTTGGCAGTGTACATTCTTATAAGCTCGCAGCATATATCCTGGCGAACATTAAAGGATGCTCCTCCTTATGCTTGGGTGGGCGGCCTGGTGGGAGCATTCTACGTTACCGTGATAGTACTTGCATTTCCGAAAATCGGACCGGGCTTAACCTTTGGTCTGGTTGTGGCTGGACAGCTATTATTGTCTGCGTTGATGGAACACTCTGAGCTTCTAGAAGCTCAGAGTCATGTACTAAGTGTAGGACGCGTACTCGGCTTCCTATTAATCATGGCCGGAGTAATAATCATGAAGAAGTTATAATGCGGCAATGACGAGCTTGAAATAAAAACACGGAGATTAAGTAAACAATAAAATTTTGATCATGCTTTTTGAGACCATAGATTATCTTAAGAACGGGAATAAGCGTCAGCAGGCGGCTTACCGGCTGTTATCGACCTGTAACATTATGGACAAGCTTAGTGCATATACACCGATTCTAACAGGCACTATTCCCATTAATATAGATATTGAGGATAGCGATCTTGACATAATCTGTTATTTCAAGGATGGCAGCGAGTTCGCAGAAATTGTTGAAATACACTTTAGTTCGGAAATAGGATTTACGATTACCAAATCCGAGGATTCCCAGCCGGCCATTGTGTTTGCTTCGTTTATTATAGAAAATACGTGGATTGAGATTTTCGGTCAAAACATTCCAAGCGAACAGCAGCTCGCTTATCGCCACATGATTATCGAACATAAATTATTAATGAGCCATGGAAATGAATTTCGCGAAAAGATTATTGCACTGAAAAGAGACGGTTTGAAAACAGAGCCGGCCTTTGCACTTCTACTCGGACTGCAAGGTGACCCTTACCTTGAACTTCTCAAACTTGAATAACAGAACAATCTAGCTCCCATCACATTCGATTATTACAGGGCCGCAACACCGTTATTAAGACAAATACTACACAACCCATGAGATGTTTTTCCAATGAAAGCAACGATAAATTGTGGCTTTTAAGATTTTCAGCTATCAAATTCCATCCTGACAGGTTGCCTAAAAACGCAGTTTAGGCGAAATTTGAAGGTAATCTCCCCTCCCATCGCCGCTCATTAGAAAAAAAATAAAAAAAACTTATTACTGTAAGCCTGTGTAAGTCAGAAGTTTTTAACCGACCAAAGCAGAAAGTCAGGATTTAACGCATTTAATAGCAAAAATTATTTTTGCAGAAATATATGAATTGCTATATTTGCAGACCTTCAAACAAGGGGGGTGAGGTGCCTGAGAGGCCGAAAGGAACAGTTTGCTAAACTGTCGTACGGGTAACCGTACCGAGGGTTCGAATCCCTCCCTCACCGCAACTCTTCCCGAAAGGAAGAGCGTTCTTAAGAATATTGAAACAGAAGTTCGGGGTGTAGCGTAGCCCGGTATCGCGCCACATTTGGGATGTGGAGGTCGTAGGTTCGAATCCTGCCACCCCGACTTTAATCTGTTATATTTATACACCACTCGGGGTGTAGCGTAGCCCGGTATCGCGCCACATTTGGGATGTGGAGGTCGTAGGTTCGAATCCTGCCACCCCGACAAAAACGACAAATGGTGCCATTGGAAGACAAATGGTGCCATTTTTCATTTTAATCCCTTTTTTATTGCTATAGCAAGGCTCTTCGGATCAAGCCGAAAACCTGTGGACTAAGCATAAATTTTCATGAGGCGGTACATGAAGAAATTGATATTTCGAACTCCTCTGAACTGGCTTCTGAGAGCTTTGATCTTGGCATTGAATGACTCAGCAGAGGCATTTGTACTTCGGTTGTCAAAGTAATTCAGGATGGATTGGTAATGATTTTGAATCGTTCTTCGTACCGAAGAGAAGGTTTTCATTCTGGCCTTTTCCACTTCATCGTACCATCGAGCCAATCGTGTATAACCAAGCTCCTTGGTTTTAGTGGCTGAAAAGATGTGCGATAGTGTGCGGCTCAACCGGTAGG
>DKIV01000053.1 GCA_002454425.1 Sphingobacteriaceae bacterium UBA6709
ACTAACATAGGTCAGGGAGTGGGCTATGTATGGCCTTTTTGGGGTGATGCTTAAGCAACATGAATACGCTGCCTATACCCAAACTATAACCAATCTTTAACAAGATATGAGAAAAGGAGGTGTTATAGAGGCTGCAACTAGGCATTAATTTAGCTCCCTGCATCATGTAAAAGCATGGAGAGAGATGTCATAAGCATCTAATATTACGCATATAGACTCTGCGGAAATATCTTCCAACAGTTGGATAAAATAAAAAGCGAACCCCTAAGAGCTCGCTTTATTTAAGAAATCGTAATAGATGGCAGCGTGCCGGCGTGATGCCTTTAACCCGAAGACTGCGATTAACTATGCTGTCCCTGATGTACGCCTTCCGATATTTCTTCGATCATCTTTTTATTAAAGGCCGGCAGATCATCGGGATTTCTACTGGTGACAAGCCCCTGATCAACTACCACTTCCTTGTCTTCCCAATGCGCTCCCGCATTTATTAGATCAACACTTACAGATGGATAGGAGGTCATTTTCCTGTCTTTCACCACATCGGCCGTTATGAGCGATTGAGGGCCATGACATATCGCGGCTACAGGCTTTCCCTGATCAAAGAACTCACGAATAAAGCGTATGGCCTCATCGCTCATACGTAGCTTATCGGGGTTAAATACACCTCCCGGAAGCACGAGTGCGTCGTATGCTTCGGCATGTACGGCAGCAACGTGTTTATCTACTGGTAATTCTATGGACCAGTCATGATCTTTCATTGCTTTCACTTTATCTCTTTGAGGTGAAACAATATGCACCGTTGCGCCGGCATCTTCTAAAGCCTGTTTAGGACTTGTCAACTCTACTTCCTCAAAGCCATTCTCTGTAAGAATAGCTACAACATGATTGCTTAATGTTTTCATACTATTTTAATTTGGTAGATATAAAAAGCAACTTGAAGAACATTATATTGTTTTGAACTATTGAGATTAAGCTATTAAAACGTCTGCATTGAGTGATCATGTGCTTTCTTAATAAGAGCCGGTAAATTATTAATATCGATAGGCTTAGGAACGAAATCATCCATACCCGCATCCATGCATTGTGCGCGGTCATCTTCAGTAACATTTGCAGTCATGGCAACAATACAATGCCGGTTACCATAAAAATCTCTTATTTTTCGCGTAGCTTCAAGGCCATCCATTTCAGGCATTTGTATATCCATAAAAACCAGCTGAAACGGTCTCTGTCGCATTAACACAAGAGCTTCTTTACCGTTAGCCGCAATAACAATATCATACCCCAATCGTTTTAATGCCTTTTCTATAAGCTTTTGATTAATAATATTATCCTCGGCCACAAGAATGCTCAAAGGGTAATGAATAGCAAGCGTATCATCCAATACTAAGCCAGTGTCGACCTCGTCAGTGGCAGCAGGAGCGTTAAACAATTGAATGAGTTCATTAGTAAACGTACTGCAGATGACAGGCTTACCTAACACAAGATCAAACATCTCCATATGTTTGCCTTTACTTCGCCAGTTAATAGGCATCAGTGCCCACACCTTAACGTCAGGATTTAGCGTCTTAACGGTTTTTACAAGATCTCCTCCTCCAAATTCATCATTTAATAAACCGGTGATTACCAGGTCAAATTGATTTTTCTTAAGCAACTCGGGGTAAAGCTCAGGATACTGAGGGGCGGTTACTTGTAGTCCACGTAAAAACATAAATTCTGTAAGAACATTGCGCTGTCCTCCATGCGGCTCAAGCAGTAGCACTTTTTTACCCTCAAAGGTGCGTTGCTTCGAGGGGGGGCACTCCTGAGTACCTGAACAAGGGACAAAGGGAACTGAAAAGCGGAAACAGCTTCCTTTTATTCTCCTGTTTGAGGCGATAATATCTCCGCCCATTAAGCGAGCCAGTCTTCTGCTAATAGCGAGCCCCAGTCCTGTGCCGCCAAATCTTCTGCTCACAGAGTCGTCAGCTTGGGTAAAGGACTCGAAAATAAGTTCCAGTTTATCAGGAGCAAGTCCAATCCCTTCATCTTTAATCAGAAAATCAATCGTAATAGCTCCATCCTTTGAACTCTTGAAGTTGCGCTCAATAATGAAAAACACGTCGCCATCTTTAGTAAATTTCAACGCATTCCCTACGAGATTAATAAGAACTTGTTTTACATGAGCACTGTCTCCCTTTACCAATCGAGGTACCGATTTCGCAATCCGGTAATACCAATTAATGTTTTCCGCCGCGGCCTGAGATGAAAACATTTTCATCACGTCTTCGACCAACAGATGCAAGTCAAATTGCGTGTTGCTGATTTGTAGATTACCTGATTCAATTTTAGAAAGATCAAGGACATCGCTAATGACACCTAACAGCGCCTCACCACTACGTCGTACAGAATCGAGATAGTCTCGCTGTTCAATATCGAGCGAGGTATCGGCAAGTAACGCCGACATACCGAGGATACCATTCAAGGGGGTTCTAATCTCGTGGCTCATTGTCGCGAGAAAAATACTCTTCGCTTTGTTAGCCCGTTCCGCAGCCTCGCGGGCGACCTCTTCCTCTTTACTCTTACTTGCCAAGCTAATATTCAAACGCTCAAGACTTTCCGCTTGCGACTGCAACTCTTCATTATGGTGATTAATCCGGGCAACGTACTGGTTAATTGTAATTTGCAACTTATCAAAAAGGGAGTTTAGCGACTCGATTTCACGGATACGAGCTGGCTTTCGGGGAATGTCCGTAGCACTGCTCTCGCCAGGGCCCTCCTTAAAATATAAAGCCATCCGATCATTTAGTTTCTTCAGATCAGCGGTGAAATATCTGGAAAAAAAGAAACTTGCGACCAAAAACAACACGAGCATCCCCACAAGTATATAGATCAGCGTCTGCTGAAAGCGATCACGACCGCGGGCGAAATACATCTTAGTGTCAAGGTAGACAAGTCCGAAATGAGTTTCAAACTTCTCTGTCAATCGTAACAACTTGGGGACCATCCCCTTATCGTTATTAAAACCAATACTATCATTATAGCGATATAAAGAAAAAAAATCCGAGCGAAATTTCTCTAAATGAACATAATCCCTGCTAGGGCGCGGTAGCGTACCCATCAGAGAGTCGACAGTCTGTAGTACCGCCATAGCCCCATATTCGCTGAGTTTGAGCAAATACTCTTTTTCATAAGAGGATAAACGAAGCAAGTCGCGAGTTTTGATTAACTTAAAATCTCTTGACCGTATAGATGAGGATCTCGAAATTCCGTCTGCACCATATATATCAAAAGATTCCTTTTCCACGAAATCAAGAAGCCGCTGTGCTGCCCTCGCCGTGACGCGGCTAATAGTCATCAGGCTATCAAGCTCACTTTGCATTCCTAATTGGGCGAGGTTTCCGTCCCTATATAATGAGAGCAATACACGGTGCACAGAATCTTGTCCTTTCAAAAAGCTGTCAACTCCCTGCACTTTGACTGGCTTATCATGTTTGGGTGCGCGATAGGTATTGAGAATGAAGCTTTCCAGCATGTTGTTGGACAACATCTGCAGGTGCTCAATCTGTCGCATTTTCATTAAAGAGCGTTCTACACTTTGCTGCTTTCTGGAAAAAACAATAAAGAAACAAAGCCAAGCCAGGAGCACAACTACCAGAGAGGACATAGCAGCAAATAAGCGAAAACGAAATGAGCTCAGCATATCGATAAGCGTCGTTAACTTAAACGCATTTTTAATGGATTTTTCTTTTAACATAGTACAAACAAGTATGATTCTTTAAAAGCCTAGAAAACGTATATATATAATATCGACACGTAAATAGTATACTGGCAACCTCTGCATGGATTAAAACCCAATAGAAGATACTAGCCATGTGAAGAAAAGAACAAATAGAAAACTTCGCTATTGAGACGTTCAGTACCAGACATCACATATCGAAACACTGGCAGGACACGCTGCTACGAGTCTTAAAAAGAGAGACGTCAAAGTCGAGACCCAAATTTATCCATTCACAGTATCAGTGAGATGATGATATATCTGATTGTTGCAGGATGAACACAATTGTTACGAAAACACAGTCATTCTGAGGGAAATATTCTGTAACCGCTGTCATTTCTGTATGCCAACATTCATTAATAGACACAGACAGCGTTGTCAATCATCAGATGTTTTCTATATTTGGTAAGCTGCAGAAATGTTAACGTTCTTAAATCAGGAAACATCGTTGAATACCGACACCACCGGGCAGTTAAGATTATTCTATAAAAGCAACAACTACGTGAAACGAATCGCAATTTTCGCCTCCGGCTCTGGCTCAAACGCACAGAAAATCATGGAACATTTTAAAAAGCATCCAGACGCTGAAGTAGCTATTATTCTAAGCAATAATCCAACAGCATATGTGTTACAGCGCGCCGACAATTTTGAAATACCATCGCATATTTTTGACCGTTTTGATTTTTATGAGAGTGACACCATTGTAAAGCTCTTAAAGAAGATGGAGATCGACCTGATCGTACTGGCAGGATTCATGTGGTTGATTCCGGAAAATCTTCTAAAAGCCTACCCTAACCAGATCATCAACATTCATCCTGCCCTACTCCCGAAATACGGAGGCAAGGGAATGTATGGCGATCACGTACATAAAGCCATTCTGGCAAATAAAGAAGCCGAGTCGGGCATTACCATTCATTTTGTTAACGGCAAGTATGATGAGGGAGAAGTGATCCATCAATCAAAATTTAAAATTGAAGAAGGTGACGACCTTAAAACCGTTAAGTTTAAGGGTCAGCAACTTGAGCATTTACACTTCCCCAAAGTCATTGAGGGCCTGATTAAAAAAATGAAAAGCCTTTGATAAGAAACTGTTTTGGAAAAAACTTCCAATCAAAGGCCATTCTGACTCTTATTTCTTTTAGCGCAAGAGTCAGAATAACCCAACGATTATCGCGTTGGATCCATATTGGGTTCCGTTACAATAGTATCCCAGTTTTCCACGCTTATGTCAATAGTAGCATTGGAGAAACTATGAAGTGGTGAATCTGACAGATGGTTATTATTAAAAGTAATAGCGTTTATCTTATATAATTTATTTCTGTCGAACTGAGTGATAGCGCTACCCCCCGAATTAAAGTTCTTTACTGTCACCCAGTAAATCCCAGGATTAAATCCGGAAGTTCCCTTGTCCGTAACCTGTATCTTTAATACAATTTGAGGCAGAGTCATCTCGACACTTTTGGCGGGAAAGATATGATAAGCCCACACATTACCAACAACAGCGGGAGTTTTACTCATCTGTGCATCAATAGCACCGGCAATGCCATCAGCGTCATCGATTTCTCCAATAAGTTTATTATTAGGATAGGATCCGCTGTTGTCGCTGAAATTGAAACTCGCGGCACTATTTACGAAAAACTGATCAGCAGGCGCGATGCTTTGAGCGAGATCAAAAGACCTTTTAGTAGCGACACTATTCATAAACATACCCAGAAGTTTAAATCCGGCGATACTTCCGGCATTATCGCCAGTAGCGATGGCATTACCGTCATAAGTCACCGCGGCAATCTCAAAACGGGCCATAAGAGGCTGCACTTTAACAGTGGCACTTACGGTATTATCGATCTCACTGAATGAATAATCAGGGCCATTAGCGAGGCCGTCCATCGGAACTGCTGTAATAAGTTGCTTATCGATACTAGTAGCATCAAGGCTAAAACTCTTAATATCAGCCAAGGTCTTTACGTTGAAGCTTCCGGAGGTCTTCACCGCGAAGTCATCATTTACATTCGCCAGCACATATACCTGAGTAGCTATTGCGGGAACCTTTTGTACCGACATGGAAGTTGCGCCAGGGGCAACGACAATCTGGTCGTCCGTATGAGTACCGGTAGATACCAACTTAACACGCTTAACGATATTGTCGTCCTTATCCAGAAAGAACACAAACCCCGGAGCCGCAAATGTTGCAGCCGTGTTTTCACGGGTATCTTCCATGGCGTAGGCTGTGATAGTCTCACTTTTCACGCTAAGGGTAACGCGGCGCACTTCCTGAGGCTCATCAGGAACAATATCCGTGGTACCTTCTTTCTTACAGGCAGTAGTAATAGCCATAATCCCTGTTATTACACAAAGGATACTTTTCATAAAAATAGTTTTCATATTTGATTTATTTAAGGGGTATTAAGGATTCATATCAGGTTCAATCGTCGTACTCTCGTCCCAGGGGTTCACCTGTATCACAATTTGTGCGTTTACAAAACGGATGTAGATAGGAATGACGGTGAGATCATCCTCCGCGATACTGAGGTTATTATCTTTCATAAACTGGTGCACATTCAGCTGAAAAAGGATACTCTCGCGACCTCCGGTATCATTGAGTACTTCCAGACTCAAGGGCTCATCTTCGCTAAATCTGAGTGTCCTGAATTCGGTGAGAGAACTCAGGAACAGCTGATTTACCGACGTTCCTCGTGGAGGATTATAATTGACAAAGCGTCCGACCTTGGACATCTCACTATTATATCCTCCACGAACATTTCGCAATCGCAGGCGAGGTAACGCTTCCGTATCTACCGGATATTGCTTGATAAGTCCGGCAACATGTACACGAAACAACACATGAGCAGCCCGTAACACGACAGGAAAGGTTTGCAATGTTGCCGATGGCACGTCTATATCGAGTGAAAAAAAATAAACTGGATCATTTTCATCGATGTCTTTAAGGGTGCCGGTGTTCGGATGAAAAAGATTTACCGAGGTCAGATCACTGTCCGGAGTAAATCCGACAAGCGTCGTTCGGGCGCCTGCATTTGCCCATCCGCGTATTTTATACTTACCCGGGCATAAGCCCAGATGCACACCTTTAAAAGAATTTAACCGATAACGGTTAAGATGAATAATTTCCAGGCAACGCCCCCGCTCATCAAAAATCCCAAGATCAACAAAGGATATGCTTTTTGTTAATGCGGCGTTGGTAAACAAAATATCCACATTATTTTTCGGGGCACACCGGCTAAGATCCTCGGCAATACAGCCCTGCATCAATACGACGGTAAAAAGACAGACCACAATTCTGAACACTATGAACATTTCCCTTACCATAGATTATATATTATAGAAAGGCCAAGTCGTGTAGGGCCATAATAATTATGCTTACCTGATTCAATAAAACGTCCGCAATCTCCAGGCTCAAAGCGATCATACTCAAGCTTTACAAATCCAACTCCAGCGCAGAACTCCAGGCTTAGCACATCGCTCAGCAAGCACGTCTTTCCCAGTGAAATGCCGGCACCGATCCCTTTACCCTCGTATCGGTCACCACTATGGGACGCAGCGAAAGGGTGTCGCATGCGGGCGACATTATAATAGGTGTAAATAATATGAGGCCCGGTAAAAATGCTGTATTGAGAGCTACTGAGATGGTACCGAAGCTCGGGTTGCAGCAGCAGGTGTTTATATTTACGGTCCGAGCCCATTTCCCAGGGGCTATAGCCTAACTGAATGTCCAGCGAAGTATTTGACGACATCTGCTGTTCGAAGGCCACGTTGAGCGAACCAGTCAGCAGGTACAACATATTTGACTTTATACCATACCGGGGCGGTGGCTGATAGGGGCCCGGAGCTCGTTGTGCCAGCAAACCGCAGCTGCAGAGTACACAGATCAGACTAAGTATATAACGAAAAGTATGCACAAAAAGCAGCAAATTATGGTGAACGAAATCTCCGTTCCTTTCAACATTCGAAGATTACAAACAAAACTATGACAAAAGGAAATATACTTTTTCAAGCTCCGAACCGATTGTTACAAAACATACATCATTGTTACACTAGCACCAAAACAATGCGATTTAGAAGTCAATATAAAACCAGTAAGATATCACAATGATGATGGGCTGTGATGAAGGGAAAGGTAGAGAACTCGGATTTTACATTATACTGGCAGTGTTTTTACGAAACATTTTGAGACAGAAGCGAATAATTAAAAATTCCGATTAAAGCTAAATCAGATGAGCGGTAAAAATCATATCTTTGCGCCTTTAATTTCGTTTTCAATGAGTCATCCTGTAAAAATCAAAAACGCTTTAATTTCAGTATATTATAAAGATGGATTAGAACCGCTGATCAAAAAACTAAATGATTGCGGTGTTACCTTTTATTCTACCGGGGGTACGGAAAAGTTTATCAGAGAGCAAGGTTGTGATGTTGTTCCTGTTGAAGACCTCACATCGTATCCTTCAATTCTTGGTGGGCGGGTAAAGACACTTCATCCTAAAGTATTCGGAGGTATCCTTTCAAGAAGAAGCCTTCAGGAAGATAAAGAACAGATAACTCAATATGAAATTCCGGAAATAGACCTCGTCATCGTCGATCTGTATCCGTTTGAAGAAACCGTTAAAGCGGCGTTGCCGGAAGCTGATATCATTGAAAAAATTGACATTGGTGGAATTTCCCTTATCCGTGCCGCGGCCAAGAATTTCAACGATGTGGTGATCGTTGCATCAAAGGATGACTATAGTACACTATTGAACATTCTGGAGGAGAATGACGGAGCCACTACACTGGCTGACAGGAAACGTTTCGCCCAGAAAGCATTTAATATTTCATCACATTATGATACGGCAATCTTCAACTACTTCAATCAGGAAGAGCCCTTGCATCTGTTCAAACAGAGTGAGCAACAGGCCCAGGTATTAAGATATGGAGAGAATCCTCATCAGAAAGGATATTTCTATGGAGATCTGTCAGCGATGTTTGACCAGCTGAATGGCAAGGAGCTTTCTTATAACAACCTGGTAGACATTGATGCCGCGGTAGCTCTCATTGATGAATTCAATGAGCCTACGTTTGCGATATTAAAACATACAAACGCTTGCGGTGTAGCCTCAAGAACTTCATTGCAGGAGGCCTGGACACTGGCATTGGCCTGTGATCCGGTATCAGCCTTTGGTGGCGTAATTATATGCAACGGTGAAGTAGACGGAGCTACAGCAGCGGAAATTAATAAATTGTTCTTCGAGGTATTAATTGCTCCGGCATTCAGTAAAGAGGCTTTAGCTATATTGACGGAGAAGAAAAACCGCATTCTTTTACTCCGTAAGGAAGTGGCCTTGCCAACGCGCTTATTTAAGACCTTATTAAACGGTGTTATTGAGCAGGATAAGGACGCTCAGATTGAGGGTCCTGAGCAAATGACGGCGGTAACAGATCGCAAACCTACAGCGCAGGAATTGCAGGATCTTTATTTCGCTAACAAGCTTGTTAAACATACTAAGTCGAACACGATTGTACTAGCGAAGGATGGTCAGCTGCTGGCAAGTGGTGTGGGACAAACTTCCAGGGTAGATGCTTTAAGACAGGCATTGGAAAAGGCTAAGGCATTTAACTTTGATGTAAAGGGATGTGCTATGGCTTCAGACGCGTTCTTCCCCTTCCCTGACTGCGTTGAAATCGCGGCAGAGGCTGGAATTGCAAGCGTTCTTCAACCGGGCGGATCTATAAAAGATAAATTGTCTATTGAGATGGCCGATTCGAAGGGAATTTCAATGGTAATGACAGGAGTTAGACACTTCAAGCATTAAAAGAACAAAAAAGAAGGGACATTAATAAAACAATGTCCCTTCCGCATATTAAATAAGTGTAGCTATTGAAGCAATAGAGTAATTAATTTACCTTTGCATACTTTTACAATATATTAAACATATCCCTAATGGGTCTATTTAACTGGTTTACACAAGAAATCGCACTTGATTTGGGTACTGCCAATACCCTGATCATACATAATGATAAAGTTGTTGTTGATGAGCCTTCGATTGTAGCATTTGATCGCACGACAAATAAAGTGATCGCTATCGGCAGACAGGCTATGCAGATGGAGGGTAAGACACACGAAAATATTCGTACTGTACGACCGCTAAAGGATGGTGTTATTGCAGACTTCAATGCCGCGGAACATATGATTCGTGGTATGATCAAAAAGATCAACAATGGCAAAGGATGGTTCTTTCCTTCATTACGTATGGTAATTTGTATTCCATCAGGGATTACCGAAGTTGAGAAAAGAGCGGTACGTGACTCTGCGGAGATTGCGGGAGCGAAAGAGGTTTACCTTATTCATGAGCCGATGGCTGCGGCTGTGGGTATCGGAATAGATGTTGAAGAGCCCATGGGTAACATGATTATCGATATCGGTGGAGGAACGACAGAAATCGCTGTCATAGCTTTATCGGGCATTGTATGTGACCAGTCGATCCGTGTTGCCGGGGACAACTTTGATAGCGATATCGTTCAATATATTCGTCGCCAGCATAATATTATGATCGGCGAGCGTACGGCAGAAAAAATTAAGATCGAGGTAGGCTCGGCTCTTCCAGAGCTCAGCGATCCACCAGCAGACTTCGCGGTACAAGGCCGCGATCTGATGACAGGAATACCAAAACAGATCACTGTATCCTATACCGAGATTGCCCATTGTTTAGATAAATCAATTTCTAAAATCGAAGAGGCCATTCTTAAGGCTCTGGAGATTACGCCTCCGGAACTTTCCGCCGATATCTACCAGACCGGCATTTACCTTACCGGTGGCGGTGCCTTGCTTCGAGGCCTTGATAAGCGCGTAGCAGCGAAGACCAAGTTGCCGGTGCATGTGGCTGAGGATCCACTGAGAGCGGTGGTTCGCGGTACAGGTATTGCCCTTAAAAATATCGGGGGCTATAAATTCTTAATGCAATAAATTAAACATTAAGCGGCGGGTCTCCGCCGCTTTTACCATAAAGTATATGCGTAACCTCTGGCTATTAATCAGTAAGTACAACGCATTTTTCCTTTTCATAATTTTCTTTATTGCCTCCCTGTATCTGGTAATAAGCAACAACTCATTTCAACGTTCGGGAGTACTCAATACCTCGAACAAGTTCATCGGAGAAGCCTATCAGCGACTGGATGAATTTCAAAGCTATTTACACCTGGCTCGTATTAATGACAGCCTGGCTGCGGAGAACGCGCGACTGAGGAGCTTACAGCAAAGTGCTTATTTCGATGACAGTGTGAAGCAGCAAAGTGTTATTGACACGCTAAAGCGACAACAATATACCTATATTGTCGCCCGTATCGTTAACAACTCAGTTCATCAAAAGGAGAATTTCATAACAATAAACCGCGGCAGCAAACATGGTATCGCCCGTGGCATGGGTGTAATATGTGCCACTGGCATTGTCGGTATTGTGCGAAACGTTTCTGAGAACTATGCTACGATAACATCCTTATTAAATACGGACACCCGTATCAGCGCGAGCATTGAGGAAAGTAAAGCCTTTGGATCGCTGGTCTGGGGTGAAGGTATTTATGATCCGGAGCTTATGCTGTTACAAGATATTCCGAATCATATCGTTGTTAAGAAAGGGCAACATGTTGTGACGTCGGGCTACTCAACGTTGTTCCCGGCGGGACTGTTCATTGGAAAGATTACAGCGACACGCTCAAAGAATGGCGAAAGCTTCCCCGATATTATAGTGAAACTGCATACTGACTTTTCGACGATGCAGTATGTGTACGTTATTAAAAATGCCTTCGCCGCGGAGAAGGAACAACTAGAATCTGTACGAAATAATGAGTAGAATTATTCTGGTCAACCTGATAAGATTTGTTTTGTTAGTATTTATACAGGCCTTCCTGTTGAAGAATATTGGCTATTATAATTTGGCAACTCCATTTTTGTACATTCTGTTTTTGATGCTCCTGCCTTTTGAAATACCTAACTGGTTGTTATTCATTCTGGCTTTTACCACAGGACTTACCATTGACGCGTTTTACAATACTCCCGGTGTTAATGCCGCGGCATGTAGCACACTGGCCTTAGTGAGGGTGTTATTTATAAATGTTACGGTACAACGGCAAGGCTTTGAAAATGAACCCGAGCCCAAATTGGGAATCATGGGCTTCCGCTGGTTTTTCTTTTATACGGTAGTGCTTACATTATTCCACCATTTTACGCTCATTATGCTTGAAGCTTTCAGCTTCCATAACATGGAATACACACTCTCGCGCTTTCTGTTGTGTTCTCTTTTTACTATATTTTTGATTTTAATTTCCGAGTCGATATTCTTCAGAAAGAAAGAGAGATAAATGAATAGCTTTTTCACCCGCAAATATGTCATACAAGGGATTTTTATCGTCATAGCACTGGTTCTGCTGAGCAGACTATTCTATATTCAGATTATCGATAAAAGTTACTTCCTTTCAGCAAATAACAACGTTCTCAGGAAGATCACCATCTACCCTGCCCGGGGGGTGATCCTTGACAGGAATGAAAATATCCTGGTACAGAACGAGCCGGTATACGATCTTATGGTGATCCCCAAAGAGGTGGAACCATTTGATACTGCCGCGTTCGCGCAACTTATCAACGTTGACAAGGCACGATTTATAAAAAGATTTCAAAAAGCCGAGCATTATTCCAAATATGTAGCGTCGATATTAGAGAAACAATTGTCGGCAATGACTTATGCCCGCCTACAGGAAAAGCTTTTTGAATTTCCGGGATTCTATATACAGAAACGGTCGGTGAGGAGATATCCGGACTCCATTGCCGCGCAATTTGTAGGTTATATCAATGAGGTTAATGAAAGTGACATTGAACGATCAAACGGCTTTTACAACCGGGGTGACTATATTGGACGTACGGGTGTAGAGAAGTCTTATGAGGACATGCTTCGCGGGCAAAGAGGGGTGCAAAACCTGCTCGTAGATGCGCATAATCGGCCGAAAGGGCATTTCGCGGAAGGGCGTTACGATACCCTGGCGTCTGCCGGAGAGCGATTGGTATCATCGTTGGATAAAAAGCTCCAGAAATACGGGGAGCAACTTATGCGAAATAAGATTGGGAGTATCGTGGCTATAGAACCCTCAACCGGAGAGATCCTCGCATTTGTAAGCAGTCCGGGCTATGACCCGAACCTTATGGTTGGTCGGTATAAGGGTAATAACTATATGCGCCTGCTTAACTCACCCAACCACCCCTTATTTATTCGTCCGATACAGGCAGAGTATCCTCCGGGATCAATCTTCAAAGTAATAAACGCGCTGGTATCGCAACAGATGGGCATGGTGAACGCTTCTACCTATTTTACCTGTGGTGGGGGCTATCATTATGGACGTCGCGGTCTTATGCGATGCACACACGTGCATGGAACCCTGGATCTTGTCCAATCCATTCAATATTCATGTAATACCTATTACGGTTACACCTATAATCGCATGATTGATCATGCAGGCATGCGGCCGTCCAAAGCCTATAAACGATGGTATGACGCTGTGGCTCGTTTTGGCATCGGAAACAGGCTGGAACTAGATCTTCCTAACGAGCGTAAGGGAAATCTTCCAACAGCGGAGTTTTACACCCGTCATTTCAAAAGTGACAAATGGACCTCGGGCTACAATATTTCCCTTTCTATCGGGCAGGGCGAGCTGGGTATCACTCCGCTTCAGATGGCGAACGTTGTAGCGGCAGTGGCCAATCGTGGTTTCTATTATCGGCCGCACTTAATCAAAGCGATCGGGAAGAAAAACGTAATCAGGGAAGAATACACCACCAAGCGTAGTGTTGGTGTTGATGCGCGCTATTTTGAACCGGTGATTGAAGGTATGAGTCGCGTGGTGAACGCCCCCGGTGGTACCGCGGCCAATTCGCGAATATATGATATTGAAATTTGCGGTAAGACCGGAACTGTTCAAAATCCACATGGCGACAATCACTCCGTATTTTTTGCTTTCGCACCAAGGAAGAATCCAAAGATCGCCATTGCTGTGGTAGTTGAAAATGCGGGCTATGGAGCTACCTGGTCAGCACCAATGGCGAGCCTGATGATTGAGAAATATTTACGAGACAGCATCTCGCGGCCGAAGGCGTATGTTGAAAAAATCATGCAGGCGAACCTGCTACCGGGAATGAAAAAGAAATATGTTTCTTCGACAAACCGCAAGGATAGCACACGACATACAGAGATAAAGCCTTTAGAGGCTGTAACACCTAAAAACACGGCAACGAGAGATGAATAACCAAAGAGGACTACTTCATAATGTAGACTGGGTGGTAATATTAATTTACCTCGCTTTATGTACCATCGGCTGGTTTAATATTCACGCGGCGGTGTATGATCCGGCAAACCCCAGCATCCTCGATCTGGATACTAACTACGGTAAGCAGTTTCTATTTATCGTGAGTGGGTGTATTTTGGGCCTTGTCATTCTGTTGATGGACGCTAAGTTCTTCAGTTCCCTGTCGCCGATCTTCTATGGCATCACTTTAGTGTTGCTGGTGGTGGTATTGATCGTGGGGCGTAATGTGGGCGGAAATCAGGCATGGATTCCCTTAGGGAGCTTCAGGTTACAGCCTTCGGAGTTCGCGAAGTTCTCAACATGTTTATTGCTTGCCAATTATATCAACTCCAGCAATCTGAAGATGAGCGACTTCAAAATGATCGGCGCTTGTTTATTGATATTGCTTATACCGATGGGGCTGATCATGCTGCAGCCCGACACGGGCTCCGCGCTAACGTTTTGTTCTCTTGTATTCGCCTTATATCGTGAAGGCCTTACGGGATATATCCTTTTTATCGGTGGCGTAATGATCACACTGTTCGTACTTACCTTGCTTTTCAACAAGTTTATCCTGATTGGGATACTGATAGGGCTTGTAGGCCTTGGGTTTATCCTGATTAGAAAGCTACGCCGCTCGTTCATTCCGATTCTTATCGGAACTGTAGGCTGCATTCTGTTTATTTTCAGCGTAAACTTCGCGTATTCCAATATTCTTGAGCCGCATCAGCGAAACAGAATCGATGTGATTCTAGGAAAGATAAACGACCCACGCGGACAAGGATATAACCTGGCGCAGTCTAAAATCGCCATTGGCTCGGGTGGCATGCTGGGTAAAGGCTACCTACAGGGAACGCAAACGCGTTACGATTTCGTACCCGAGCAGAGTACCGACTTTATATTTTGTACGGTTGGTGAGGAATGGGGATTTGTTGGCAGTATGGTTGTTATTGGACTGTACCTGTTTTTACTGCTTCGTATTGTGAATATCGCAGAGAGACAACGTTCGGTATTTACCAGAGTTTACGGCTACGGCGTTGCCTCCATTATCTTTTTCCACTTCTTCATCAATATAGGGATGACTATTGGTCTGGTGCCGGTGATTGGTATTCCCCTGCCATTCCTGAGCTATGGAGGCTCGTCACTATGGAGCTTCACCATTCTGTTGTTCATCCTGCTGAAGCTTGACTCCGGTCGCATGGGCACCGTATAATATACAGCGCCACCAAACAAAGGTGCTAACCTTTTCTGAAGGCGCTGTACGGTTATTTAAAGATCAAACTTGCGTTGTAAAATTTCGTATAATTTATTCACGGCCTCTTGTTTAGCCTCCCAATTGTTTTTCGCGGCGTAGTTCTGCTCAAGGAACTTACGAGCTTCATCCATGGACGTTGTGCGATTAACAATCTCGATAGCTTCACTATAGGCAAGGCTATACCCATTAAAGAGTTCCCGGATGAATACCAGCTTATCATTTAAGCTGATAGCACTACGGAGATCGGTAACTTTTGCGGAGCCGTAGCGAGGGGCAGAAGCTCCCTGTGTGCGTTGTGCTGACAGCATTTCATTCAGCGTCATGGCAGGCCGCGGTTCCTGGTTGTCACGTGTAACATTCGGGGCGGCAGAAGCTGCGTCCTGCGCATGCTCATCAACGACCTTCTTCAAGTCATTAAAAGCCAAAGTATCAGGAGTAACGCTCTCAGCAACCTCTACAGGTGCCGGAGTTTGTACCGGCGCCGGTGGAACTACAGGCACCACAATGCGCTCCTCCTCAACTACTATAGGTTTATTTACTGTAGGAGTTATCGGGGATGTCTTTTCCTCTGGGGTGATTTCCGTATGAAGTACTTGTACGCCACTATTGACCGCGGTTGAGGGATCCGCTGTATTTAAAGTTGAAGCTGGCAACTCATGAACCTCAGGACTTGTCGGAAGCAAAGCAGCAGGCTTCGTGTGCGCCGATTCAGATTCGCAAAAGCGACGCAAAATACGCGCGTTTTCAGTGAGGAATTCAGCGTTGGCAGCAAACAATTCAAGTTCGAGCGCATTCAGGCTTTCCGGATGTCGGGTGATATATTCATGCTGTTCATTCAACTCGGCAAGGATGGCGCCTATCTTCCTGAAAATCTCTGTTTTATTAATCATAAGGAACTATTTAAGTGTATGTGTTGGTAAATAAGCACTTCAAAAGTAATATTAAATTCTGATATTAGCCGACCTGAAAAAGCGCGCGTATGTTGTTTAGTGAATTACATTTCAGATCCAAATCCAGTCCTCGTGGAAGCATAGAAGTTATATGTGGTTCTATGTTTTCCGGAAAAACTGAAGAACTGATCCGAAGACTTCGCAGAGCACAAATCGCTAAGCTTCAGGTCGAAATTTTTAAACCCAAGAAAGACATCCGTTATCACGAAAGTCACGTAGTATCGCATGACGCCACCGCAATTCCCTCCACTCCGGTAGAAACTTCCGATGCTATTCTACTGCTGGGCTCAAACACTCAGGTGGTAGGCATCGATGAAGCGCAGTTCTTTGATGAGGGGCTACCGGAAGTATGTAATCAACTTGCGGATCGTGGCATAAGAGTAATCATCGCTGGTCTGGATATGGACTTTCAGGGTCGTCCTTTCGGTCCCATGCCCGCGCTGATGTCTATTGCTGAAGACGTAACAAAAGTTCACGCGATTTGTGTGCAATGCGGTGCTCCTGCGAGTTATTCATATCGTACAGCGGCCGCCAGCAGCACCGTCCTGCTGGGAGAAAAGGAAAGCTATGAACCGCGCTGTCGTGATTGCTTCCGCAATAGTTAACCAACAAGCTACTTGAGCAGGTCGAGGACGTTAAACAAGCGACTTTTTATATATGTTGTTGAGCCGTTGTAGTTATTGGTTATGATGGAAAAACACAGCGGCTGTCCCCCTTTATTTTTCTGCACACCAGCATAACATAACACATTTCTGATACTCCCGCTTTTCATTTTCAGCCCATTATACAAAGGTAAACTCCTGTAGAAGCTGTCAAACCAGGACTGCCGATACGCAAAACTCAAAGAGCCAGCCATAACGGCCGTTGTGACCCTGTTTTCCGGAGACAGACCACTGCCATCCAACACGCTAATCGCGGTATCATCCATCTTCAGCTGCTGTGTTACAAATTTTGCCAGGGCCTTACTTCCGTTATCAAAACTTGCTTTGCCGTAAGTTTTCAATGCGATGGTCTTAAGTATATTTTCAGCGTACAGATTGATGCTTTTCTGATTAAGCCAATACACAACTTCCGCATAAGCGGGGGAATGATACACATCAATGGTATTGCCTGGGTTAGGCAGCAGCACCCCTTTGGCTGTTAACGCCCTGCATGTTGTAGGACCGGCAGTGATATCGATGCCACCTGCTTCAAGACTTTCATGAAGCGTACACGCAAGCTGCTTTGCCGGATCAGGCAACGACAGTCGCACAATCTTCTTCAGATCGCTGGCATAAGTTCCCCGCAGATAAACAATATTAGTAAAGGGAGCAGAATAAGCATAGACATTGTCGCCACTACCGGCGGCACCTGTAACCACCTCATTGACAATCGTTAGATCATCTATCTGTTCTAAAGCCCGCACACTAACAGCGCTACCAGCGGAACGTCCTGGCGTAATGGAGATGCCGAACTGATTCTCACACCAGCTTAAAGAACTGGCACCACCACCATAATAGTTACCGATATCCTGCCAGATCCAGCCCTGCGGAATGGTCTCTGAGCCGAACAGGCTATCGTCACCGATAACACGACCCGCAATTTTTCTAATCCCAGCGTTCCTCACTGCTGCCACCCAACGACGCAACAGAACCTCGGGCTTTGCCTGTGTATAACGGTCGCTACCCAGCGTCGGATCTCCCCCACCTACAATGATCAAATCGCCCTGCAGTATCCCATTCCTGATTTGACCGCTATACATGAGCTTTGTATCCCAGGTATAAGCGTCGCCAAGCGTTTGATAGCCAAGAATGGAGGTCAGCGTTTTCAATGTTGACGCGGGAGCCATCGCCATGTCGCTGTTCTTTGAATAGAGCACTTCTCCTGTAGCAGCGTTCGTTACAGTCAGCGATGCAGTTCCGTGTTTAAGCCTATCAGTCTGTAATAAGGCCGAGAAACTACGATCAAGTGCCGACACATCGAGTTGCTGAGCCACACCAGTAGCAACGAGGAAAAAAAATAACAGGAAAAGACTATGAGCTTTAAGCATTATCGAAGAGAATAAGTATCAACCATTCGACTGAGAACGTCACCTGACAAGACATCAGGATGAGTGATAATTGTGTATACTATATAAAAAAGGCAGCCGCATATATTACTACGGGGCTGCCTTTCGTCTATGATCTGCGAAAACTATCAGATCAATTTATTCTTTAAAAGATATTCCGCGATCTGCACCGCGTTGGTGGCAGCACCCTTACGAAGGTTATCGGCAACTACCCATAAGTTGAGTGTATTATCTTGCGACTCATCTCTACGAATACGACCAACAAACACCTCATCTTTTTCATGAGCATCTTTCGGCATCGGGTATTTCAATGAGGCTGGATCGTCAACAACGACAAGACCCTCCTGCTGCTCAAGAAGTGTTCTCACTTCAGCGAGGTCAAAGTCGTTTTCGAACTCAATATTTACTGATTCAGAGTGTCCTCCCATTACCGGAATGCGCACGGTGGTAGCTGTTACACGAATACCATCATCGCCCATGATCTTCTTAGTCTCGAGGATCATCTTCATCTCTTCCTTGGTGTAACCGTTATCCTGAAAAACATCGATCTGAGGAATAACGTTTAAATCGATAGGATATGGGTAAGCCATTTCGCCCTCTATTTTATTGCGCTCATTCATAAGCTGATCGACAGCTTTCTTACCAGTACCTGTAACAGATTGATATGTTGATACAACAACACGTTTAATCTTGTAACGTTCGTGTAAAGGCTTCAAGGCAACGACCATTTGTATGGTAGAGCAATTAGGGTTGGCGATAATCTTATCGTCAGCGGTCAACACATCAGCGTTCACTTCAGGCACAACAAGCTTTTTGGAAGGATCCATTCGCCATGCTGAAGAATTATCAATCACCACAGTACCTGCGGCCGCGAAATTCGGAGCCTGCTCAAGGGATGTAGTTCCACCAGCTGAAAAAAGGGCAACGTCGGGTTTCATAGCAATTGCATCTTCCACTGTTACCACCTTATACTTTTTGCCCTTAAACTCGATTTCTTTACCAGCGCTCTTCGCTGATGCTACGGGAATTAATTCGGTAACCGGGAAATTGCGCTCTGCTAAAACTTTTAACATCACCGTGCCAACCAGGCCGGTAGCGCCAACAACTGCAACTTTCATTTCAACAATTTATAGATTATGTATTTTAACAAATATGTAAAATAGTTTAAACTTTTCTACTATAAATTCGCTTTTTAGGCGCTGAAACTACTAATTCACAAGATTCAAGCCGCGCAATGCTATCTATAAACAAAACGCGATGTCATTATGTCGACATCGCGTTTGTAATTTATCGTTTAGGGATGTTTGCGAGGATACTTTGAAGATATTTCCAGAACTTCGCCACGGAAGATATGCTCACACGTTCCTCGGGGGAATGAGCACCAATGATGGTAGGCCCAAAAGAGATCATATCCAAATCAGGTACATGGGCACCTAAGATTCCACATTCCAATCCCGCGTGGCAAGCCCCCACTTCAGCTTTATGTTGAAAACTCTGTTCATAAAGCTTCTCCATGCACGACAGTACCGGAGATGCTGGATTTGGTTTCCAGCCAGGATAATCGCCAGACTGCTCAACTCGGCATCCCATCACGAGCAGGGCGGCGCTCACGGACCCGGCAATATCTTGTTTGGTACTTTCCACACTGCTACGCTGTAATGACTGGGTAATGAATACGCCATCCTTAACAATTACACGCGCCAGATTTGAAGAAGCCTCTACAAGATTATCAATGTCAGGACTCATCCTGTAAACGCCATTGGGTAAGGCCATCAAAGCGTAAGTAAGCTTCCTGAAATCTGAGGCAGGCATTACCGAAACCGGCAGGGAGCACTCCGCGCATTCTATACATAAGCCGGGCTCAAGGGAAGCGTATTCTTCTCTTACCATTTGCGCGAATTCATCTACCAGCAATAGAAAACGCTGTCTATCCGCACGAGGAACCGCAACGATTGCGGTGGATTCACGAGGGATGGCGTTACGAAGGCTTCCTCCATCGAGGCTCGACAGGGAGAAAGATAGGTTACCAAGTAACTTGCAGAGCAAGCGGTTCATAAGCTTATTAGCGTTTGCCCGGCCTTTATGAATATCCATACCTGAATGACCACCGCGCAGCCCCTTTATGGTCAGAGCCAAACCAATGCTGTCAGCCGGAACATGCTCAAGCTGATAATTATAATGACTGGTAGTATCAACCCCTCCGGCACAACCGATACAAAGCTCAGTGTCGTCCTCTGTATCAAGATTTAGCAGGATGGTTCCGGAAAGCATAGAAGCGTCCAGCTCAAAAGCACCGGTCATGCCCGTTTCTTCATCAACGGTAAATAAGGCTTCAATTGCGGGATGCTCAATCTCCGAAGATGACAAGATAGACATGATGGCAGCCACTCCAATTCCGTTATCCGCGCCCAGCGTGGTACCATGCGCTCTTACCCAGTCGCCATCGATATACATTTCAATACCTTGTGTGTCGAAATCGAAATCGGTATCGCCATTTTTTTGATGAACCATATCTACATGCGACTGCAGTATTACCGTTTGGCGATCTTCCATGCCCGGCGTTGCCGGCTTCTTAATCACCACATTGCCAGCTTTATCGCTGTTTACCTGTAAATTGAGACGTTTTCCGTAGTTGATAATAAACTCAACGACCCTTTCTTCTTTCTTGGACGCCCGGGGAACGCCATTAAGGTCAGCGAAATGGCTCCATAACGCCTGCGGCTCCAATAATCTAATATCCATAAACACGTATTTAAACGCCTGCGAACCTCTGTTCGCAAGTGCAGGCAAGTTAATAAAACGATGAAATATGAAAGGCTATAATCCACAAAATAAACGACAGCATTCCGAAGCAGCATAATGCCCGAACATTTAAGATATTCTGCGGCCGCCTTTGAGCCCTTGTCGCCATCCGCTGCTTAAAACATTCAGAATATTTAATACAGACAGAACCAACATCAACAAGACAACGCGCATCCATCCGCCGGTCTCGAAGCACTGTATGGCAGTGAAGGATCCAAGACCTCCGCCAATGAAGTAGCTCGTCATATAGACCGTATTTATGCGACTATTAGCTGTCTGATCAAGACTATAAATTACCGCAATGTTAGTTACCTGGGTAGCCTGCACGCCTACATCCAATAATATCGTAGCCAGGGCGATAGCGAACACACTCGTAGAAAACAAGCCTAGCAAGACAACACTTAACAGGCTGATGCAGGTAGAGAACAGTAGGGATCGAGCGGAGCTGCCGCGGTCTGCAAACTTTCCAAACACAGGTGCGAGCAAGGCTCCCATCACTGCCAGAACACCAAACAGTCCAATCTTTGATGGACTGTAGTTAAAAGGTGCCTTACTTAAATATAAGGTTAACGAAACCCAAAAGGCACATAAGGTGCCAAAGGCGAGCATGCCGGTAAAGGAGGCGCTGCGCAACTTAGAAAAACGCCCTAACTGCGCGACAGTTGATCGTAGCAGACCGCTATACGACCCGTTATAATTAGCGGAAACTGAAGGCAGGAACATCTGAAACAACAAAATATTGACCGCAATGAGTCCCCCTGAGATGTAATATACGGCACGCCAACCAAAAGCCTCTGTTACCACACCGCTAAACATACGTGCCAGCAAAATACCAATTAAAAGCCCTGTAAAGATAGTCGCGACGACTTTCCCCCGATTTTCGGTAACAAGAGAGGCTGCCATTGGCAAGATTACCTGGGCTACAACAGAAAAGACACCGAGGAGCAAGCTGGCAACATAGATCCATGACAACTGCCAGGCCGATGCCATAAGCATGCACGCTGCGAAAAGACTCAACTGCAAATATAATATTAGCTTCTTCCGATCCATCATATCACCAACAGGCGTAAGTAGCAACAAGCCAAGCCCATAGCCGACCTGAGACAGCACCGTCAGGGTGCCAGCGTTCTCCGTGCTGATGGAGAAAGATTCAGCGATAGCGCCCAAGATTGGTTGGCTATAATAAACATTGGCCACACTTATTCCCGCACTTACTGATAATATGATAATTTGTTTGCTGTTGAGGGTAGACATACTTAAGACTTAAGGATACGCGACACTTCCGAAAAAGCTACAGCAGCAAGTTAGCTAATACAGGCATAGAAAACCCGTATCAGTATTAATCAACAGGAAATTTTACGATTACATGGAAGAATTGGGATCTCCATATACGGCGAAAGGCCTGAACGGACAGCATCATCCGGCAGGCTCTCCCGCAAAATTTATAAATCTCAGGATGCTTGTCCCATCATCGGATCGGAAGTGCTCTCCTTACCATTTTCAATGTGCCCGGCAAAGCGAAGCGTAAATCCAGAAGCATCATTGGTATTTATCGAAAAGTCGTACCACCCATTGCTTTTCTTCAGAGGAATATTCACACTTATTTTGCCTTTATCAGATTGGACATTCTGACGACCACTTCCATAAGAAAGGTCTGTGATCGTTAGTGTGTGAATATCCTCGTGACCTGTAATCAAAAGATCCACAGAGAGTCCATCAGTTCCCGGCCTTACGCTAACAGCAGGCACAGATCGCGCAGTACGGCCCGAAAACTCTCTAAAAAAACCATTCGGTCCATGGGCACGAAAATGATACTCCGCAGCATCTAAACGCGAAATATATTGCATAGGCTTTCCGGCACTTACCGTAAAGTCTATGCATCTGACATCTGCGGTACCGGCACCAGCATCGCCACTATAGCTATAAAGTTGAAATGGCACAGCGATCGTTTTGTGCATCTCCGCAAGTAGCTCGCAACCAAAATCAAATAACAAACCCGGCCCTTCCGTCGCAGGCGCTATATCCAGCATAAGATTATAGGGTAGCGCGCAGGCTGGCTTCGTGCCTTTTTCCTGTGCCGGCATAACTGCTGTTGCCACGCCGCTTTTCCTAATACTATTAAGACTCTCCGGCCCGATAGCTTTGTATCCTCCCGGAAATCCTTTTGTCTTAGCGGCAAAAATACCTTCAACGTAGTGGTTTCTGTCAAGCTGCAGGTTCTGAGGTATCCTGCTTCCGTCGAAAAGCCTGAACACAGAAGTTAAATCACCACATACCATTCGTCGCCATTGGCTGATATTATCTTCGCTAACACGTTTCCCTGTCTTTTTCAGGAAGAAGTACTCCAAAAATTGCAGACTCGAGGTATGGTCAAATATCTCACTGTTCACATACCCTCCTTTGCTCCACGGTGAAGCGATGACTAAAGGCACCCGAAAGCCGAGCCCTATGGCATCTTTTGATTCCACGAACTCTTCGGATACATCAAAATTTACAGCACCCTGGTCTGGGAATGAGGGATTGGGAGGCACAAATGGTGCTACATGATCAAAGTATCCATCATTTTCATCATAGGTGAGGATGAAAATGGTCTTCTTCCATACCTCCGGATCCTGGGTCAGGATATCCAAAGCCTCGGAGACATACCAGGCTCCATACCAGGGGGCTCCGGGATGATCGGAGAAGTTACAGGGAGCTACCAACCATGACACGGTAGGGAGCTTGCCCCCCTGAACATCCTTTCTGAATTGGTGAAAGATATCACCTGCCGGAACCTGTATCTGCTGACCTTCAAAATCAATGGTAGTCAATGAATGATATTGAGGATCATCAGTATTGGTAACAAAAGCACGTTTATGTATTTCCCTCTCAAAGTCGGTGAGGGCGGCAAATTTCTCAGGACTATATGCATCAGCACGCGTCTGCAGTGTTTGAATTTCATCATCAAGAGATTTTAGATCCTTGCCCTCAGAGGCGTATTTCTGGCGTCGCTCGCGCAACAGTGTCAATTGCTGGTTAACAAACGCAACATGAGCTGGATGAAAGCCGACGTGGTACTGTTTAGAAAACTCAAGATTGTTGTCGGTAAAGTTTGCAAGCCAATCCTCTTCCTCGCCTTTAAAGCCTACCGGAAGGCTCAACTCATTCTGATACACATTCCAGGAGATACCAGCTTCCTGTAGTCGTTCCGGATAGGTCTTCCACCCAATATCCTGATAATTTATTTGTCCGTTATAAACGTGAGCCTTTGAAGTGCCGTCATGAGGCTGCTCCCGAATTGTCCCCGACCAGAAATAAGATCTATTTGCACTGGTACCGGTCAGCGAGGAGCAAAAATGCTGGTCACATACAGTAAAGGCGTCAGCAAGCGCATAATAAAAAGGAATATCATTTCTATCGTAATACCCCATGGTTAAAGGCATATGTTCAAACTCCTTGTTTCCGGGCTTCTTAGCGTCTAACCAAGTATCCATGTGTCCGTTATTACGTGCAGCGACCATATCTTTCCAGCTGTGTGGCAGGGACCCCATCCAGGTAGCTTTGGTATTCTTGATATCAAGTCTGAATGGTGCGTAGGCTTTGCCATCTTTTGACTGCTGAATCCATACAGGCAACTTATCAGGCTGAAGCACAGTTCGCGGATCATTAAAGCCGCGCACCCCTCGCAGAGCACCGTAGCAATGATCAAAGGATCTGTTTTCCTGCATTAGAAACACAATATGCTCAGCATCAAGAAATGTACTTCCCGGGGCCGCATCTATTGCAAGCGCCCGCTGTATGGAAGCTGGCACCAACTGACTTATAGCAGTGGCGCCAGCTAACATGGAAGCCTTCTTAAGAAAGGATCTTCTGGATTCCATTATTTCGTTTATTTAAGCCACCAGGTAATCTGGCGAATGTTATCATTACCCGCACCAAACTGTCTTTCAATTGCGGCACTTACCGATGCCTGATTATAATTATATTCAGACTGCGGATACATCCAACGTGTGGGGATAGTTACCCCCGAAGGTCTGCGAAATGCAGGATAACCGGTACGCAGGTGCTCCCGGAATGCGGTGTATCCGCGTTGGAAATAGCTTTCAATATATTTTTCAGTTACTATCAATGCTAAGCGCTGATCAAAGGAGGTGGCATTATCCCATGCATTGGCAGCGCGTGCCAGGTATGTCGAAGCAGCGCCACTAGTAAGATACGAAGAATATCCTTTAGCGTAGCTTTCATAAAAGCCAAATGACGCACGCACCGCATTTTCAAAATGGACCTTCGCGTCAGCTGCCGTACCTAGCCATCCCCGTATAGCGGCTTCAGCAAGAATAAGCTCCTGCTCAGCGTAAGACATCAATACCATAGGCTCGTTCGTTGCATCGCTGTAATAACGTTCATTAACCTTCGAGGTCTTACCCTGCGCGGCTTTCAGGTTGACATTTGCATAAGGTGCTGCCGGATCCCCGCCATCATAGGCACTGAAATCGCTGACAGCTTTACCTTGTTCTTCGGCCTCGCGCGTACGGGTACAAAATGTGAAAAGACGCGGATCCTGCTTGTCGCGAAGTAATTTAACAAAAGTCGAATCCATGTACATTCCAGAACCGAAAGAACTGGAGTTGAACTCCGGATAACGATTTCCTTCCTGATTGAGGAATACCAATTGCGCATTATCAGCTGTTGAACTTAACAGAGGTTGAGCGCCCGCAACAGATGCGAAAGTACTTCTTAGGTTAAGGGCCGTTTCGTTTTCCTTTTTCGACAAGGACATAAGCACTTTTAAGCGGAAAGCGTTTACTGTCTTACGCCATTTCGCGGCATCGCCACTAAAGATGATGTCTCCCGCGATAATTCCTTCAGATTGGGAGAGTAAGCTATTTGCCTCATCTAATTCTTTGAGTATTCCGGCGAGAACGTCTTGTTGTGTATCATAGGCAGGAGTATAAGAGGCAGACTCCTCTCCTTTCAATGCCTCCGAGTATGGAATATCGCCGAAGGTAAGGGTGAGATTGTAGAAATAATAGGCGCGGAAGAATTTACTTAACGCTAAATACTGCTGATCGCCTATACGCTGAGCCTCCTCGCCCATTTTAACAACGTTCCTCAACTTCTTGTAGGCGTCAAAATCTGAACGATCCCATTTATAGTACTGCCCAGTATTTTCGCCATCCGTTTGTACCAACATCTTTGTAATATACAAAGGACCGGTACCATTATATTGACGGAAAGCATCCCATTCGATATTTGTCAATAGGAGTTGCGGGTGAGCATTCTCAGGATCATTAGGATTTTTATTCAGTTCATCGAGTTTCTCGCATGCACTCAAACCCAGTATAAGGCCTGCAGCGAGGAGTATATAAAGTTTTTTTATTGTTTTCATGTTGAGCGTTAGAATTTGAGATTAACACTAAAACCAAGATATCTTGCTGACGGATCCTGCAGATCTGAGTCGGTACCAAAATCAGGGTCCAAATACGGCATCTTCTTCCACATCAATAGATTATATCCGTATACAGACACATCCAAAGATTTCACCTTTCCGAGTTTCAGCACTTTAGAAAGATCGTAACCTACCGCCAGGCGACGGAGTTTAAAGAATGTACGGTCATAGGTATTGGCAAAAGTTTCATTCTCATCTTCCGTTACACGAGCTCTGTAAGGGTAGTTCTGGCTCCAGGTCTGCCAGTTTACAGCCTTACCATTCCGCTCATACGTGCGGGTGTCAGAAACGACATTTCCATCCAGATCCCAGTTTACGGTACCGCCCGTAACAATAACACCCTCCGGCACATATACTGGTTTACCAGCGGTGTACTCCTGATCGCGATAAGTCACTGACTTAGGGTGCTTGCCACCCCACCACATTTTTTCAATGGTAGTGGAGTTTATTAAGCCCCCCCATGCTCCATCAACATCCAGGTTAACGGTGAAGTCTTTGATCTTAAACATATTTTGCAGGCCTAAACGCCAGTTGGGATCAAGATGACCTATCTTCCGCACGTATGGATCAAAGAGTGGCAATGAGGTATTTGGATCAAGAATCAGGTCGCCATTTGCGCTTTTCTGCCATACAGTAGCATAATAAGCATCAGCGCGATCGCCCACACGTAGGTTATTATAGCGTGATGCCCCTCCGTAGATGTTGGTAATTTTCCTTACCGCATGCGTCCAGTTCATGCCTACATTCCAGCTGAATCCCTGAGCCTGCACCGCCTTGAGGTTAGCGACAAGTTCGATACCATTCGTGGTGTATTCATTGCCATTTTCTTTCCTACTAACGAACCCCGAGGCGTCAGATACATTTAAGTTGATGATTTGATTTTCATCAAGAACATGGTAGTACGTTCCTTCAAATGTTAGTCTATTATTGAACAGGCCTGTCGAGAGACCTAATTCATAGGAAGTACTCTTCTGAGGTTTGATGTTGCTGTTCAACAACACCTCAGGATAGAAGAATGAAGGCGTAGAGCCGTAGGTTACCCCCTTGTCATAGGTTGACAGGAGGCTGTAAGGATCCAAATCGCTGGACACCTGTGCCCAAGAAGCGTTTACCTTCAGATAGTTCACAGCCTTCGGCATTTTAACGAATTCCGAAACAATGGTACTCAAAGACAACGATGGATAGAAGTAAGATCTATTCTGCGATGGCAAAGCTGAAGACCAGTCATTACGAGCTGTGGCATTCAGATAAACCGCATTAAATAGATCGAGATTCACCGTACCGTATACGCTCCGGATCGCCCGCTTTTCCAATGGATTAGGCATGCCCGAATATTGCGTCTGTATCGGCCCCTGCGAGTTGCTCATTGCGTAAATAAAAGGAGTAATCAGTCCATCGGTTGATTGATACTGCTGACGGTACTGTCTGTAGAAATTGGAAGCTCCAGCGTTCACTGTCAGGTCAACATCGGAACTCAATAATTTATGATACGTAGCAAGGAAGTCAGCATCGACATTCAGCTGGCTTTTATTCCAGTTCTTATAGTCGCCGTTTCTTGAATCGCCATAGTTCATATAAGACTTAGGCACTTTCATATCTTCGAAGGTGCTGAGCTGACGGGCATTCGCGCGTGCCTGCAACGTTAAATCAGAGCTTACCTGCCATGATAAACGCATCAATCCATTCAGTGTGTTACGGTCAAACAATTGCTCCAGCTCATATGCCGCGAAGTATGGGTTGTTATACCAGGCATAATTGTAGTTTGCCTGGCGGTAACCTTCAAGAGTAGGAACATATTGATGACGTTTTAGATCTTGCCCGTTAACATCATCGCCCATCCAGATAAGAATGGTGTACATGTGGTTCTTGGGACCATATCCGTAACGGGGATAATTAGGAGAATAGACTTTATTGTAAGCAAGGCTGGTTTCAAACTGCAACTTCTTACTAAGGTTATAGGTAGCATTAAAGTTAAGACCGCCAGTCTGCATACTTGTATTAGGCACCTGTCCTTGCTGAAAAGCGTGCTTCACAGAGAAGTAATATTGGCCTTTGGCTCCTTTATACGCTATGGAGAGGTGGTTATCGGTAACAAGCCCCACTCTGAGGAAGTCTTTTAGATTATTATGATATGTCCAGTCAATGGGCACCCGTTCATAACGCGATTTATCATCGTAAATGGTACCGCGCACGTCACCATACCAGTCGATAACCTCGCCGCTTTGTTTATCGCGAATAGGACTGTTCCATTGCGCTACCTTTATGCCGGTACCAAACTTTGGGCCCCAAATCATATCGCCATCCGAAGTACCGCCATCGGCACCGTCCCAGAATTCATATTTTCCGTTAGAGCCATTACCGTATTGATTTTGAGTTTCAGGAAACACGGTAAACCCCGCAGTAATCATATTGTTGGTTCCTGCGGAGATCTCCAGTCCATCTTCTTTTGCCTTTTTTGTAGTGATAAGGATCGCCCCATCCTTGCCTCGCGAACCATATAGTGCCGAAGCTGTCGTACCTTTAAGTACGTTCATATTGGCGATATCTTCAGAAGAAACATCAAAGAAATCCGTTTCTACGGGAATACCATCAATAACTATCAGCGGTTTCTTTCCGCGCAATGACAAGTCCGGAGCCTGAAACATTCCTGTAGGATTGTTAACGCGTAAGCCTGCAACCTGACCTGACAAAGCATTACCGAGATTGGTGGTCTTGGCCTGGCCCAGCACTTCCGTAGCTACCTCCTGCGTAGCATAACCAAGCTTACGCTTAGACTGCTTAATACCGATGGCGGTGACCACCACCTCGTTAAGGGAAGCCACGTCGTTGCTCAAGACGACATCAACAACTTTGCGCTGGCCAAGGATCTCTTCTTTTCTGGAGTATCCGATCATGGAGAACACCAGGGTTGACTGAGGCTCCGCAGTGATAAGATACTTTCCATCAGCATTAGTTTTAGCCAGTTTTTTGGATCCTTTAATCAATACGGTTACCCCGGGCAAAGGAAGTCCTGAAGAATCGCGAACGGTTCCCGAAATATCCGCCGGTTGTTGGGCGGCTTTAAAAACAGCATCCGTAAGAGGACGGGCATTGACCTCGGTAGCTAGTGCCACGCCCGCAAGCATCGCGCAACAAAAGCCGGAATAAATCAATGGTTTAGAAAATAAATGTGATAACATAGGTGATAGTGGGTTGAAAATTTAACATATGCACTATTGATGTGCGGCAAAACTACCCTTATGGAATTAACGGAAAATTAGATCTCGATTAACCTTTATGAAAATTAACAAGCCCAATGTTAAGGCATTTTTAAAGTACACAAAAACTAAACACCTATGTAGTTAAAGTAAACTTCTCAGTATCCCCTAGCTTAACTATTTTGATCCCCGCGGTCGGCGGACATGCGGTGTGCAAAATGGTCTATAAACAGAAAAGACGACCCGCATTGCGGATCGCCTTTTCTGTTTTAGTAGCTTTTATATTTATTAGTGTACCTGATCGAATAAGTGCTTTTCAGCATGATAAGAGGAACGAACAAGCGGACCACTTTCTACATATTTAAAGCCCATTTTCTGTCCAGCTTCCTTGTATAGTTTAAACTGATCAGGATGAATCCAATCAATTACAGGATGGTGATTTTTAGTAGGTTGCAAATATTGTCCAAGAGTAAGGATATGCACTCCGGCATCGGCGAGATCCTGCATTGTTTCAAGTACATCAGCTTCTGTTTCGCCAAGGCCCAACATAAGTCCCGACTTTGTGCGCAATCCAAATTCGGAAATCCGCCTTAATGCCTCCAAGCTTCTGTCATATTTCGCCTGAATACGTACCTGACGCGTAAGACGTTTCACCGTTTCTATGTTATGGGACATTACTTCAGGGCGAGCTTCGCATACGCGGTAGAGGTTATCCCAAATCCCTTTGAAATCAGGGATCAGCGTTTCCATTGTTGTTTGCGGACTCTCACGGCGTACAGCGTTGATAGTTTCAGCCCAGATAATTGACCCCCCATCTTTAAGATCGTCACGGTCTACAGAAGTAATTACGGCATGTTTTACACTCATCAACTTGATAGAGGTAGCCACCCTGTTGGGCTCGTCAAGATCAACAGCCAGGGGGCGACCAGTAGCCACCGCGCAAAATGAACACGATCGGGTACAGATATTCCCGAGGATCATGAATGTGGCAGTCCCTGCGCCCCAGCACTCACCCATATTCGGGCAATTACCGCTTTCGCAGATGGTATGCAGTTTATGGTTATCAACCAGCTGTCTTACGTTGGTATACTCTTTGCCAACAGGAAGCTTTACCCTCAACCAATCGGGTCTTCTCTTGGTTTCATTCGCTGGAATTACTGGCAATTCTATCATGCTACAAACTTATGCAAAATTGTATTAGGTGAATGTAATTTTGTTTTTCGCCAGCAGTACAGAACCTATCTACCGGGCCTCCTCGGCAAGAATTATACGTACTGCCGCATCTTCAGCAGATATCTCATGATGACTGGTAGTGTAAATGCACTTTCCGTCTTTAACGATGAGCATCTGTGGCGACTCGTGCGTGATATCAAATGCTTCAGCCACCATCCTCGAAAGGGCACGATCGCTGATTATATCGAGGAAATAAATGTCTGCATGAGCAGGGATGGCGTTTCCCTTCTGTTCAAAACGCTCGCGGGCAGTTTTACTGATATTGCAACGGCTGCTATGCTTGAAAATTACGCTGAACTTATTGCTTTTCTTTATCGTTTCAAGTTGTTCAGCATTTTCTAAAAATATCCAATTCATAAGCTTATCTGTAAGGATTCTCGCTAATTATAACCGTTAACAGAGGCATCTGTTTTTCAAGGCTTACTTATCGATTGCTGAATAAGCTGACAAAAAGCCTACCGCCGGCTCTTAGGATAAGAATTATAAGCAGGACAAAGTTTCTGCGCACAGGACGACATTGCCGTAGTAGCGCAGATCATAACTAAAACAATTATGAATTTCTTCATGTGAATGGTGCTGGGTGATAAAAGTAAACGCCATGGCAAGACCAAGGCATTCTGTTATAAGCTCTGTTTAAGCTGACTGCCTATCTCTGACATAATAATAGCAGTAACAGCAGCTTCCTCTCCTTTGTTTCCATGTTTTCCACCAGCCCTTTCTTCAGCCTGTAATTCAGTATTGGTGGTCAACACGCCGAAAATCACTGGCTTCGTATGTTTAATACCAACGTTAGCGAGTCCGTGTGCCACGCCGCTACAGATGTAATCGAAATGTGGCGTGTCGCCTTGAATAACGCATCCCAGGCATATTACAGCGTCCACATCTTTATTCGTCAGAAGAAGATCGGCGCCGGAGATAAGCTCGTAACTACCTGGTACGGTAATGGAAATGATATTCTCTTCTTTGGCGCCATTTTCTGTTAAGGCTTTCAAAGCACCTTCAAGAAGTGCGCCTGTAATCTTAACATTCCATTGAGCCGTAACAATACCAAAACGGAAAGGTGCCGCGGAGGGCACCTCTGTATGTGAAAAATCTGATAAACTTTTAAGGCTTGTAGCCATAGTAGTATTTTTTATTTAGCCTCAGCCTCAGCTCTGGCAATATACTCGTCGATAATTGAAGCCTCGTAGCTTGCAGGGAAAGTATCCTTAATTTTTTTGTATGCATCAACAGCACCTTTGAAATCTTTCTGTTCTTCGAGAACCAAACCTAATTTCTTCAGGAACAGGGGTGCGGTAAAGTTATTTTCTGACTTGTCACAAGCTTTCTTATAGTAAGTAGCGGCCTGATCATAATCTTTCAACTCACTGTACGCATCGCCGGTCATACCTAATACCAAAGGATCAATTACTGGACTACCAGTAGCGCTGTAGTTACCAAGGGCATCGATAGCTTTCTGAAACTGTCCTTTTTTCAGATATAACCCTCCGAGGTAAGCATTTGCAAGGTTCGCTGATTTAGTATTTGCGTATTCGTCAGCAATGGTTTCAAATCCAGGATAAGAACCATCTCCTTTAATCGCTCTGTCGGTGAGAGAGTCAATGCCTGTATATTCCTGAGCTTTGAACATCTCATTTGCAGCTTTCGTCGCGCGTGGGCCCAAAAAGAAGTTCAGGTAGCCGATGTATAATATAATCAATACAACAACTGCTCCGCCAATAATTGAGAGGCTTTTTCTGTTTTCCATGATGAAATTGCCTGAAACAACTGGCTTGCTCGAATCGTGAGTATGGTTTGACATTATTTCTAAAAAGTTATTTGTACTTGATGGCAGCAAAACCTTATGCTATGATTACACGAGTGCAAAATCGTAACACCTCAGCTTTACATTCTTAAAGTTTGCAAAAATACATTTTTAAAGATGATTGTCAAGGGGTATTCATGGTCTGAGGATCACTATTATTTGCATTTTGTCAAACGAGGCCCTCCGCTGAGTATAAATGCAGGTCAGGGGATGAAAAATTGTATCTTTGCCCCCTTATGTGGCTGAAAAAATTGACGCTCCTGAATTTTAAGAATTACATAGAAGCAGAGCTGGAATTCTCAGACTCCGTGAATGCCTTTACCGGCGATAATGGTGCCGGCAAGACGAACCTTCTGGACGCCATACACTACCTGTCGCTCTGCAAAAGCTATTTTAACCCGATAGATTCACAACAAATTAAAGGAGGAACCGACTTTTTCATGGTTCAGGGAGCTTTCGAACGTGACTCTGACCAGGATGTTGTTGCGTGTTCTGTTAAGCGTAATCAAAAAAAGGTTTTTAAACGTAATAAAAAGGAATATCAACGACTGGCTGATCATATAGGCTTATTTCCTTTGGTAATGATATCGCCAAATGATATCAGTCTGATCATCGAGGGCAGCGAAGAACGACGTAAGTTTATTGATAATGTTATTTCTCAAACGGACAGTAATTATCTGGACGAGCTGATCGCTTACAACAAGCATCTCACTAACCGCAATGCCTTACTGAAAGGCATCGCAGAACACGGCCGTTATGATCCTGATTTACTTGACATCCTCAACGAACAATTAACACAATCGGGCAAGCGCATATTCGCCAAAAGAAAAGAATTCCTGGATGTATTCATGCCGGTATTCCAACAACATTACGAATATCTTGTCGACGGTGCCGAGACGGCATCGTTGGTATATGATTCTCCCTTGCTTACGGAATCATTTGATACACTCCTAAAGCAATCCTTTGAGCGCGACAAAGCCTTACAGCGAAGCACGACTGGGGTACATAAAGACGATTTAATATTTTCCGTAAACGGAATGCCGATGAAGAAATTCGGCTCGCAGGGACAGCAAAAGTCGTTCCTTATAGCGATGAAATTAGCTCAGTACACGTTTTTAAATGAGCGGAAGGGCTTTAAACCCCTACTATTGCTTGATGATATATTTGACAAGCTCGATGATAAACGCGTTACTAAGCTCATGAAAATGGTCTCACATGACGACTTTGGCCAGATATTCATCACTGACACCAGCGCAAAACGAGTAAGCGACATTTTCGCTACCATAGGAATTGATGTTAAGGTTTTTGAAGTACAGGAAGGAACAGTAAAATAATGGGCAGAACGAATGACAAATCAATGAAGGAAGCTATTGAGCAGATGCTTCAGGTATATAAAATCAAAAAGCGTTTCGATGAGACTTCTTTACTAAACGCCTGGCCTGAGATGATGGGAAAGGCTGTAGCCAACAGAACTACTCAGTTGTACATTCGCGACAGAAAGTTATATGTGAGATTGGATTCTTCGGTGTTAAGAAATGAACTGGTAATGATCAGGTCTCAAATTCTGGAGCGAATGAATGATCGGGCGGGCTCCGTGGTATTAGATGAGGTCATCTTCATTTAACCAAAAGCTTTAGAAATATTAAGTTGGGTCGGCATTCCTCAATGCCAACCCAACTTTTTGATTAAAGGGCGCACAGGGGCTTTCCCCGTCACACATTCCTTACAATTTCCTTAAAATCGCTCCAGACGAGAAAAGAAAAATGAAGCTTCAATCTGAGCATTCTCATCGGAATCAGAACCGTGTACCGCGTTAGCGTCAATAGACTGCGCGTATTTGTTTCTAATCGTTCCCTGTTCTGCTTTGGCAGGGTCGGTTGCGCCGATAAGCTTTCTGAAATCTTCAACAGCATTTTCTTTCTCAAGAACAGCCACAACCACCGGACCGGAGATCATGAACTTCACAAGATCATTATAGAATGGGCGTTCCTTGTGTACCTCATAGAAAGCTCCTGCGGTAGCTTCTGAAAGCTGTAAATACTTCATCGCGGAAAGCTTAAATCCACCCTGAATAAAATCGTTGATAATTGCTCCGGTATGACCATTTTTTACGGCGTCCGGTTTAATGATAGTAAATGTAATGTTAGTTGCCATAGCTAAAACTGATTCCTCAAAAATAGTTCTTTCTCGCTAATAATCTTATTACATGACCGGTTAAATAAAAAAATTAACTGAGCAAATTCCAGCAAGCCTTACATTATCAAACACACATTAATTTTATAAAAAATTAGAAAATACTCAGCAAAAAGCAGCTTTCGCCATCATTATTAATAAAATAATAGCGCTTTTAAATAAAAAATAACTTTTTTGATTAAAATCATTTTTATATTAGGGTAAAGAATTGAGGAAACTGTGAAATATAGGACTGGCATTGAATTATCTAATGAAGATATGCTTCGGGGGATAAGATCAAGTGATTATGAAGTTTTTTCGTTAATGTATCTGAACTTTTTCAAAGGACTAGCCTTAGTATCGGTGAAATATGTGCAGGATGTCTATGTAGCGGAAGAAATCGTACAAGATGTGTTTATCAAAATCTGGGAACAACCCTCGGGTTTGGATGGAGTAATTCATTTAAAGTCGTACTTATATCGAGCAGTAGTCAACAACTCCCTTAACCACATTAACAGACAAAAGAACCTACAGGTACATCACGAACGTCTGGCACGAGAATCAGAACATATAGATATCCAAAGAACTTATGAGGAACAGGAACTGAAAGTACTCATTTATCAGGAGATAGACCGTCTTCCTTCGCAATGTCGCAAGGTATTTAAGATGAGTCGTTTTGAGGGACTTAAATACAGGGAAATCGCTGTTATGTTAAACATTTCGGAACGCACAGTCGAAAATCATGTAGCAAATGCTTTAAAAGTGCTAAGAGCCCGCTTCGTTGAAAATGAAGAGTTTTCAAGTGAATATACCCGTTATAGTAAGACACTAATCTCAGCACTCTTGTTAGCGACTTGTGGCGCTGAAATACTCTCCCATTAACCAATTTATTTACCTTACATACTCCACCAAGCTTTTTCCATGGTTAACTATAGTAAAAGCTTTTGGCCCTGAAAAGATCATCACACTTAGACAATCTCCCTACCTTATTTTTCAATAAAAATAAAAAAAACTAAAAAAAATCAACTTTCCTTAGGGGATTCCGCGCTTCTTATTTGTCTTGTGAATGATTTATTGACAAAATGATCGAAAACCAACAGTTTATTACTAAGATCATTCGATTTCTAGATGGGCAATCTGACGAATCTTTGAAAAATGAGATCATGCAATGGCGGTTTGCCTCATCAGAAAACGAAGAACTGTATCAACAACTTCTATTTCTATGGGATACCTCATCAGAATTAAAGGATCTTGAATATCTGGATTCTCAGAGCTCGCTAATGCGCCTTTCTGAAAAAATAGGATACACACAAGAATCACGGCCATCCATATTCTGGCGCGCTGCTATGATTGCAGCCTCAGTGCTACTTGTATTTGTAGGTGCCTGGATTTATAACGATATTTTCCAGGAAAGATATCTTACAATTGTCACAGGCTCATTAAATGACTCTGTGGAATTGGTTGACGGCAGCAAGGTATACCTTCAGGCGAACAGCGCATTCAAATACCCGGAGAAGATGAATACCGATCAACGTCAGGTATTTCTTTTAAAGGGTAATGCATTTTTTAAAGTCGCGCCAGACCCTTCACATCCTTTTGTTGTGCATATAGATTCCGGCAAGGTTACCGTGTTGGGCACATCGTTCAATCTGGGCAGCAACAGTTCCTCCATTGATCTCTCCGTACGTACGGGAAAAGTACGATTTGACTCTCCCAAAGGATCTCAGTCATCATTACTTATTGCCGGCGACTGCCTTACATATCGCAAGAACTCGGATCAGATGATCTTGTCAAAAGATACAACAGGAGCTTCATATGCATGGCTCACCCACGAGCTGGTATTTAATGATACTCCCCTGTCTGACGTATTTAAGTCGCTTTCTACAACCTATGGCGTTGCTTTCAATATACAAACCAGGCTTGATAACTATAGCAAGTTCAACGCAAGCTTTAAGAATAGCAGTCTTTCAGAGATCCTAAGCCTTTTGGAGGAAACCTATGGATTGAAGGCCGTACGATCAGGGAAGCAAATATCAATAAGCAAGAAAATTTAATCAATCAAATAAATAGTGTTTTAGTATGGATGAAAACCTTTACTCAAAATGCAGACGTTTAACAAAAGTATGGTCGGTAGCACTGCTGGCCGTAGTATTTATTAGTTTCACGTCTGATGCCGCTAAACCTCAGGGGCACAAGGGGAACACAGTTCAAAAACTGGAGGACTTTATCAGAAGCCTGGAACGACAGTATCATATCTCGTTTGTGTATGATGCTTCGCAAATTGCTAAAGATGAATTTCTGAAGGTCGACGACAGCGCTACCCCTCTGGAAAACGCGCTTAAGCAATTATCAACTGCTGGTATAGATTACAAGATTATCGGCAATAAGGTTGTATTAAAACGAATTGAGCGAAAATTAACAGCAGTACAAAATGAAATTCTCGTCAAAGGAGTTGTTCACCTAAAGGCAAAGACCACAACAGAAACGGTGCCCGGTGTTCACATTCACGAAAAAGGAACGAGAAACGGAACAGCAACCGGCTTAAATGGTGAATACTCTATTAGAGTAAAGCCTGGTGCTACGCTTGTATTCTCGATGGTGGGCTACAAAACTCAGGAGCTATCTGTGGCCGGCCGTACTCAGTTGAACCTTACCCTGGACGAAGATGTTAGCGCCTTACAGGAGGTCGTTGTTACCGGATATCAGGACGTAAGTAAAAAATTATTCACTGGCGCCGCGGCAACAGTAAACGCCAAGGACGTTCAGCGTAACGGTATTGCCGACATCAGCAGAATGTTGGAAGGACAGGTTGCGGGAGTAAGCGTGCAAAACGTCTCAGGAACATTTGGCGCCGCACCAAAGATTCGCGTGCGTGGTGCCACCTCGATCAACGGCGATAATAAACCTCTTTGGGTTGTTGACGGAATTATTCTCGAAGACGTTGTAAACGTTTCTAACGAGCAGCTGTCAACCGGCGACCCCTCAACGCTTGTTGGATCTTCAGTAGCGGGACTAAATCCTGATGACATCGAGTCCTTCAGTATTTTGAAAGATGCTTCCGCTACGGCGCTTTATGGTGCTCGCGCGATGAACGGAGTTGTTGTTGTAACCACCAAAAAAGGTAGAAATACCGAAGGCAAGGCTGCTGTTTCTTATACAGGAAATTTCTCTACCTATCTGAAACCTAGCTATGATCAGTTCGACATCATGAACTCCGCGGATCAGATGTCTGTATATCTTGAGATGATGAACAAAGGATGGTTTAATCATTCCGAGGTGTCGAGAGCTCAGGATGGCGGTGTGTTCTGGAAGATGTATAATGAAATGTATATCTATGATGAAGCAACGAAGACCTACGCCTTAAGAAATGACGCGCCCAGCAGACAAGCCTTTTTGCAACGATATGCCAATGTTAACACCAACTGGTTTGACGTCCTGTTTAAGAACTCTTTCATGCAGGAGCATTCGCTCAGCTTCAATTCTGGTACAGAGAAGAGCAAGTTCTACGCTTCAACCAGCTATCTCGGCGACAACGGATGGAGCATCGGAAGCAATGTCAAACGCTTTACCGGCAACGTAAGAGGAACTTTTGATCTTAGCAAGCGGCTCACAGCGGAGATTATCACACAAGGATCTATTCGTGACCAGAAGGCTCCGGGAACATTGGGAAGAAATAGCAATCCGGTTACAGGACAGTTTGACCGCGAATTTGATATCAATCCTTTTAGCTATGCTATTAATACCAGCCGCACCCTTACTCCCTATGACGAGAATGGCAACCTGGAGTACTTCAATCGCAATTACGCACCTTTTAATATCTTAAACGAACTCGACAATAACACGATGAACCTGACCATGATTGACTTTAAGGTACAGGGTGGTATTAAATATAAGATTCTTGATGGACTAAAATACTCTTTTGATGGCGCCTATCGTTACGCCAAGACGGACCAGGAGCACATGGTTCGTGAGTCATCAAACATGCCAATGGCATACCGTGCTGCTCAGGATGCCACCATTATGGATCGAAACCGCTTCTTGTATAGCGACCCGGATAACCCGGAAGGCTTACCAAAGGTGGTGCTTCCTGCCGGAGGTTTCTATAATGTAAGCAGCGACAATCTTAAGAATTACTACATGCGCCACTCCCTGGAGTATAACAAGGAGTTTAATAATACGCATACGCTGAATGTCTTCGGCTCCTTCGAGCTTCGCTCCACCGACAGGCAAAACCGTAACTTTGACGGCGTTGGCTATCAATACGATCGCGGTGGTGTGCCTTTCATTGACCCTGATTATTTCAAACAGAATGTCGAAAGTAACTTTTTCTATTATGACATGGGCTATCGCTATGACCGCTATCTGTCATATATGGCCAGGGCCTCTTACTCATATAAAATGAAGTATAGCCTAAATGCGACCGTTCGTTACGATGGCTCAAATCTACTTGGTGAAGCTCGTACAGCACGTTGGTTGCCTACGTGGAACATCAGCGGGGGCTGGAACATCGACCAGGAGGAATTCTTCAAAAAACAGTCAATCTTAAGCCGGGCTACCTTGCGTGGAACTTACGGCTTAACTGCAAGCATGGGCCCTGCCAAGAACTCAAGTCTCGTTTTATTAAACAGAAGCACGCGACGCCCTTATCTTTCTGAAATCGAGACCGCCATGAGCATTGATGGTCTGGAAAACTCAGAACTCACCTGGGAGAAGCAGTACGAAGCGAACATTGGGGTAGATCTCGGATTCTTTAATGAGCGGGCTTCTTTAACTGTTGACATCTATCAGCGCAAAGGATTTGACCTGATCGGTGATCTTCGCACTTCCGGGATCGGAGGACAGGTTACAAAAGCTGCAAACTATGGCGATATGGAATCAAAAGGTATCGAGGTAACCGCCGGCGTCACACCCGTAAAGACTTCTGCATTTTCATGGAGAACACAACTGAACCTCGGATACAATAAAGGAAAGATCACGAAGCTCACCAACCAGCCTACGATCTGGTCATTGATCGTTCCCGACGGAGGTCCGCTGGAAGGACATCCATACCGAGGGTTATTCTCGGTACAATTTAAGGGTCTTGACCATAACACAGGCATTCCTTACTTCATAAATGAAGACGGAGTGGAGAGCATGAACGTTTATATTCAAAGTAACAAAATTGCCAATCTGAAATATGAAGGCCCTGTAGATCCTACACTCACCGGAGGTTTCTTCAATACTTTAAATTATAAAAAGCTGTCATTATCGGCATTGGTAACCTTCAGTGCCGGAAATAAAATCAGACTCGACCCTAGCTTCGGAACAAGTTACACAGACCTATCAGCGATGTCTAACGACTTCGTAAACCGCTGGATGCAACCTGGCGATGAAGCTCTGGTTAACGTACCTTCAATTATAGACAAGTTTGGAGAGAGTTTGTTAGGTTCTATTTACCCTTACAATACATACAACTATTCAACACAGCGTGTTGCTGACGGCGGGTTTGTACGTCTGAAGCAGGTGATGCTAAGCTATCAACTCCCGAACACTTTATTTAAAAAACTTGGGGTAACCAATTCATCCCTTAGTATCGTAGGAAATAACTTATGGCTAATCTATTCAGACAAACGCCTGAACGGACAGGATCCGGAGTTCTTTAGAAGCGGTGGCGTAGCATTACCAATGCCTCGTCAGTTTACTATGTCACTAAAAGTTGGTTTTTAATCTATTGTATCATGAACGTTAGAAGATATTTAATATATACACTAGCAGGTTCAGCAATATCGGTATTCTCATCTTGTTCAAATTTCCTGGAACAGGCACCCGATATGCGGACGCAGCTGAACTCGCCAGAAAAAGTCGCTGAGTTGCTTACTACAGCCTACCCTCAGGCCGATTACATCACTTTTACTGAATCTGCCTCTGATAACGCTGAAGATAAAGGCGAAGGCGTAGGAAATGTAGATGTTCGATATGTAAATCCATATTTCTGGGAAGATGTATCTGACAATGAAGAAGGTTCGGTAAATAATTACTGGGCCGCTTGTTATACTGCCATTGCCGCTGCGAATCAAGCGCTGGCAACCATTGAGCAACATGCCGATGATAATGCCTATTTACCTTATAAAGGTGAAGCACTCATGGCACGCGCATATGCGCATTTTATGTTGGTAACATTATATGCCAAGGCTTATGTTCCTGGTGGCGACAATAGCTCCCCTGGAATTCCATACGTACTTAGTCCGGAGAAAGTAGTAAACGGTCAATACACTCGTGGTACCGTCGCATCTGTTTACACGCAGATTGAAAAAGACATCGAAGAGGGCATGCCGCTTATTAGAAACACTGCATATAAGGTACAGAAATATCACTTCAATGTTGCTGCCGCACATGCATTCGCGGCCCGCTTTTATTTATTTAAAGGCGATTATAATAAAGTAATAGAGGAGGCTGGAGAGGCATTCCCAAGTAACAACTTCGCCCCTTCCCTGCGCCCATGGAATTCTCGCTATGCAGCGATGACCCTTGACGCCTTTCCTATTGCCTTTACACAGGCAAGCGAAAACTCCAACCTGCTAATTGCGGAAGCTTCTTCGCTATGGGCTCGTACAACCTCTCCACGTTTCGGATACGGCGAGCGTATTAATCAGGAAATCTTCAACAGTCCAAATCCTTCAGGGGGAAGCTTCGCATACAAAATCTTGTATTATCAAGTACCCAATTACACTATGGGCAAGTTCAGAGAACACTTTGTGCGCTCAAGTGCTAATGCAAATATCGGATTCCCTTACACCATGATTCCTTTGCTTACAGTAGACGAGCTGATACTTAATCGCGCGGAAGCCTATGCTGCCTTAGGACAGAACGATCAGGCAATCGCGGATATAAATACTTTCCTGAGCACGCGTATCACCAGCTACAATGCCGCTGTACATGGAATTACTTTGGCTAAAGCTACCAACTTCTTCGAAACGACGGATCCTAAAGCCGCACTGATCGAAACCATCCTTTACTTCAAAAAGGTTGAGTTTCTACAGGAAGGCCTGCGCTGGTTAGATGTGCTGCGCCATCGTATCACCATAACACATAATGTGACCGATATAAATGGCAATGAAACCTTTATCGAACTTGGTCCAGACGACCCGCGGCGTGTATTCCAAATTCCTCAGGACGCCATTAAATCAGGTATAGAACTTAACCCACGATAGTTAGCAGCTTGTTTTATGAGAAAGATATTTTTATATACCATCATGGCTGCCCTTGTACTGGCGCAATCATGCACAAAGGACGATACGCTTAACGCTGATCTGTCCAAATATAACATCGACACCTTTGAGAAAGGGCCTCTTGATGAATGGCTTGAGGACGAATTCCTTGATCCTTACAATATAGAGGTTCAGTATCGCTACGACCGCTATATGCTCGCTCTTTCCAAAGAGTTGGTACCTCCGCTGGAGTCACAGGTTCAACCGGCTATGGAAGACGTGCGCGATATATGGCTAAAGCCCTATGAAGAAGTTGCTGGAGAGACTTTCATTAAAAAACTCTCACCAAAACAGATTGTTCTTGTAGGCAGCGCCGAATATAACACCAATGGTACCATTACCCTCGGAACCGCTGACGGCGGACGCAGAATCGTGTTATACGTAATAAACTCTTACAGCAAAACCAATCTATCGGCGGTATCTCAAATGATGCACACCATTCACCACGAGTTCACCCACATCGTCAATCAGCAGGCACCTATACCTCCGGAGTATAAGACCATTTCGACTGAATATACAGGAAACTGGACGCAGGCTTCAGCGGCGGAAGCGAAGAGCCTTGGTTTCATATCTCAATATTCCAGAGCAAATGAGATGGAAGATTTTGCGGAAATGACATCCTTCCTCCTTGTTTCAGGTCAGGATTGGTTTAACGCCTATGTTAATACAGCTTCTGCAACGGCAGCTACCAAACTCAGAAAGAAGGAACAATTGATCGTAGATTATTTTAAGCTTTCGCACGGTATTGACTTCCGCGCCTTACAGGCAAGGGTTCAGGCACGCATGGAAGCCATCAATCCAACGTCTTTTGGAACCAATCTGGCCAGAGGATCATACTCAACAATTACGATCCCTGCAACACAAGCTCAGCAATCAACGGCATTCAAAACGGCATTTAATACCGCAAAAGCTACTGTTCAGACGGCGTACAACCTGACACTTGCCGACGATATTAAGTTGGTGTACTTTAATCAGAGTGCCGACCTTACACAGGTTCAGCTGCAGTATACTATTTCAAGAGGTTCCTCAATCTACCTTGCTTATTTTGATTACAACATGACCGTGTCTGCGGCCGGAAGAGTCAAGTTTACCAGGGTGGCGGCGCGCGGGACAACAGGACAGTATCAAAATGCGGCGTCTATTAACCCGGGGATGGCTACTTTGGAAACATACATAACAGGCACTGAGTTTCAGGCAAACTGGGTAACCTCTATCATCCCTGATTCAAAAGGTAAGTTAGGTGGATTCTTTAAGGTAAATGATGCAACATCCTATTTCTATGGATCATTGCAGTAAGTACTATTAATCTGATTAGATCATGAAAAGACTGTTTTTTATATTAAACATACTGCTGCTAGCTATTTTATCAGCTTGTAAAAAAGATAGCAGCGAACCCATACTCGGCTTGACACCGGAGGAGCGGATGAATAAATCGCTTACTGAATATCGGGAAACGTTGCAGGGAAATACTGCGGGATGGAAAGCGTTTCTCTTTCCTCAAGGCGGTGGAGGCTACGGCTTCTATGTTAATTTTAAGCCTAATGACCGGCTAGACATGCTTGCCGATCTTGATGGCTCTACCGCTGGTGATTTATTTGAAAGTACGTATCGACTGAAGGCCGTAATGGCACCTTCGCTTATTTTCGATACTTATAACTATCTGCACCTGCTTGCCGACCCCGATGATGGTGTGTTTGGCGGAAGTACCGGTGTGGGATACGCCTCCGATATCGAATTCGAGATGCAGGGAATTTCCGGCGATACCGTCAAAATGCTGGGAAAAAAACGAGGCAGTGAGATGTTGCTTGTGAAGATATCTGCGGCAGATCAGAAGCGCTATCTCGATGGCGATTATCTTAAAGCGATAGACGCCATGAGCAATTATATTTCTGCTAACAGTAACCTGTTTATTCAGACGGCTGCCACAGAACAGCGAGTGCAGGTAGCTATCAATGTTGCCACCAAAGAAGCCAGTTTGATATGGTTGGAGGGCGCGGAAGTTAAAACCGTTACCGTTCCTTTCGTATTCACTCTTGATGGCCTGTTCCTTAGGCATTCTCTCGATTACAAAGGAACGCTAATCAGTGGCCTTACATGGGACGCGACAACAAAGTCCTTCAGTGCACAACGACCTTCAGGAGTTGCGATTCCAGTGCAGGCCTCTGCTGCGCCAATATTACCTCTACATGTCTTATTAGGAATAAACTACGCTGCGGTAGTGGTTCCGCAGACATTAGGCTCCGTGGGATACTCTCCATCGTTTGTAAGCATGCACAACACCTTGCGTACTGTCTTAAATACTGGAACCTACTTCTTGTTAAGACCGATCTATTTCTCGTTTGATGCTGCACGCAAACGCATGTCTATGTATGCTGATATGCCGCAGACCAACGGGGGAGCTACCTATCGCCATACTTTCAACTTCACCTATGAAAAGGATGCAGACGGTAACTTCAGCTTTACTTACTCTGGATACGCTGATTTTGGAAGTTATACGGCAGCTAGATTTATGCCATTGATTAACAAAATAACTACCGGCAAAATTAAGGCTGATTATCTGGTAAATGGATCCACTATAATGGGACAGTTTACCAGCCTCGATGATCCTGCCTTCTTCTTCTCAGGAGTACTCAGATAATACTTCCCTTTGATATAGAGACAGAGTTGCGTCGTATGGCGCAACTCTTTTTTTATGCGCGGTAAAGTCGCAGAGCACCAAAACAAAAAAGGGCTAAATGTTTACTCTTTAAACATTTAGCCCTTTGCCTTATATCAGCAGAGAGTGAGGGATTCGAACCCTCGATACCCTTTTGAGGTATACACACTTTCCAGGCGTG
>DKIV01000034.1 GCA_002454425.1 Sphingobacteriaceae bacterium UBA6709
TTTTCCGGTATATGTCGAGGTAGCGTTAGCAAACAGCTAATGTTACTAAAACGAAATAAAGAACAATAAAGACTTTCAGGTGCCTATATCGGCGGTGTCCACCTCTTCCCATTCCGAACAGAGAAGTTAAGCCCGCCAGAGCCGATGGTACTGCAGTAACATGTGGGAGAGTAGGTCGGTGCCACCTTTTACAAAGAACCCCTTTGGAGCAATCCATAAGGGGTTTTTTTATGCGTTATAATGTGGGGGGCTCGCTCCTTGTATTTTTATATCTTTTCGCTAACCTGTTTATTTCAGGAAATTCTGTATTTCATGGTGTTGGAAGTCGCGCAGATGCTTGTTTTCATGTTAAAATAAGCTTTTTTTAAGTTGGATGTTGACGTTGAAAATGTATAAATTGCCAATACAGTAGTTGATTTTTCGAAAAGCTATGCATAACCGATCTCCTTTAATTGATCTTAAAGAAATTTCAAGAGGAAATGCGTCTGCCTTTCAGCATCTTTTTCGTCATTATTATCCTAAAATATATACCTTATCTCTCAAGTATCTTAAATGTGCTGATCTTTCAGAGGATATTTGCCAGAATGTATTCATAAAGATTTGGAATCAGCGTGCTCAGTTGGATGAGGTCGATAATCTTAACGGCTGGATATTTACAATCGCTAAATGTCAGATACTAGATAACCTGCGCCATGCCGCTCGTGACCAGCAGGTATGCGCCGCGATGCTTCGCAATACTCCCCAGTATAGTAATTCTGTTGCGGATGAGAAGCAACTAAAGGACTATTTTGCTTTTGTCGAGGCTATTCTGGCGATGATGCCAGAGCAAACCCGACGTGTATTTTTATTGTGCCGCAGAGATGGAAAATCATATCAGGAGGCAGCTGAGATCCTTGGAGTAAGCAGAGATGCTATAAAAAAGCATATGGTTCGCTCGATGAAGATCTTGCGTTTGCATATGAAGAATGAGCTTGACGTTCAGCTGACCGTAGTGTTGCTTTCAGTACTTTTTTCTGCTTGAAAAAATTATCCGCAGGGGGTACCCTTTTTCTAATATGAAACGACATATAATAAAAGGGAGACCTAATGGCCAGCTCAGAGGAATCATATAAGAAGATCTTAGTTCAAAGATATAAGGATGGCGTTGCTAATGACGATGAACTATCAGTTTTCTTTTTCCTATTGGCGGAAGGACAACTTGACAGGGATCTGGAGGAGAGCTTCAGTGGAGAGGAAGGACGTTGGGCAGATAAGGGCGCGGGGAAAGGATTCCTTCGTAGCCTGAATATTTATCGATTGGGAATTGCGGCTTCAGTCATTTTTGTTTTGATTATATCCGGTCTATGGTATTATCAACTGCCGCCCGAATCGTCTCAAGATAAGGCCTATCACATCGCTCCTGGTGGTGATTACGCAACGTTAAGCCTCTCTAACGGCAAGACTGTACGGTTGAGTGATCTTCATTCCGGAGAACTTATTAAGCAAGGAAATCTTAGAATCCGCAAGACTAAGGCGGGAGAGGTTGTATTGAGTGTAAGGGCGGGGAAAGCATCGGAACCGCTAACCTATCAATGTATAACAACGCCGCCTGGGGGTAAGTGGAAAATTGTTTTACCGGACGGCTCCCGTGTTACCTTAAACGCAGCATCAAGTCTTAGCTATCCCTCGTCTTTTGAAGAAGGCGGAAGAAGGGTAAAAATGACGGGCGAAGTTTTTTTTCAGATTGCCAAGCTTAATGATAAACATGGAAGGCGATTGCCATTTATAGTGGAGGTTGGAAATGAAATGATTGAAGTGCATGGGACAACCTTCAATGTGAACGCCTATAGCGATGAGGAGAATATTACCACCACACTTCTGGAAGGATCTGTTAGTTTAAGTGTGAAGGGCTCCTCTGAAAGGCTCAAGCTGAGTCCGGGGCAGCGGGCTTCTCTGCAAGGAAATCATTTTATTAAAGAAGAGGTAAATGCAAGCGCGGTGAGCAGTTGGGTGGACAACGAATTTGTTTTCGATAATCAGGATATAGAAACCAGTCTTCGGCAGATCGGCCGCTGGTATAATGTTAATATTATATATGATGTAGCTCCCGAATGTTATAAAATCGGCGGTTCGTTATCCAGAACAAATAAACTTGACGATGTCTTGCGGGCATTGAGCCTCACGGGATGTGTAGCTTTTAAGGTAGAAGGACGAACTATTCATGTAGTGGCCGCCAATAAGGAGCATTGAGGTCTTTTATTTAATAACAACAATCAGGATTTGCCTATGATAAGAGCCGTTTACAAAAAATAAAGAAATATAGCCGGAAGAAAGAAGCATACGGGTGGTTGCAACACCCGTATGTGGAAATGTGATGGTTTCGCTTGGTGGCCAGGCCATTGCAAGCTTGTTTAACCGAAACAGTTATTAACCAATCAGTCAAAATTATGTATTTAAAAGCTACAAACCTTGGCTTTCCTAAGATTTTATTGCCTAAAAAGTTGCTATTAGCCATGAAGATTACGAGTATTCTATTGTTCGTGTTTTCTCTGAGCCTGAGCGCCAGGACGGCGGCACAGCGAATCAGTGTTTCTGCACGGAGCATCTCGATGAAGGAGCTCGTGGTGGAGCTCAAGAAGCAATCGGGCTACGATTTTATATATGATGAGGCGCTTATTAAGAATGAAGTTTTTTCGAATTTGCATATAAAAGACGCGGATCTGAAGAATGCCTTGGATCACTGCCTTCAGGGGCGTAACATTTCGTACGTTATCAACGAGAAGATCGTTATACTGCGAGCTGCCGAACGGCAATCATTCTGGGTGCAGGGAGTGATTACGGATGTTAGAAAGGGACCATTGCTAAGCGTTATTGTTACTAACGTTAATAAAGACAAATCTATAGTTACCGATGAAAAGGGAGGGTTCCGGATCCAGGCGGATAAGGGCGATGTGCTGCGTTTCCGTATGATCGGCTTCGTGACCAAACAGCTTATTGTCAGCTCTGCGGCAAAGCTAGAGATAGTTCTTGAGGAATCGCAGGTAGAATTACATGAAACCGTCGTAACAGCCTTAGGTATTAAGCGTGAGGAAAGATCCTTAGGATACGCGGTGTCGTCAGTTGACGGAGAGCGGTTGAGGAAGGCGCGCGAAACAAATGTGATGAACTCGCTGGCGGGCAGTGTTCCCGGACTTATTATCAACACTACTGCCGGCGGTCCCAGTGGTTCTACGCGCGTTATCATACGAGGCAATACCACGGTGACGGGAAACAATCAACCTTTGTATGTGGTGGATGGAATTCCGATTGATAATTCTAATTATGGAGGAACCGGAGGAAGCATGTATGCACAGGGATATGATTTTGGTGACGCAATCTCTTCAATTAACCCTGATGATATAGAAACCATCAATGTGCTGAAAGGGCCATCGGCTTCGGCATCCTACGGCGCGAGAGCTGCCAATGGAGTTATTCTTATCACTACCAAACGAGGTCGGCAGGTTGGCCTGGGGATTGAAGTGAATAGTACAACGACCTTTGAGAATCAGCTCACGACCTTTGATGGCTATCAATACGAATATGGCCAGGGCCGTAATCAGAGTATTAATTTGACGGCAGATCAGGCTCGTACCTCTATGTTCAATAACTTCGGAGCACGCCTTGATCCTGATCTGAATGTGATTTCTTACGACGGCGTCTATCGTCCTTATAGACATGTGAAGAATAATATTGGCGGTTTTTTCAGGACGGGGCTTACCAGCACCAATACTGTATCATTTAATAATTCCAATGACCGGTCAACCTTACGGTTCTCGGTGTCGGATTTGAGGAATAATGATATTATTCCTAAGAGTGGTTTACGGCGGAATTCATTTACATTGAACGGAACTACTAAACTTAGTGACAAGCTGCGCTTGGAAGCCCGGGCCTTTTATATGAATGAGCACGTGAAAAATCGTCCGGCATTGGCAGATGATCCCGGAAACATAGGTACCGCATTCATCGGACTGGCCAATAACGTGGATCAGGAATGGTTTGCCAATAAGTACAAGAATGCGGATGGCTCTTATATTGAATGGGGCGGAGGTCAATATCGCCTAAATCCTTATTGGGTGATTAATGAAATGCGCAACGAAACTACCAAGGACCGGCTGTTAGGATCTTTTCAGTTGAATTATCAGATACTACCCTGGTTGAACGCGCAAGGGCGGGCTTCAACAGATCTTGCCTATATCGACTTTGAAAAATTCAGTCCGCGTACAACTCCCGGATTTATTACGGGAGCTCTTGATATGATCAATCGAAAGCATGTTACCACGGAGGCCGACGTGCTTATCACCGCGGAAAAGCAGATTGGGCAAGATTTTCATCTTTCGGGACGTTTAGGTGCGAGCTTATCGCGCGTGCATAATAACGCGCAAAATATGCAGTTTACGAATATGACCGTGCTGGATGCGATAACTCCAACGAGTTTTACAGAAAAGAACATCGTAGAAACGCCGTATAAGAAGTCGCTCAATTCAGTATACGCGTTATTTAGCGCGAGTTACAAAAGTTATTTGTATCTGGACGCGACGATCAGAAATGATTCCTATTCGACGTTGTCGAAATCATATACGTACCCTTCGATATCATCCAGCTTTGTATTTTCTGACGCATTCAAAATAGACAAAAGTATTTTAAGTTTAGGTAAGTTAAGATTGGCGGCATCAGAAGTTGCCAGTGATACCGATCCTTATTTGTTAGATTTGTATTACTCGGTAGACCCGCTGTCATTTAACGGATTAGCCAACGGAGGCTTGAGCACTAACGTAATGGCAAATAAGAATCTGAAGCCTACGAGAACGCGATCATGGGAAATAGGTACGGAGCTTAAGTTTTTAAATAATAGAATAGGGTTGGATCTAACCTATTATAATCAAAGTTCAAGAGATCAGATTAACCGCGTGCCCTTACCTGTTACCTCGGGGTTTGACGCACAGACTATTAACGCGGGGATAGTTACCAACCGTGGGGTGGAGATCATGCTTAATGCTGAAGCTGTAAAAAGTAGAGACTTTAAGTGGAATATCAGCTTGAATTTCGCGAGAAATAAAAACAAAGTATCGTCTCTGGCGGAAGGAGTTCCTTATCTGGTATTATCAGATGCTCGTTGGATGAGCGTATCAGTGATTGCGAAACCCTCAGAAAACTATGGATCTATTCTGGCATTCGACTATCAGAAAGATCCTGATGGCAATATCATCCTTGACCCCACGACCTTATTGCCTATGCAAAGCACGGATCGACAGGTTGTGGGAAAGGGCATTTATGACTGGACCGGAGGGATGAGCAATAGCTTCCAGTATAAGAACTTCCGGCTAAACGCACTGATTGATGTGAAGTATGGCGCGAGCTTATTTTCAATGACTAACATGATGGCCGCGTCAAGAGGAAGTTTAAATACTACTCTTGGTGGCAGAAGTGAATGGATAGCTTCGGAAGAGGAGCGGCAGTCGCTGGGATATACCTTAGATCAGTGGAAAGCGATGGGGCGTGTGCGGGGACTAGTACCGGAAGGTGTGCTTATGCAGGCAGATGGTAGTTATGCTGCCAATACGCGAGCGGTAGATCCCTCGGTTTATTGGGCGCAGATATTAAATACGGGCGGCGTTGCCAGGCCTTACATTTACGATGGCTCCTATGTAAAGGTTCGGGAGATTTCGTTTGGCTATACATTTTCATCGAAGTTGATCTCACGTTTGGGCATACAGGATCTTCAGCTGAATCTTGTCAGCAGAAACCCTTTTATTATTTATAAGGATGTTCCGAATGTAGATCCGGATTCTAATTATAATAATGGAAACGGACAGGGATTGGAATATGGATCACTGCCAACACGAAGGAGTTGGGGGGTGAATCTTAATTTTAAATTTTAAATCGCCAGGTTATGAACATTAAATCTAAAGTATTTCTCAGCCATCTGCTTTTTATAGGATTGTTTTTAGTGTCATGCAATAAATTTGGTGATACCAATATAGATCCTTCAAGGTCGAGCAATCTGGATCCGTCGCTACAGCTAACCCGGGTTCAGCTACGTTATTCGGGTGACCTGGAAACGAATGAGAAGTTGGGTCTTGTGCTTACTATGCCCATGGTGCAGCAGGTAGGCGGAATCTGGCTTAACAGAAACGGGCAATTTTACATATATGACCGGAACTATATGTCGAGTCTGTGGAACTATGCCTTCAATAACGATGTTGTTAATATCGTCGATGCTGTTGAGCGCACTAATCAGGACGCGTCTAAGAGTAACTTGAACGCCGTCTGCCGTATTATGAAGGTATACGTCTTTGCCCGTATTACTGATTTGTATGGAGATATTCCCTATTCGCAGGCGGGACGCGCCTATTCTGAAGGTATTATTCGTCCGGCCTACGATAAGCAGGAGGACATTTATGATGATTTCTTCAAGGAATTAAAAGAGGCGGCTGCGCAGTTGGATCCGTCAAAGGATGTGGTGAGCGGCGATATCTTTTATTCGGGGAATATCGGATCATGGAAGAAATTCGCGAATTCCTTGCGTCTTCGGTACGCGATGCGCTTAGTGAAAGCGAATGCGCAAAAGGCTCAGGCAGAAGCATTAGCCGCTTATACTGATGGGGTGTTTACAAGTAATGTTGAGTTGTGCAAAACCACGCATATGAACATACAAAATACCTATGCCGACATTCGTGGAAATGGCGTTTCTTCAGCATTTTGTCAGGCAGAGGTGATTCCAAGAGCGCAGAGTACGTTTGTGAATTTTTTGCGCAACAGCAATGATCCTCGTCTTCCTTTCATGATAAGGAATTACATTGATATCGTTAACCGGCCGTTTGATCGCATAGATATCAGTGAACAGGTGCGTGCGCAAATAGGCTATTACGGAGTACCTGCAAATGAGTATATCTGGGATGGTTGGCTAAGTCCGATCACCATTGACGTTCCGGGACTTGGCCAGATTTCGGCGGCGAACAACGATCAGAAGGCCCAGTTCGCTAATTTTCTTATTAGAAACGATGCCCCTTTCTTACACCTGACCTATGCGGAGGTGGAGTTTCTTCTTGCTGAGGCAAGTCAACGATGGGGACTGAATACAGGTGCTACTGCGGAAGAGCATTACGAGCGGGGCATACGCGCAGCCATGGCTCAATTAGCAATATTCCCGGGAGGCCCAACGATTGCTTCGGGAGAGGTAGATCAGTTTATCAGTTCCAATAAGCTGAGTCCCGGGAGAGAGCTTCAGCAGATCAACGAACAGCTATGGGTTGCCCTATTTTTAAATGGGCCTGAGGCCTACGCGAACTGGCGAAGGACAGATTTTCCCAAGCTTAGTCCCGCGCCGAATTATGACTCGTCTATTCAGACCATTCCACGACGTCTGGAGTACCCTATTTTCGAGGTGGAGCAGAATGAGGCGAATGCCAAGGTGGCGATTGACGCTTTGGGCGCGGGAGGTAACTCATGGACTAACAGGGTTTGGTGGGATAAAAATTAAGGATATGGGAGGAATGATTAAGATCGTTGTCGCACTTGTCTTGATAGCAAGTTTGGCAACTGCTTGCGCAAAGTCTACAGCGTTGCCTGAGAAGCAGTCAGCGTACTATGTAGTGGGCTATTTGGCAATATATAATGGGGAGGAGACCGCCGGTCAGTTGAGTTTTGATGGACTGACTCACTTAAATGTGGCCTTTATTAATCCGGATGCGGAAGGAAATATTAATGTATCCGCCGGAGTAAAGCAGCTTGTAAGCCGTGCGCATCAGCATGGTATTAAGGTGTTGCTATCTTTTGGTGGTGGCAGTGCTCCTGCTTATCTGGGCGAGATGACGGGACCATCAAAGCGCCGGCTTTTGGTAGACGCTTTAATGACGGCCGTGGATGAGGCATCTTTTGACGGCATTGATGTCGATCTGGAGGGGGATTTAATAAATGAGCATTATGGTGCTTTTGTTGCGGCGTTGGGGCAACCACTGAAAAAGAAGGGGAAGTTACTGACCGCGGCTTTGGCTACATGGACAGGTAACAAGGTTTCGGACGCTACCCTGGATTTATATGATTTTATAAATATCATGTCTTATGATCAGACGGGGCCCTGGGATAAAAGCAGACCTGGTCCGCACTCGACGCTGACAGCAGCCGTTGCTGATATTGCTTACTGGCAAGGTACGAGAAAGCAGTCCGCCACGAAGCTGGTTCTGGGCTTACCATTTTATGGTTATGGATTTGGAACCAACAGGGAACATTATACCTATAAAGATATCGTAAGCCGCTGGCCTGACGCGGAAGGCGAAGATGAGATCGCTGCTGATGGAGGTGTTATCTACTATAACGGTAAACAGACTATTGCTAAGAAAATGGAGCTGGTAGTAGACAAAAAGTTGCGGGGGGCAATGATCTGGCATATTGCCGCGGACGCGCCGGGGGAGCATTCCTTGCTTAAGGTGGTCAGGAAGGCCATCTCTACGGGATTAAATGAGTAATGAAAAGACGAGTTTTCAGAGTTTTAAATTAACAGATTATGAAAAAGTTATTTAGCATGATACTGTCTTTTTTATTCCTGTTTCAGGGATGTAAAAAGGACGACGTAAATAGTGAAGACAACTTTCATCCGAGGATTTTTGATCAGGCACTTGTGTTTCAGACTCCTTCGAGGATTATAGAAGAGGGGGAGTCGGCGGTATATAACCGCTTGCTATTCTCTCCGAAACCTTTTGAGAGGGCAAAGATCAGTTGGCAGGTGAACGGTGCTGAAGTTTCTACAGATACCACTTTTACCTTTACGCCTACCGCGGGCGGAGAGTTCGAAATTAAGCTGGAGGTGAGCTACAATGGGCAGACGGCGACACGAATATCAAAAGTGTTGGTAAGTCCGGCGAGTTACGTACCTAAAGAATCTCCGTATGTGCGATTGGGGTATCTTTCCGCCGCAGGTAACGCCAGCAATGTTAAGTGGGATCAGTTGAGCCATCTTGCTTTTTTGGGTGCGCGTGTTATTCCTGACGGAACGGTAGATTTTTCGGCGGGAAGCTTGAGTATTGATGAATTGGTGGCGCGAGCACATATTAACGGAGTTCCGGTAATTCTGGGGATGAGCGGCAGAACGAGTGGTCTTGATGGCTGGTCGTTATATGGCAGCAATGATTTTGGGGCCGTGCTTACGGATGCAACAAAAAGGGCGGCAGTAATAAATGCGGTTGCTGAATATGTGAGGGCGCGGAAAATTGATGGTGTAGATATTATGATGACTGACATGGGCAGTGATAATGTGTCGGCCAGTGTTGCGGCGATCAGTACTTGTATAGACGAGTTACGGGCGGCACTTCCCGCAAATTCACTTATTACAGTAACCGTAGCGACTAACTGGCTTGTATGGGAATACGGTGATTTGTCGAAAGCAGACTGGCTTAATGTGCGGGCATTTGAAAACGGTCTGACGGTAGGACCAGGAGCAGCGGTAGGTCAGCCTTCTCCATTAGATTATATGATATCGGGTGCTAATCTTTGGAAGAATAGTTTGGCAGTACCAACCCATAAGCTGGTAATAGGAATTCCTGCATTCGGATTGCGTTATGACGAGCTGGACTCGGATGGTAATAATGCAGGATGGTCTTCATATACCTATATGCCTTATAAGGATATTGTTGCCGCTGATGCTACGGCAGCTCAGAAGGAGTATCTGGCGAGTATAGGTAAAGGCGTTTATTACAATGGAATACCGCTGGTTAAAAGTAAGGCGGCATATATAAAAGCTAATAGCTTCAGGGGGGCTTATATATGGGCTGCGGATTACGATACTGTGGATGACCTTTCATTGATGAAGGCTGTTGCTGAGATTCTTAAATAACTGAGTGAGGGACAGCTATCGTGATACTACGATAGCTGTCCCCTATGAAAGAACATTTTGAAAGTTTTAGAAAGAAGTGGCAGCATTGACGCGCTGAGAGCGCTTACCATGCTATTGATGATTTTTGTGAATGATCTATGGACATTAAAGAGCGTGCCGCAGTGGTTAGGACACGCCTCTGCTGATGTCGATGGAATGGGCGTTGCGGATCTTGTTTTTCCATGTTTTTTGTATATCGTGGGACTCTCTATTCCGTTTGCCTTAAGTAAGCGAATCAGCGAACATGATTCGATAGTGCCGGTTGTCAGACATATCATGCAGCGATGGGTGGCATTGCTATTGATGGGGTTGTATCTCGTAAATGCTGAGAGTTATGGCAGCGCGGCATTGTTTAGCAAATCGGTATGGACAATTATTTTAATTGTCAGTTTCTTCCTGCTGTGGAATAACTATTCAGGTATTAAACCCTACGTTAGTAACAGGCTTAAAGATCTGGGTGTCTTGCTTCTTGTTCTTCTGTTTTTTACTTACGGGAATGAAGAAGTACAGGGCATCTTAGCATGGCATATTCATTGGTGGGGAATTCTGGGATTGATAGCCTGGGGCTATTTATGGAGTTCTCTATTGTATTTACTACTCCGTGATCGATTATTGCTATTGGGACTAGCCTGTCTGTTCTTGCTGGCGTTGAATTGTGCCGAGCATTCTTCAATTGCCAGGCACGGGGGACTGAGCTTTATTTCTCTCTTGCCAGGAGGTATAGCTACCTTCCTGCTCGTTAGTTTTGGCGTGTTGAGCGGCGTTACATATCGGAGGTACCGGCAAAATGCTTCTTTTTGGTTGGTCTTGCTGGGGATTGGCATCGTGATCTGCTTCGGTGGCTTGGCTCTGCGCCCCCTGGATGGGATTTCGAAAATCAGAGCCACTCCTTCATGGGTGCTGATTAGTGTTGGTATAAGCGTGCTGAGCTTTGCTTTGCTGATATGGCTCGTCGATCGGCGTCAGCTGAATGGCTGGAAATTTATTGAGCCTGCGGCCAGCGGAACGCTAACCGCTTATTTACTGCCATACATTCATTATGCTTTATTGATATGGCTGATGCCATTGCCCGAATGGATGCGAACGGGCGTCCCCGGTTTATTGAAATCGTTGATTTATGCGTTGATAATCATTCAGTTCACCGGACTACTGAAAAAGGTCAATATCCGGTTAAAACTTTGACGCCTTAGTTTGGAGAAATAAGTTTTGTACTTTTGTAATATGAAAAGGCTACTTGTATTAATATGCTTCCTGTGGGGAAGTTTCGCGGTTGCGCAAGAAAAGTACATGCTATCGGTCAATGTATCGGGTATTGAGAAGCCGGGGCATAAGCTGTATTATGCAGTCTATGATAAAGCATCGGGTTTTCTTGAAGCCGAAGCTGCGATCAGGAAAGGTACTCAATCCGTTGGTGCGACTAAGGCGGTGCTTAAGTTTTCTCTGCCAAAGGGAAGCTATGCGGTGGTCTTATTTTACGATGTGAATGATAACGGTAAGTTAGATAAGACCTTATTTCCTCCTATACCGAAGGAACCTTATGGATTTAGCAATAATCCTAAGATCATGGGTAAGCCTAAATTTGAGAAGTGTGCTCTTGCTCATGCTAAAGATCAGCAGATTGAGGTTGTATTAAACGATTAGTTATTGTATAAGTCTGAGCGGGAAGAATATCTATCTGAGATTCTTTTTCAGAAAATTAGGTGCGTTGTTTGAGCGTAATTTCCTAACTTAGCTCAATTTTTGTTAAAAAATGAATATTTCTTTTGATTTTGAAAAGCCGATAGCTGACCTGCAACAGCAGATTGAGAAGGTGAAGCAGGTGGCGGAAAAGACCAAGGTAGACATGAGCGCTACCATAGCGGAGCTGGAAGCCAAGCTAAATGCTGCTAAAGAGCAAATTTATTCGAATCTTAACGGTTGGCAGAAGGTTCAGATATCCAGACATCCCGAGCGTCCTTATACTTTGCAGTATATTGATATGATCTGTGATTCTTTTGTGGAATTGCATGGTGACAGAACTGTTAAAGATGATAAGGCTATTGTTGGAGGTTTCGCCTCTATTAATGGTCAGACGGTAATGGTTATAGGCCACCAGAAGGGAACCAATACCAAGTTGAGACAGTACAGGAACTTTGGTATGGCTAATCCTGAGGGATACCGCAAAGCTTTACGCCTCATGAAACTGGCTGAGAAATTTAACAAGCCTGTAGTTACCTTAATTGATACTCCCGGAGCATACCCTGGATTGGAAGCTGAAGAACGCGGACAAGGTGAGGCAATTGCAAGGAATCTGTTAGAGATGTCTGTGTTAAAAGTTCCGGTGGTTTGCGTTATCATTGGAGAAGGTGCATCGGGTGGAGCCTTAGGTATTGGTATCGGAGATAAAGTACTGATGTTGGAGCATTCCTGGTATTCGGTGATTTCTCCTGAAAACTGTTCAGCGATTTTATGGAGAACCTGGGATCATAAGGAAAAAGCTGCCGAGTGTTTGAAGCTTACGGCTAATGATATGTTAAAGAATGGACTGATTGATGGTATCGTTCCTGAACCAATGGGTGGTGCACATCAGGATCCTACAGCGATGGGAGTAATTCTTAAAAATACTATTCTTACAGAACTGGAGCTTTTAAAGAACAGAGATCTGGACTCCTTAGTAAATGAGCGTATTGAGAAGTTTTGCTCAATGGGCGTTGTTACTGAATAAGAAGTTACATTAATTATAAGAAAGCGAGCTTCGGTTCGCTTTTTTTATGAGCGTAGGGTTTAGGAAAAGGCGAGATCTTTCATAAACAAAAAAGGGGATTCCGATATCGGAATCCCCTTTTTTGTTTATAGTTTTTCTCTGCTAATAGCTAAGAGGAAGCTTGTTTTTGATGGAATCAAACTGAGCTGTCAGCTCCTTGTTAAGCGCTGTCTGCTGATATAATTCCGTGTCTTTAATCATTTGGCTTAATACTGACACGCCAAGTTGTATGTCATTCATTACTAAACCGGCGCTACCGTCCTGAGCCAAATCGCCAAGATAGTTGAGTTCAGCAGTGATGTAGTTTGCTGTTTCCTTAACCAAGGCATTCGCTTTCTGAGGCTCATTAACTCTATAAAGCAAGTCGGCCGTATAATAGCGATGCAATACAAAGTAGAATAGATAATTTTTATTAGGTAATACCTGCATAGATCTGTCGATCACCTTTTTCGCTTCCTCAGTGCGACCTTCTGACACCAATTTCAGGGCAAGCGTGTTAAACGACTTCATGATTGTTGCAACCATGCGAGTAGCTTCCGGATCGAGGTAACGCGCATCTTTCATATTTCCCCATTTGAATTTCGTCATTAGGTTCGTGTACATTGCATCTGCATTTACGCGCTGTGGATCTTCGTCTTCGGGGTTAGCCTTTTCCGGATTTTTCAAAGGCATCAGGCGGTAAGCAAATCCCTCATTGTATAAGTATTTCTCGAGGCCAATGAAGTTGCTTGACGGCACCGTAACAGCGAAATATATCGGACGTTTCCAATTGTTATGCGCCAGGATGTCCATCATTGCTAATTCCGTTTTGGTTACATATCCCTTGTTGTATGTCCATTCCAGAGCGGGAGCGATGCTATCCTTCATGGAAGCGTTTACTGTGCCGGTAGCAATCACTTCGTTAGGATCCACGGTGATCTTGAAGTTCTTAGTAGGGAGAATATTCTCTCTGCTTCCATCCTGCATGGGAACTTTATCGTTGGGATTATCAGATGTGATGGCGTCGAAGATGTTTTTCAACTCTACAGACCCCGGAATGTTATAATCGTAATATCTAACAATATCGCGTACACCCTGCACGAACTTTTCATTATCCATCGTGATTGGCAAAGGTTCAGATGCGTTGATCTTATCCTTCATTTGACGGATATACCAGTCAGTGCCCAATAAGCTCAGGTTAACGATGCGTACATCAGGACGGACACCTTCAACTTCCTGCACGTACCACAGCGGATAAGTGTCATTGTCGCCGTAGGTGAAAAGTATGGCGTTAGGCGCACAGCTTTCGAGATAATCGGTCGCGAAGTCGCGCGTAGTGAATTTCGTAGAACGGTCGTGATCATTCCATTCCTCTTTAGCCATAAGAACAGGAGCTGCCAGAAGACCGGCAACGGTAGCTAAAGCGGCAGCATTTGTAGCATTGAGCTTTTTCGACAGCCAGTCAGCAATTGCCGCGACTCCCATACCTATCCAGATAGCGAAAGCGTAAAATGAACCAGCGTAAGCATAGTCACGCTCGCGAGGTTGCAGCGGATTTTGATTCAGATATAGAACGATCGCCAGTCCGGTGAAGAAGAATAGTAATCCTACTACTCCTGCATCCTTCTGGCTACGTCTGAAGTGCCATACGGCACCTAGAATTCCGAGTATTAGCGGAAGGAAATAAAGCCTGTTGTAGGCGTCATTTTGAGTAATGCTTGGAGGTAACTCATTCTGAGGCCCGAGGCGCATCGCATCCAGTGGCTTGATTCCAGAGATCCAGTTGCCGGAAGTAAGGTTTCCATGGCCCTGATCATCATTCTGTCTGCCCGCGAAATTCCATAGGAAATAGCGCGCGTACATGAAGCCTGTCTGATAGGAGAAAAGGAATCCCAGATTTTGAATGAATGTTGGCGCCTCTGTAGGTGACATACGCATCCATTCGCGGTAGAAGCCTACATGCTGCTGATCATTGCTATACATGCGTGGAAGCAACGTGTTGCGGTCATATACCTCCTGATATTTCTTACCTGCAGACTCGTATTTTTCAGCGCCCTTTCTATAGATCGTTCCGCCTTCTTTGTAGTCGATAAGCTTGGAATCGAAATATTGACCATATAGCAGGGGTCTGTCGCCGTATTGCTCACGGTTAAGGTAGCTCAATAGGCCAAACGCGTTATCAGGATCACTGTTGTTTAATGTCGGATTTGCTTTGGCGCGAATAACGATCATTGCGAAGGAACTATATCCCAGCAAAATAAAAGCGAAGCAAATCAGGGAGAGGTTCAGTATCGCTTTATTATGCTTAATGGAATACATAATTCCATAAACTAAAGCTCCTAAGAGGAGAACCGCGAATACCATAACTCCCGATCCGAAGCCCATGCCTAAGGAGTTTACGAAATAAAGATCGAAGTAGGCCGCAAATTTCACCATGTACTGAATAATTCCGTACTGAATAACGCCTAATATAACGATGCCTATCAGTAGCGCCAGGATGGTTCCTTTACCTGTAGGCTTAGCGGTACGTTTAAAATAATATACCAACGCAATAGCGGGGATAACCAGGAGGTTCAGCAAGTGGACGCCAATGGAAAGCCCCATGATATATGCAATGAAAATTATCCATTTGTCTGCAAACGGCTCATCAGCATGATGCTCCCACTTTAGTATTGCCCAGAATACAATCGCGGTACATAGTGATGACATGGCATACACTTCAGATTCAACGGCTGAGAACCAGAAGGTGTCGGAGAATGTATAAGCAAGAGCTCCAACGAGGCCAGCACCCATGATGGTTATATAAGCTGCAATACCGGGCTGTTCATCTTTTTTAAGAACTACCTTCCGCATCAGAGCGGTGATGGTCCAGAAGAGAAAGAGAATAGTAGCTCCGCTGGATACTGCAGAACCAACGTTCATCCAATAGGCGATCTGTGACTTGTCAGAGGCCAGCAGCGAAAAGATCTTTTGAATCATGAGAAACAAAGGCGCTCCTGGCTGGTGGACGATCTGTAGTTTATACGCCGCGGCGATAAACTCACCACAATCCCAGAAACTCGCTGTAGGCTCTGCCGTCATTATGTATGTTGCAGTAGCAATAATGAAGCACAGCCAGCCGAAAAGGTTGTTAATTTTATTGTAGTTCATATATTATTGTATTCTTACTAATAAGACGCCCGAAAATAGTCATTTAAATTTAAATACAGTCCGATGCATTACAATCTAGCGGCAGAAGTGCCGGTTCTCAATTGTAAATATGTTATATGATGCCTTAAAAGTATAAATGTTACTGTAGGTATTCATTTATTAATCTGGTCGACGGTGTTTTTTTAAGATTTTTTGAGGGTATAAGTTATTGATAATAAGGAATAATTAGGGGGGAGGTGTTTGTGGGTAAGGTTAATTATGAAAAAAAAGTAATTTTGTTTTTGGAATAATAGAATATCGCCCTATATTTGCATTCCGTTTCGGAAAAGCATTGAAACGGAAGATTGCCCGATAGTATAAAGGTAGTACAACTGATTTTGGTTCAGTTTGTCTAGGTTCGAATCCTGGTCGGGCAACTTAAAAAATTCGAGATGGCAAATACTCATTCTTAGAGTATCTCAGTTTCGGATTTCGTTAGATAATAGTTTTCCCGTAATAATTTGAAATCAACGGAATAGCGTATCTTAAAATCCGAAAGTCATACAAAATATGTCATTTCATCAAATCAATCCTGTTAAATTATTTGCTGGTAACGGTACCAGAGAACTCGCCGAGAAAATTGCAAAGTCTTATGGTCAAGATCTTGGAGACATTGTCTTAAGTCGTTTTAGTGATGGTGAATTTCAGCCATCCTTTAATGAGACCATCAGAGGGTGTAATATATTTCTTATTCAGTCAACCAGCCAGCCTTACGACAACCTGATTGAGTTGTTATTAATGATAGATGCTGCAAAGCGTGCATCTGCTCATTATATTACTGTTGTTATGCCTTACTTCGGTATGGCACGTCAGGATAGAAAAGATCGTCCCCGTGTAGCTATCGGAGCTAAGTTGATGGCAAATCTCATCACCGCTGCCGGTGCTTCGAGAATTATGACCATGGATCTCCATGCCGCTCAGATTCAGGGATTCTTCGATATTCCTGTGGATCACCTGGACGCATCGGTAATTTTTGTTCCTTACATTAAGAGCCTTAATCTTGCAAACCTCACTGTTGCCTCTCCTGATATGGGTGGTTCCTACAGAGCGCGTACCTTTGCCAAGTTCTTTAACGCAGAGGTCGTGATTTGCGATAAAAGACGTAAGCGTGCTAATGAGATAGAATCAATGTCAATCATCGGTGATGTTACAGGACAGGACATTGTGTTAATAGATGATATCTGTGATACTGCGGGGACGCTTGCTAAGGCTGCCGGATTAATCATGGAGAATGGTGCGAAGTCAGTGAGAGCCGTATGTTCACATGCTGTATTGTCAGGAAACGCTTATGAGACGATTGAGAAGTCGGCACTTACCGAGCTGATCGTAACAGATACCATTAAGCTTAAGCGTGAATCTCCGAAGATCAAGGTTTTATCAACAGCCGATCTTTTTGCTAAGGCTATCAATATCGTTGATGAGCATGGATCAATAAGTGATCTTTTTGCTGTTAAATAATCAGAATAATAACAAATAAATAAATATAGAATATGAAAACTATCGCCATTAGCGGTTCTCCAAGAGAGAACGTAGGGAAACGCGATGCAAAGGAATTACGTTACGAAGGTAAGATTCCTGCTGTATTGTACGGAGGTGAAACTCAGACTCACTTTGCTGTTGATGCTGCTGCATTGAAAGATGTTATTTACAGTGCAGAAGTAAGCTTCATCGAGCTTGAAGTTTCTGGTACTAAAACTTTAGCTATCCTTCAGGATGCTCAGTACCATCCACTTACAGATCAGGTGATTCACATTGACTTCTATGAACTTAAAGAAGACAAGCCAGTAACTATGCAGATTCCTGTGAAGCTTACAGGTACATCTCCAGGTGTTAAAATGGGGGGTAAGCTAGTTCAGAAATTGAGAAAACTACGTGTTAAAGCACTTCCTGCTACTATGCCTCAGTATGTTGAGGTTGGTATGGAGACGTTAGAGGTAGGTAAGTCAGTTCGTGTTCGTGATCTTAACTTTGATAGTTTCCAGATTACAAACACTCCTGAAGATACAATCGTTTCTGTAACTACTTCACGTGCGTTAAGACAAGCAGAGCAGGAAGCTAAAGGTAAATAATCACCTTTGTTCCAGACAAAATAAAAGGCTGTTTCTCTCGGGAAGCAGCCTTTTGCTATTTATGGCTCTATAGTGCGGCGACAATAATTTTATTGCATTTTAATTGGCGAATAGGCAACTTTGCGCCGTCTGGCAACATTTCAATGTAGGTGTTGCCATTCTACATATTTATGAAATATTTAATCGTTGGTTTAGGAAATATCGGACCAGAATATGCTGATACCAGGCATAATATAGGGTTTATGATCGCTGATGAGCTTGCCAAAAAGGCGGCTGCAGGTTTCAGCAATTTGCGTTATGGATATTATACGGAAACAAGTATAAAAGGTCGTAAAGTACATGTTATTAAGCCTACTACCTATATGAATCTGAGTGGAAAGGCTGTTAACTATTGGATGCATGAATTAAAGATCCCGATAGAAAATGTGCTGGTGATCGTTGATGACCTCGCTATTCCTTTTGGTTCGTTAAGGCTAAAACCCCGGGGTAGCAGCGCCGGGCATAACGGGTTGAAAAGCATTGAGGCCTTATGTGGCGGTCAGAACTATCCGCGACTGCGTTTCGGCATCGGAGATAATTATCCTAAAGGACGTCAGGTCGACTACGTTTTGGGAGCTTTTGATCCTGAAGAACAGGCGGAACTACCGGCTTTAATTGCTAAATCGGTAGAGATGGTTGAGAGCTTTGTAACCGCCGGACTGGAATTAACAATGACTCGATTTAATAAATAGTATGGTCTCAGTATACGGAATAAAAAATTGCAGTACAGTAAAGAAGGCGCTGGACTGGCTCGACAACAACGGGGTTGAATATACCTTTCTCGATTTCAAGAAGGAAGGCGTTGACCGCGACAAGCTCTCGTATTGGGCGGAGAAAGTAGGCTGGGATAAGCTTGTAAACCGTAAGGGTACCACCTGGCGTAAGCTATCTCCTGATGAGCAATTGCTGGTTGACAATGCCGGGGCTGCCTTTGCGTTGCTATCACAGCAAACCAGTATCATCAAACGACCTGTTTTGGAGTATCAGGATGAGGTGTTGTTAGGTTTTGATGAAGAGGTATACACTGAGCTGCTCAAATAAGCGATCGCAAGCTTGTAACTTAATTATTACTGTACAACATCGCCTGGCGAGTATGCGTTAAAAGGCCAACGGGCGCATTGAAATGATGCCCGCGCTTAAAGTTTATGCAAAGATACTTTTATCCCCTAATCATATTTTTTCTCGGCTTCGTATCATTGTCAAGAGCTCAGCAAGGAATAGCGAGTCTCAATGGCAAAGAGGATAATTACGATAATCTCGCTGCCTTTGATGGTGATTTTTATCGCAGTAACGGCAATAGTTACCGTTCAGCATCGGGGATGCCGGGCCCTGCTTATTGGCAAAACAAGGCCGACTATATACTTCGCGCGCGTCTTATTGCCGATGAGGAGAGAATAGAGGCGGCGGAAGTGATCACATATACCAACAATAGTCCCGATAAGCTTGATTTTCTATGGCTCCAGCTAGATCAGAATCTCTTTAAAGGTGGTTCTCGCGGCGCGCGCATCACGCCAATGGCAGGAAGTCGAAGCGGGACTGAGGGGCAGGTTTTTGACGCGGGATTCAAATTTAATGATGTTTATATCGTTGAGCCTGACGGAAGTAGAAGGACGGTTACGTTCCGCATTGACGACACGCGTATGCAGATCGACCTTCCCGTTGCTCTTAAGGCAGGGGGCGACAGCGTGAAGATAGGCATGGATTTCGGTTTTCATATTCCCCGGTATGGCTCTGACCGTACGGGTATTCTGAACGCAAAAAACGGAAAGGTTTTTTCTATTGCCCAATGGTACCCTCGTATGGCAGTGTATGATGATATCCGGGGCTGGAATACGACCCCGTATCTGGGGCTGTCAGAGTTTTATCTTGAATACGGCAACTTTGATTTAGAGTTAACGGTGCCGGCCAGTCACATAGTGATGTGCTCGGGAAAGCTTATGAACCCGGGGGATGTTTATACCGACGAGCAGAATAAGCGATGGACCCAGGCCTGGCAATCTGATGCGACTGTTTCCATAAGGACTGCGCAGGAAGTAGGGCGACGCGGTTCGCGTCCTCAGGATAAAGATGAATTGACCTGGCATTACAAGATTGAAAATAGCCGTGATGTGGCCTGGGCGTCTTCTGCCTCTTTTATTGTTGATGCCGCAAGGATAAACCTTCCGGGCGACATGAAATCTATTGCCATAAGTGCTTACACGGAGGAGTCAAACGAATCTAATGCATGGCGTAGGTCCACGGAGTTTATCAAAGCGTCTGTTGAGTATTATTCAAAAAATTTAGTTCCCTATCCTTATCCCGCGGCTATTAACGTGGCAACAAATCTCGCTGGTATGGAGTACCCCGGAATTGTTTTCTGCAATAATAAAGACTTCGGCGGAATGCTTTGGGGGGTCACTGATCATGAGTTCGGCCATACCTGGTTTCCAATGATTGTGGGAACAAACGAACGTTTACATGGATGGCTCGATGAGGGAATTAATACTTTTATAAATTACGGATCCAGCGAAGCTTATAACAAAGGAGAATTCAAAGAGGAGAAGGTCGATATGCACAAATGGGCACGTATTTTTGCGGATCCCGCTTTAGAGCCTGTACTTACTTATCATGATAATGTGCGCGAGGATAATATAGCCATGGTATTGTACCTGAAGCCGGCGATGGGTTTACGCCTTTTGCAGGAACAGATTCTCGGTCCCGATCGATTCAACAGAGCCTTAAAAGCCTATGTACAACGTTGGGCGTACAAGCACCCTCAGCCTGAAGATTTTTTCCGGACGATAGAGAATGTTGCGGGAGAAGATTTATCATGGTTTTGGCGCGGGTGGTTTCAATACAACTGGAAGATGGATCAGGCGTTAAGCAATGTCGCCTACACAAAGAGCGGAAAGAATCATCAGCTGCATATTACAGTGAAAAATCTACAGCAGTTGCCTATGCCTGTTATTGTGCAGGTAACGAGCAAATCTGGAAAGACGAAACGTATGACCTTCCCCGTTGACGTATGGCGGCGCAACAAAAGCTGGACATTTAACTTTCCTATAGACGAGGAACCTGCATTGGTGGAACTCGATCCCGATCATGTTTTACCTGATTGCAATCCTAACAACGATACTATGGAAATAAAACAAAATAAATAGGAAAAGAAACTTTCCTTACAATAATCAGTTGGATATCATAAATAGCGCTATAATCGTTTAATTTGTATTATGAGAAGTTTAGCCCTTGCGATCTTTCTTTTCGTCGCTTTGAACGGCGCCAGTGCGCAAACTATATTTAGCGGACCATCACCGGTGCGCCCGCGGTTTAACATAGATTTGCAGTACTCAAATCCCTATGGAGCGAAAGGTAATGAATTTAGCTATGGGCTCGGTGGCGCCTTAGGTCTGGACGTGCCCGTTACGCGCATTTTTTATGGAACGTTAAGCGGGGGATTTATGGCTTTTTATCAGGGCGATAAAGCGCAGAATGCCAGTACGCGCTCCTATATACCGGCAAAAGCAGGTGCTAAGCTTTATCTTTTTCCGTCAATTTACGCGCAAGGCGAAATAGGCGTTGCTTTCGGCATTCAGCAGGGTGCCGGATCAGTGCTCATTTTGAGTCCCGGTATCGGGGGCTCCTTTCATATAACCGAAAGATCGGCTATCAATGCCGGTATTCGTATTGAAAGATGGAGTCGTCAGAATGGTAATATTGAGCAGGTTGCGTTTAAGTTGGGCTATCAATTCTAATATTATTCTAGTAAATGTGGGCAGTTTTTAACAAGGAAATAACGTCCTTCTTCAGTTCTTTAGTAGCGTATATCGCGATCGCCCTTTTTCTGCTGATTCTGGCCTTGTTCTTATGGGTTTTTCCTGATACCAGCATCCCTGATTATGGATATGCCTCTATGTCGACATTTTTCACACTGACTCCTTTATTACTCATGCTCCTGATTCCCGCGGTTACGATGAAGGCCTTTGCTGAAGAAAAAAAGGAGGGTACCTTCGAGTTGCTGCTCACGCTGCCGCTGACCGAATGGCAAATTATTGCAGGTAAGTTTTTTGCCTCTCTTGCTGTCATTGCCGCCGCTTTGGTGCCTACCCTGATCTGGTATTTGTCAGTTTACTTTTTGGGTAATCCTATAGGCAACGTGGATAGCGGAGCCGTTATAGGATCGTATCTAGGCCTTTTATTGCTTGCCGGGTCTTTTACTGCCGTCGGTATTTTTTGTTCTTCAGTAACAAGCAATCAGATTCTGGCGTTTGTGCTATCACTTGCCGTCATATTCTTATTTTTCATGGGCTTTGACTATGTCAGTGCCTTGCCTGTGCTCGCTGCCGTAGATTACTACGTGGCGGGTCTGGGCTTCAATGCACATTATCAATCCTTAGGCAGAGGTGTTGCTGATTCCCGCGACCTTATATATTTCATAAGCATGATCTTGCTGTTTTTGCTTGCCACCCGTATGGTGATAGGAGGTAGAAAATGGTAAGTCGGAAGCGTGCGGATCTTAAACATGCCATGTATGTATTAGTCATACTAGCATGCGTGAATATTCTTTCATACTTTTTCTTTTTTCGGATAGATTTTACGAAAGAAAGGCGTTATACCTTATCGGCGCTCACCAAAGCTGAACTTGCACAGCTTGATAGCACCGTACATATCGACGTATTTCTTGAAGGAGAATTGCCTGCGGGTTTCAAGCATTTGCGTCAGGAGTTAAAAGATCTCCTTTCCGAATATAGTAGCTACGCTCATGGAAACCTGAAGGTCCGTTTTTTGAACCCGGCCGGAAGTAATCCCGCTGATCGCGACAAGAGCTTTCAGGAGCTTGCTCAGCATGGACTACAGGCTACTAATCTGAGTGTAAAGACGGAAGAAGGATTGACGCAGAAGATAATATTTCCTGCTGCTCTCGTGTATTATCAGGGCAGAGAGATGCCTGTAAATTTCTTTAGAGGCAGTGAAGGAGCATCTCCCGAGGATGTTTTAAACAATTCAATTCAGGAACTTGAATACGCTTTCACTAGTGTTTTAAGCAAAATTAGACGTGGCGGACGTCCTTTTGTGGGCTTTTCGGAAGGACATGGTGAGCTTGAAGGTGCCGGTCTTGCCGATGCTCTAAACGCGCTACAAGGTTTCTATCAGCCAGTTAAGGTGCGCCTTGACGAAGTAGATCTAAAGCAGTTGCAGCTCTTAAAGGTACTTGTAATAGCTAAGCCGCGTGCTGAATTTACTGAAGCTGAGAAGTTTAAGATAGATCAATTTGTGTTGGGCGGCGGACGTATTATCTGGAGCGTTGATGCCGTGGATATGGGGCTCGATAGTCTCCGTAAGGGACCAGCGCTGGCGTATAACTATAAATTGAATATTGAGGATATGCTATTCCGCTACGGTGTGCGCATAAATTATAACCTCATTGCTGATATGAATTGCGCACAGATTCCCTTAAAGGCGGGGCCGGGAGCTGGAGATATTCAAATGGTGCCGTGGCTGTTTTTTCCAATACTTATGCCGCGTACTGCGCATCCTGTTGTTAAAAATCTCGATGGCATTCGCACGGAGTTTGCCTCCAGTATAGATACGATTCTGTCGGGAAGTATAAGGAAGAGCATTCTTCTCAAAAGCTCTCCCTATCATAAGCTAATCACTACACCGGCGACGGTTAGTCTTGACCTTGCTGCCAGTCAGCCTGACCCCCGGGATTTCCACGCCGAACCAGCGAATGTAGCGGTGTTGCTCGAAGGGCATTTTCCTGCTATATTTCGCAATAGGCCCTTGCCTGCCGGCATACCCTCGGGTAACTACCTGCAGTCCGCAAAGGCGCATTCCAAAATGCTCGTGATATCGGATGGCGATATTTTTAGCAATCAGGTAAACGGTAACGACGGCTCTCCCTATCCTATGGGGTACGATCGGTTTTCCGGGCAGCAATTTGCAAACAGGAACTTTTTCCTTAATGCCGTCGATTTCCTCGCTGACGACAGCGGCATCATCGGCCTGCGCAATAAAGAGCTTAAAGTGCGCCTGCTTGATAAAGTGCGCCTGCGCGATAGCCGTTTGCTCTGGCAGGTTGTAAATCTTGGACTGCCCATAATCATCATTGTCGTGTTGGCGGTGGTTCATTTCTACATACGCCGGCGACGGATATGATATTCCTCTCAACAATTTGCTAAAGAATCTAAATTCTTTTCTATTTTTGGTTTTTCTCTGTCTAACCTGAACTCCCCCCGGGGGGAGCGGAATATAATTTATTAATTGAATATGAGATTCATTGTTTCGACGTCCACTTTATTAAAACAATTACAGGCGGTTAACGGAGCTTCAAGTACGAGTACAGTTTTGCCTATTCTTGAAAATTTCCTCTTTGAGATTAAAGAAGGCATCCTGACTATTTCTGCAACAGACCTCCAGACCAGTATGACAACTTCTCTGCCTGTTGAGGCCAAGGAGGATGGAAAGATTGCTATTCCTTCCAAAATCCTTATGGAGACGTTGAAAACATTGCCTGATCAGCCTATAGCATTTAACGTTGACGATACAACGTTTGCTATTGAAATAAATGCCGGTGATGGAAAATATAAGCTTACCGGTGAAAATGGTGAAGATTTTCCAAGAATTCCTGTCGTGGAAAATCCTTCGGCGGTAAGTCTGCCTGCGGCGGTGCTTTCCGAGGCTATTAACAAGACCTTGTTCGCTGTAAGTAGTGATGAGTTACGTCCTGCTATGACCGGGGTATATTGCGAGCTTACGCCGTCACATCTTACCTTTGTAGCTACTGACGCTCATAAGCTGGTGCGCTACCGTCGTAAAGATGCTAAAGCCGAGCAGAGCACCTCTTTCATTCTTCCGAAGAAAGCGCTTACCCTGCTTAAGTCGTCCCTGCCGTCGGATGAAATGCCCGTGGTTGTAGAATACAATACAACGAGCGCCTTTTTCAGATTTGGTAATATTAACCTGATCTGTCGTCTTATTGACGAACGTTATCCGGACTATGAGGCGGTAATTCCTCGTAACAATACTAATCTGATGACCATCGATCGCGCGGCATTCCTTGGATCATTACGCCGTGTAGTAATCTTTGCTAACAAGACTACGCATCAGGTGCGCTTAAAGATCTCCGGCAGTGAGCTGAATATTTCTTCTGAGGATCTGGATTTCTCAAATGAAGCATACGAGCGTTTAAGCTGCCAATACGAGGGAGAAGACATGGAGATAGGTTTTAACGCACGTTTTCTTATTGAAATGCTCAACAACATCAGTGGTGATGAAGTAACGCTGGAAATGAGCACCCCAAATAGAGCGGGTCTTTTAATTCCGAGTACCAATGACGAAAATGAGGACGTCCTCATGTTGGTTATGCCCGTTATGCTGAACACTTATGCATAGTATTTCAGAATAACAATCGGTGTGCCCCGGCGAATTTCATTAAGGTGACATTAAGTTAATGTTAACCGTGTAATTGCCGGTAATAACTTTAAAATAAGCGGATTTTGCTCTTGCAAGTCCGCTTATTATTTTTTATAGAACTGGTAATATACCATCATGGTATATGTTTTGGATGTGTTTGTGCGTCGTAGTAATCGAAAGTTGCTACCACAAAATTGAAAAATTATTATTAACACACATCTATTCTATTAAGTACTATGAAAAAGAACACAACCTGGTTAAAAAAGCTAACATTATTTGCCTCATTCTTCGCTGTTACCCTATTTGTTAGCTCCTGCTCTGATGATGATGATATTGAGACAGGAAAGTCTGTAAATGTAAAAGTTGTTAACGCCTCCGAAGGTGCCGGCAGTCAGGACTTTTACATGGAAAATACTAAAGTGCTATCTGTAGATCAGAATGCCAGTGCCGGATATGTCGCGGTGCCACAATCCGGTGATGACCGCGATGTTCAGTTTAAGAAAGCGGGTGCCAGTGAAGTGTATGCTTCAGATGACTTCGATTTGAAGAACGGTGCCAGCTATACATTTTTCCTTACAGGTACCGGAAGCAGCGTTGATATTAAAGCTTCCGAGGACGACCTTACTGCTCCTGCATCAGGAAAAGCAAAGGTGCGCGTTATTCATTTAAGTTCTTTCGCTCCGCAAAGTGTTGATGTTTACTCTTCAGCGAGTACAACCACGCCAATTGCTTCCGGAGTGAAATATGGTGACTTGACAAACTTCGTTACTGTTGATCCTGGGGTAGGTATTGGTGTATTGCCAGCAGGAAGCACTAACGTTTCTCAAATGATCGATCTTTCATTCGGTACACTGCAGGCCGGCAAAATATATACCGTTGTCGTTTCAGGATCTACTTCTGTGAATGCCTGGACTGTAATGCAAAATTAATTGCGGGTGTATATGTTGAGTGAGAGAGGGAATGTCTGGTCAGACATTCCCTCTTTTTATTTTACGCGTATAGCTTTTACTTAATAGAGGAGACTGTTGATAGGAGCAGTTGCCTGTTAGCACTGATGTTCCATCATATTTGTAGCGACCGCTATTTGACATAAATATTTCATTTTTTTTCGTGTTTGTTGTATCGTTCTGTCAAATCACTGCGTAATGCTTTTAAATAAGGAATTTTAATTAATACCACGAATATGAAATTTTTACCCCTAATCGAAAACGGAAAAAAGACGGTAGGTCTTGTTGCTTTATTTTTCTCAGTGTTGTTGCTTAGCTCTTGTTTGAAGAATGACGATAATGACTATACGCCGGAACAGTCAAACTTACTCGTTGTGAATGCCTATCCTGAGGCGATGACCGATGGCATCCTTTGGGCCTATAACGGATCCTTTGTGAATAGCGACGCACCAATAGCTTACGCAAGTAATTCACGTTATTATTCTGGTCTTTATCGTGGTGTAGAGATTGCGTTCCTCAAAGCATCAGATAAACAAACGGTGTTAGCCAGGGGTGGTGCTCAGGGCGGAAATACGAGCTGGTCCGCGTTCGTTACAGGTAAGTCTGACTCGTCATTTATTGTAAAAGATGGTTATACCGCGCCTACAGCGGGTAAAGCTAACATTCGCTTTGTTCAGGCTTCGCGTTCTTCCGCGAAGGTGGATGTTCTTATCGGTACTGAGAAAACTTCAGGAGTTGCATTCTCTTCAGGTACTGATCCTCAGTTTAAAGAGTTTACTGTAGACGGAACATCTGAGTTACTTGTTTCTGTGTTTGCCGCGGATGGCACCACTGCGCTCGTTACCAGATCATTCATTCCAAAATCAGGAAAAACGTATACGCTTTATCTTTACGGTTCAAAAACAGCCACAGGACCTAAGGGATTGGGTCTCGGTATTATAGATCACGATGCTGCTAATGCAAAGCCTTCTGCGGAGTAATTTTAACTCAATATACCAAAACTGGGGATGGGGCATTCAAAGGCTCATCCCCCTTTTTTTGCTTGAACCTCGCGCGATCACGATATATTTACTCTGAGACTGTTTATTTAGGGTTCTCGTTGACGCAATGCCCTTTCTTGGTATGTTTAATTTTTGTGCGAGGAGTATGAGATCATCTGTTAATAACAAGGCGCCCTTGCCCCAAATTCCTAATTCGAAATCCTTCTGCCGTTATCTCTTTATTTATTTATACTTTTATACCCGGTCATGAAAGCATCTGGAATAAATAAGGCATATTTTGTTGCGCTATTAGTGCTGGCAATCTTAACAGCCTGTGTTAAAGGGAACGATTCAATTCAATTTCCGACTTCCTACGTAATGTTTTGGAATAGCTATTCCGGCACCAGCGACACGCTTTCATTCAGCGTGAATGATCTGGATGTTCTTACGGGACCAATCTCAAGGGATACCAGCTCGCGGTACAACCAGATTTATTCAGGAGAGGTATCTCTGGCTGCCCGCATCAAGGGAACTGAGACGAATCTCTTCAAGCAGACTGTGACGCTCAGTGGACTGCGATACTATAGCTGTTTTGTAGCAGGCGCGGGTCAAACGCCCGATGTGTTATTCGTGCATGATTCACTGGCCACACCTGAAGATCGGGCAAATGCCGCTTTACGCTTTGTTACGCTGGCTAAAGGTGCTCCAGCCTTAAGTCTTGCCGTTACGGATACTGCGACACTTGTGGCAGATCAAAGCTATCTTAAAGCAAGTTCATTCAGGTCCTTCACCGCCGGAAGCACGTTGCTGCGTCTTTTTGATGCAAGTAATCCTTCAGCGCTTTTGGATACCTTGCGTTTCCGGGCCGGACTGGCATCTCTTTACACCGTTACAGTGGCTACAAGTGCAGATGGTAAATACCGTCTGAAGGTTAAAATTCAACAGTAGCGTTCTCTTTGAACTTCAAATTCCCTTTTTAATCACTTAATAATTGCAAATTGGAAGTATTACACACCTTTGTCGACTTTGTCCTGCACATTGACAAGCATCTGGTTGAAATCGTAAACAGCTATCAGACTTGGACGTATCTGATCTTATTCCTGATCATCTTTGCCGAAACCGGATTTGTGGTGACGCCCTTCCTACCCGGTGATTCGCTGCTCTTTGCTGCTGGCGCCATTCTTGCGAAACCGGAAACCGATCTCAATATTTTCTTTATGTGGGGACTGCTCATGGTAGCCGCCATCATCGGCGATATGGTGAATTATCATATCGGTGATTACATCGGCCCCCGGGCCTTTAGCGGCAAGTATAAACTGCTCAAGAAGGAATATTTAGAGAAGACTCAGCAATTTTATATTAAGCACGGTGGTAAAACCATCATCTATGCCCGCTTCGTGCCTATCGTGCGCACCTTCGCGCCATTTATTGCCGGTGTGGGTACCATGAGTTACGCGCGCTTTGCCTCCTATAATGTTGTGGGAGGAATATTATGGGTGAGTTCTTTTCTTTTTATTGGGTATTTCTTTGGAGGACTACCTATCATAAAGCAGAATTTCACCTATGTAATATTCGCTATTATTATTTTATCGCTGGTGCCACCGCTCATAGAACTTCTGAAGTCGAAGTCAACAAAAGAGCAAGCATCCCACTAAAGGTCGGGACGGCCAAGTATCTTCCTGTTCTTATACTTATAAGCGGCTGTGTCAGTGATACGGCCGTTTTTTGTTTTCCTGAGCTTACTCAGATTCGGCTGTCCGGCATCCACCCATGCCGAAAACCAGAACGACCCTGTACGCAGTACTGCCTGGCACATACGTTTCTCAACAAGTCCATTCAACGCTACGTGAAATGCGTCGCTGTATTGTCGTGAGTATTGTTTGATGACAACACCATTGCGCGAGCTGAATTCGTAGCGCAGGCGTGGCGAGAATCTGTTACGTAGGCTGTTTTCAGTATCAAATACAAAGTCCTTATAGGAAAAGCTTTCTTGTAATATTTTCCATGCTGTATCCAGTGGATTGCTCACATAGACTGCCCGCCCTACAAGATAGTCGTAACGTTCCATGAAGAGTTCCGGAAGGCGGCTTTCAAAAAAAGCGTGAATGCCCGTTTGTCCGCTTAGCTGTCCGTTGTAATTCTCAGTAACATGTAAGGGAACATGGGCGTCGGCAATGTAATGACTTAAATGCGCCGCACGCAGCAGTATGCTCCTCGATTCGCCGCGCTCAAACGCGCGAACCAACGCGTAATAGGATCGTTGGATCTGCCAGGGGAGGGTGCCTCGCTTCTGTAGTGAATCTATAGAATATTTCCGCACAGCATCATCCCAACGACGGGGAACGCTATCGAAAGGCTGCGTTCCATACCTTTCAGAATCGAAAAAATGACGTGCTCCCTCAAGAGTATCAACATATCTCTTTTTATCTGGGTCAACGGCATGCGCGGCGAGAAAGGCCGTATGTTGCTTGAAAAATGGAAGCATGGCTGTCGGCAAGGTGTAGACCGCCATAGACGTGATTTTTTTATGCGCGCTGAAGCCCCAGCCGATACTTGAAAAAATAACTATGATAATGAGGAAGTAGTTTATAATTCTGTTCATGAAGAGTCGGTTTGTAGTGTCCTAAGCCTGAAAATGATCAGTCTAAGTTCTTAAGTTCTAACAGGTTTATATTTTGATTTCTCGCAAATTTAACTACTTTTGTCGCTCCTTTTACTGTCCCTCGCATTATTTGAATGCCTGGGAAAACAGGAAACGGAGGGTTCTGTAAAAATTGGATATAAAAAAATCTGCAATGTGTTTGATTTTAAAATATATCCCCTTATATTTGCAGTCCGAAAATAAGAACGATATAAAAGCTTACAAATGGCAAATCATAAATCAGCGATTAAGAGAATCAGAGCTAACGCAGCAAAGCGCTTACGTAACCGCTATCAGGCAAAAACAACCCGTAACGCAATCAAGAAATTACGTGCAACAACTTCAAAAGAAGAGGCAAATCCATTATTGTCTAAAGTTGTTTCTATGCTTGATCGTTTAGCGAAGAGGAACGTAATCCACAAAAACAAAGCTTCTAACAACAAATCGAAGCTTACTAAATTTGTAAATAGCTTAAGCTAATATTTATAAAAGGATCTTTTAGGAAGGGGCTCGGTATCGAGCCCCTTTTCTTGTTTGCGGCTAACCCAACCGTCACGCGCGGAGTTACCTTGTACCTACCTGCTTCGAGACTGACTCGAGACTGCTT
>DKIV01000004.1 GCA_002454425.1 Sphingobacteriaceae bacterium UBA6709
GCACCATGTTGGAATTGAAATTGATATGGTTCTCCGTACACCGCATGGCAAAGCATTCCTTTAATCGCACCATGTTGGAATTGAAATATCCTTGATTGTTCCTTAGCGGCCATACGTTCGCCTCCTTTAATCGCACTATGTAGGAATTGAAATTTCTGATAGATAAGAGCAGAATCGTCCGAGCTTCGAACCTTTAATCGCCCTGTCTATCCTATATTGTTATTTTTAAAGTTGATCAATTGAAGATACAAGCATTATGCAAACTTAATTCCTCTGCTTTTTTTCCATCTGTTTAAACCGCGCGACGGGTTTATTTAGTACTTTTAAAGGAGTTTTTAAACCTTTTGTATATGAATGTTATTGACTTTAAATCAATTATAACAAAGTACGATCTTAATTTGCGTTTCAATTCCTATAAGCCTGTAATTGATGACACAATACAGGCTGCAACCAATTGGGCCTCATTATCGGATGGCACCTTCAGCTACATATTTGATCTTAGCTATATCGGTAATTGTGAACAAAGTGGCGAGCATATGTTGACCTGTAGTAGTCGTTTACAAATACATTTCGCTTTCACTAACGAAGAAATTACAGCGCAGACGATCTTTGATATGGTGAAAGATCATTACAGATATATGCTGGGCTTTATCAAAGAGAATATACATTTTGACATGTGCTCTATAGCACCTGATGCATTCAGTATTCCAATGTATTATCAGGATCACATCAAGGAGAAAATTTATAAATTAAAAACTCAACCATTAACAAAGGATGAACCTGGTTATGGAATGCTTCAAGTTAAAACGAAAATAATAAAGCATTATAAAGTAAGATTTCATTCACAGTATAGTCGCTGTTGTGAAACAGTTATATGTTTATAGCACACTACCAATTTTAACCTGTTGTGGGGGCTGCTTATGCTTCGATGAACTTAACGAAAGAAAGCCTATGCATTTCGCGATTCTTGCTTTGCGCATGGAGCATCCAAAACACCAATTAATATGGGACGACGTAACAATGTTTTGCGAATGAGATGTTATTTATGGTTTTTCGCTTGGTGCTTTATTGCTTGTTCAGCAAAGGCTCAGACAGCTTCCTACGGACGTAATACCTCTATTGTGTCGGGTGTGCCATGGTTTGACCAACGAGGACAGGTGGTTTCAGCGCGCGGCGCCAATATTATAGAGGCGGGCGGGCGCTATTATCTCTTTGGAGAAGCGCATTCGGATACTAGCAACGCTTTCGAGGGATTTAACTGTTACTCTTCAGCCGACCTGTATAATTGGAAATTTGAGCGTTGTGCGCTGCCACGTCAGTCGGCTGGGAAGCTGGGCTCCGGACGTGTGGGCGAGCGTCCGAAGGTCATGCGTTGCCCGGCGACAGGGGAGTTTGTGATGTTTATGCATGTCGACTCCTTAAATTATAAGGATCAATATGTGGGATACGCGGTGGCTGAGCGAATCGAAGGACCCTATACTTTTCGGGGGGCGCTTTTGTTTGAGGGTAAGGCAGTGCGGAAATGGGACATGGGAACCTTTCAGGATCAGGATGGTTCGGGCTATATTTTATTACATGGAGCTGATATCTATAAACTTGCAGCGGACTATCACAGTTTAAGTGAGCATGTTCATGTTGCGGACAGGCCAGGATTCGAGTCGCCTGCCATGTTCAGGCGGGGAGGAACATATTATTTTTTAGGGTCAAACCTGACGGGCTGGGAACGGAATGATAACTATTACCTCACTTCCTCTTCACTAAGGGGACCATGGGTATTCCGGGGGCTTATAGCTCCTAAAGATAGCCTTACCTGGAATTCTCAGGTAAGCTTTGTTCTGCCGCTGGCTGGAGTTAAAGATACGACCTATCTTTTTATGGGGGATCGCTGGTCTTTTCCCCGACAGGCGTCCGCAGCTACCTATGTCTGGCAACCCTTAAGCTTTTCGGACAACGATCTTTTATTACCAACGTTTAGTGAAAGCTGGAGCGTTGATACCCATGTCGGAAATAGCTCCGGTACGGCGCCTGGATACAGTTATCTGAGCAGTGAAGATAAGAAGATAAGTTATCAGGGGAATTGGGCACGGGATATGAAGAATGTTGCGCGAACTTCGACTAAAGGCAATGCTTTTGCTGTGACTTTAAAATGCTCAAAGGTTGGCTTCTATGCTGTTTCGGACTCTACCGGTGGTTATGCTCGTGTGACTCTCTTCAATAGAAAAGGTGAGCTGATTTGTGATGCCACCGTAGATATGTATTGTAAATATCCCCAACGGCAACTGAAATTTATTAGTCCCGATTTAAAACCTGATTTTTATACGCTAAAGGTTGAGGCGATGAGTGAGCGATGGTATTGGGTCAATAAAAAAGGATTACGTTCTGGTAGTAAGGGTGATGATTTAACGATCACGGAAATTGCATATTTGAAATGATCTTTTTTGTAGCTTAGAGAAAAAATCTAATGTAATCCTATCAATTCGTATGCCTTTGTTAAAACCTAATCACAATCGCGCGAAGACGGCCATTATTATGGTCGGCGTCGTTGCCCTTGCTTCTTTTGCCGAACTGATTTCTGAATGTATGCAGCTGAATTTACTACAGGTAACGCGATACGGTGTCATCCTGAATAATGAGGTCGCTACGGAAAATGATTCAAGGCAAGCGCTATTTTCAAATATTAAAACTGTTTGCTATTGTCTTTCGGCATTTACCTTCCTTGCATGGTTCAGACGTGCTTATAATAATCTTGGTCAGTTAACGGAGTATTTATCATATCGTGAGTATTGGACAATATTCTCGTGGTTTGTGCCTTTTATGAATCTGGTAAGACCATATAAGATTATGAAAGAACTCTTTTGGGAAACAGGTGATGTGCTGGAACGGCATGACATGTCCTGTTCCGTACGGTTGAAGTTCAGTTTAGTAGGCTGGTGGTGGGCCGTATGGATTTCTGACGCAACGGTAGCCTGGGTGATGGGGAAGCTGATTCGTCGCGGAGAACTTACGTACGAACATTTGATTCTTATTTCTCAACTAAGCATCGCAGGAAGTATTCTCAGTATAATTCTTTCGTTGGTCACGATCTTGCTTATCAGAAATATGGCCCTTGCTGAGAACGCGTTGTATCTCATTGCTGAACAAAAGGAGCGCCAGGAGGTACTGGAGTCGCCTGTATGATTCTCAGAGTAGGCCAGTTATAGGAACGATTTAGTTATATCCACTTGCAGATGTAGAAAGCTATTTTGTACTTTTAGGAAAAGAATGTCGTATGATCATTGAAGCATTATTAGCAGAGTTTGAGCACGAGCTCGAAAGCACACGCAAGCTTTTACGGGCTGTACCGGAGAAGGATCTGGCATATAAGCCTGCAGAAATTTCCTGGAATATGGGCGAGCTGGCGCAACATATCGCAACTATCTATCACTGGTATGTGGGCGCGCTTACGCTGGATGTTTATGACCTTGCTACGGATACTCTCGAGCGCGGTAGTCCCGCTGATATCAATGCCACCTTAGCATTGTTTGAGGCTAATGCGCTAAAGGCGAGAGCTGCCCTACAGTCGCTTACAGAGGAGAAGCTTCAGGAGAACTGGACTATGAAAATGGGCGATCGTGTGGTATTGGGACCAATGCCGCGGGGGATTGTTTCCCGAGGCTTTCTTTTTAATCATCTTTATCATCACCGTGGCGAGATGATCGTTTATCTCCGTGCCACAGGAAATGCCGTGCCCGGCATGTATGGCCCTACCTATGAGGACAGCGTACGTCGGCGTTAATTTGCTTTCCCCTGATATTAGATAATGTTTGATGAAGAATAAGGATATTGAAGATACTGAAGACGTTCAGAGGTTGGTAGACCATTTTTATATGCAGGTTGTGAGGGATGAGCTTCTGGGACCGGTGTTTAATGATCTGGCAAAGGTTGACTGGGAAGCGCATCTTCCTAAAATGTATAGCTTCTGGACTTCGGTTTTGTTTGGCAAGGCGAGTTTTAAGGGTAATCCGATGGCAATTCACCTGGTATTGTCGGAAAAGACTGAGATGGGTGGCGCTCAATTCGAACGGTGGCTTAAACTCTGGAAGGCAACGGTCGATAAGCTATTTGTAGGAGAGCTTGCTGAAGATGCGAAACGGCGTGCGGAAAGTATCGCGGGTCTGATGCTTTATAAGATCCGGCAAGCGAGTGGCAATCTGCCTGAGGGAAAATTGTAGTTCCTGAACATCTAAATATCGCCTCCAGCGAGATGTGTGAATAGTCGCGCCCGACCTGACTCCGATTGTTTCCGAAATGGGCTAATCAAGCCACCTGGCTTTCCTCCAATTTATTTGTACGCTGTCGGCTTATCCGTTTTCTTTTAGCTGCTTCCGCAAGGATATTGACAATTACCCCGCTAAGGATTAGTAAGATGCCGGCAACGAGGGTATGTGTTAATTTTTCATGAAAAAGAATCACGCTGACAGCGACGGCGATCACCGGCTCCAGAGCTCCCATGATTGCTGTAGGTGTTGATCCTATTATTTTGATAGCATATATCAGGGCGGTAATTGAAATTACGGAGGTTGTAATGCCAAATACCGATATGTTGAGGAGTATGGCCATGCTGGGGACTGCCAATGATTTTCCAACGATTAGCGCCTTAGCGAGATAAAAGACCGCCGAGAATAGCAGAGAGTAGAAGGTGAGCTTTATCCCGGAACAGCTTAGCCGCGCTTGGTTTACGACCACGATATAAATGGCGTAGGATAGCGCGCTTAACATGGCTATGGCGAGTCCTGCAAAGTTGATGTCGAGCAAGCTGTTTCTGGTGCTCAAGATAAATACGCCACCCAGGGTAATGAGGAGCGAGAGCATCGTTGATTTGCTTAACCTCTCTTTAAACGCGATCGTCATGATCAGGGCAACGATGATGGGGTAAACAAAGAGCAGTGTTGAAGCTACGCCAGCACTAAGATAGTCGTACGCTATGAAGAGAAATTCGGAACTAGAGGCAAATAATATTCCCAGGAGGGCGAGAATGCTTAGCTCTTTGGCATTGACCCCCAAGCGTTCTTTTCTGTAAATGAGCAGCAGAAAAAGAAAACCCGCGGATATTAGAAACCTATAGAATAGCGTCGTCTCAATGGGGAAATGTATCGCCTTAAGGGGCAAAATAAATAAAGGGATTAATCCGTAGAATACGGCCGATAGTATGGCCAAGATATACCCCTTAATTTTCATGATCCTTTCAATATTTTCCTGCGCAAAGAAAGCGTAAAGCAATGAATGCCGCAAGGAGAAAGATATCAAATAATCTCTGCACAGACGGTTGCGTGTAATCTATTCTTTAAAATGACCAAAGTGCCATAAAATACCTGCCGGATCAATTAAAAAGCATTCACGACCCCAATCTTCTTCGCGAATGCCCATGACCCTTACGTTCGGATACTTTGCGGGTAGATCCAGCGCCACGAGCGAGGCGTAGAAGGTATCGAGATCTTGTACCTCGAGGAAAAGCATGGTGTTTTCCAGCCAATCTTTCACGGCGGCGCGTTGCAGATAGAAGGCCATTGCGCCTGTCTTAAAAACAGAAAGATTGTGATCGATCTTAAACTCTTCGAAGCCTAATTCCCGGTAAAACTGAGAGGATACCTCAAAATCCAGTGATCCTATAAAAGGACGTAATGATAGCGCGTCAATTTTCATACTATTGAAGTTAACCTATTTATAGGCTTACCGCAACTATTGCTACGATTATATGATAGGAATGCAAAGTTCAACAGCGCTTTTTTGTTGAGGATGATCTTTGTAGTTGTTGTGGTGGATGACGAACACTGGCGCGTCGGCTTTTTTGTAACCTAGTTCTCGCATGCGGATAAACAGGGATACCCAGGCTGGTTCAAATTCATGTAGCTCCAGCTCCATCGATGCTACGAGATGTCGTCCTCCGCCAAGGAGTCGCGTGTGCAGGTGTCCCGAGGCTTTTTGATCTTTGTCGACTTGCAAGCATGCGCTTACCCTAACCCTGTCGGGATGAGTAACCTTTAAGCTATCATGATATAATGTTATCGCTTTTATTTCCCGGGGCAGGGGTAATGCGGATGAGAGCAGGGTGTTATACGCGTCGGCGATGCCGTTAATGCCGATGCTTGTAACGCAGAGCAGGGGAGTGGGGTTGATACGTTTTACGTCGATTTGCGCGGCCTTATTGAACCATGTTTCAAGATTTTCCATAGTACAAAGATATTCCCTGAAGCGCAGCTGTATTTGTCCATTATTGCTAAGTTTAAACGCTTGTTTCTCGATGTTTGGAGGCAATGATTTCCGGAATTTAGTCGGGCTTATGCCGAAGTGCTTGTTGAACCCATGGGAAAATGACGGGAGGCTTTCGAATCCTGAGATTATAGCAATAGCCGTGATGGATTCAAGAGGGCGATGTATTAGCAACGATGCTGCTCTTTCCATTCTCCGCCGGTTTATGTAGCTGTTCAGATTCTCTCCGGTAATGAAACTAAATATTCTGTGGAAATGAAAAGGAGAATAGCTCGCTATGGCAGCGAGATTATCCAGCGATAAGCTTTCTTGCAAGTTGTCTTCAATGAAATTGAGCACCTTGTCAATTCTTTGGATGTGATCCGCATTTGTAGCCGCGTTACGTTTCGGTGGTTGCATGGTGCAAATTACGAAAAGCAATGATCCAGACTTGTCAAATCTTGCGCAGCTATCTCTTTAAATTGTACGAAACTTTTTGTTCACATGGGTAGTAAACCACGCCTTATCGTACAAGTTCATTACCTTTTGGAGTGCCTGCCAAAGCTGGGGCTCCGACTTGTCAATACGCCGCCGCAACCAAAAGCCTATGGCAATGGGAGTTGTCATGGCGCTGAAGTTTTCCGCGGCGTCATATTCTGGTATTTTGCCCAGATATCGTTGTTCGAGGTATTCCAATCCATTAAAAGATTTCATGGCGAAGCCATGCTCATAAGCCTTACATTCGCTGTTGTAATCATTTTCCCGGAGGTATATGTAGCTTAGGCTCATCAATCGGAAAAAGCGGGAGAAGATGTGGTCGTATAATGCTTGTGCCGCCACTCCGCCAATGGATGTACTATTCGAAGGGATGAGGTTCGCAGCCCCCCAATCAACAATCTTAGGGTTGTATCTGTTAAAATCTTGCTTGCCATTACTCCACTTGCCAAAAGGCTGGAATGCTGATCCATCCTGGAAGGCAGGAATTCCGCCAGCGAGGCTTTCAAATTCTTTAAGACTATAGAAATCTGTGGAGGCCTGATACGGGGCTCTGATGCTTCTGGAGGAGAGATGTTTAGCAATGGCATTCTTGAGGTTTGAATAAAGGAGTATGCCTTTTATTCCACCAATATATTTGCCGTAGTTCTCTCCCGCCAACGAGTATTGCGGCGTTTGGCTGCTGAACATGTATTCGTAGCTCCTGTATAAACTCTGTCCATAGATTACGGAAAGACTGCTGTCGGGCATGCTACGTTGCGCCTCAGAAGGGGAGGAGACCAGTAGTTCGGGACTGCGACAGGCGAGATAGCAAATTGCTATGAGCGAGACGATAAAGAGAGCTGTTTTTGCCATAATAACATAGGGTTAGCGGTGATCCGGTAATATGAAGAGCACGTGTACTTTTTAACACGCGTGAGGGTACTTAGGTTTGGATAGCGCGACTTATTCTGTGTCTTTTTTAAGCTCGTTGCGTTGGCGCAGCAAAGCCTGCTCTTTCTTGAAGGTGTTGTATTTGGGCCTGACAATCTTTACGCTTCTTCGGGAGAGGTCGAGACTTGCGTTAAGCTCAAAACCCAGGAGCATGATCAGCGAGTTTAAAAAGAGCCAAATCATCACCACTATAAGCGTTCCCAGAGAACCATATACCTTATTGTAGTTTCCAAAATTATTTATGTAGTAGGTAAATCCCCAGGTGGTAAGAATCGTGAGGATGGTGGCCATCCACGCGCCCGGGCTAAACAGACGCCATCTTTTAGCATATGAGGGTCCGTATCGATAAACAATGGAAATGGTAGTGAAATAAACCAGGGCAAGAATAAACCAGCGAACAGCGGTAATGACGTACACCCATATCCAGTCTTTGAAATGTATCTCTGCTTTGATCTTTGATATGATAAATTCGCTGAAAGCAAGCACTGTCATTCCAACAATCAGCGCCATCACGGTCACGATAGTTAATGATATCGCTACCAGTCGTTGCTTAACCCAGCCGCGGGTTTCAGGCTGTAATGACGCTTTGTTAAATGCCTGCATCAGGTTGTTTATTCCATTGGTCGAGAAGAACAAGGCCGCAAGGAATCCCAGAGACAGGAGACCCCCATTTTGCTTCTTGATAATATCTGTCAAGGTCGACTGCACCGCCTGGAAGGCATTGTGAGGCAAGATCATCTCGATGAGTGAGAGGAGTTTATCCTGAAATCCATCGAACGGCATATAAGGGATGAGTGTGCAGAGGAAGATGATGCCGGGAAATAACGCCAACATAAAGCTATACGCCAGAGATGAGGCCCGTATTGTGAGTGCTCCGCGGCCCACTTCTTTAAAGAAAAAAGAGGCGACGGTATGGAGCGGCAGGGGACTAAATCCTGGGTATACTTTCTGCTTGGACCATTCGATAAATTTACGATAGGCTGGAATTTTATATAAAATAGTTTTCTTCTCAGACATAATTTATGTAAATACACCTATGGCGTAGTCGTAACGCGAGTATATGAAATGCCTCGCAAATATAAACAATATGTAACGTTGACGGGAAAGCAGTCATCGAAACAATACTTTATAACAAGCTTTCGAGCTGTTATGTTTGCATTGTTTTAGTGAGGAGGTTAACTTTTCAGGCGATCGCTTGAAAAGTATACACTTAATTTATCTTGGAAATCCTGAGGCGGCATACAGGGTCTGTTGCGCGCCATGTTGATGAAGGCTAAGGTTGTTTCTCCCTCATGTATCAGTTCTTGTTTCTCGTTAAAAAGCTCGTAGTTGAACACGATACGCACACCGGGCATTTTTTTCAAAATGACGCGCACGGTGATTTCCTCATCGTAACGGGCAGGTTTAATGTATTTACACTTCATCTCCAGAACAGGCATCATGATGCCGTCTTCTTCCATGGAGCGATAGGTCATCCCCTGGCTACGTAACATTTCGACCCTGCCAACCTCGAAGAACTCGGCGTAGTTTCCATAGTACATGTAGCCCATTTGATCGGTTTCGCCATAGCGAACCCGGATCTTCGTTTCGTGGATAAGCATTAGCGCTTGATATTTCTTTGATTGAGAGCCTGCTGGAATCGACGTGCGTTAGCGCGATGTTCAGCCTCCGTTACAGCAAAATTGTGATAGCCCGAGAAGTCTTCCTTGGCACACATATAAATGTAATTATGATGCGCATAGTTTAGCACGGCATCAATGGCCGCAATGCTTGGCATCATGATCGGACCCGGAGGAAGTCCCTTATACAAATAAGTGTTATAAGGAGAATCTTTTGTTAGTTGTTTATTTAAAACACGGCGTATGCTGAAATCTTTATTCGCGTAAATTACTGTGGGATCGGCTTGCAGTTTTATTCCCCGTTTATATCTGTTCATGTATAATCCCGCGATCGTAGGCATCTCCTTATCGTGCAGAGCCTCGGCATCAACAATGGCGGCGAGACTTATTACTTCTAAAGGTTTTAATGACATCTCCTCCGCTTTTGCCAAGCGTTTCTTTGTCCAGAATTTCTGGTACTCCTCGTGCATGCGTTCAAAGAACTCCTGCGCCGAAGTGTTCCAGTATAGCTCATAAGAATTAGGAATAAACATACCGTAGATGTTATCCCTGTTGAATCCATACTTGCTGATTAAGCTTGTCGAGTCCAGCAGCTGAACCAAACTTGCCGAGTCCGTTTCAAGTTGTGTGGAAATATATTTGGCAAAGTCCTCTTTTAGGCGGTAACCGCGGAAGCTCAGCTTTACTGGCTCCTGATTTCCCGATTTGAGCATGTTTATAAAATGACGGTTGCTCATGCCCTCTGTTAACTTATACTTTCCAGGCTTTACCACTGATGGATAGACCATGTTTACCGCAGCCCAATGAAATACTACGGAGTCTTTTACAATTTCTTTATCCCGTATGGTTTTATACACATCGTCAAAGCTGGACCCTGTTTTTATGTATAGATATTTTTCGTTACCGGTAACACTTTCGCCAAAGTAGCGCAGGTAATAGGTGATGCCTGTTATACTTAGCAGTACCACGACCAGCAGAACGAATGCTGTGATAATCTTCGCTTTCAGGCTCAGACCTTTCTTTGTTTTCTCAGTCATTGCAGATCTAATGAGTTTATATAACAAATATGCTCAGTGAGAATGTTTGTTGTTGGTTTATTTTTTATGCTTTTGTTTACAGATCGTTAGATAGAACCAGATCTACATGAGTGCCTATGGGCACTTTTTGCAGGGAGTCACTAGCCGCCGGACTTTGTCTAATTACCTTGGCAATGGTAGAGTCGGTAATGGTACCTTCGTAACTGATGACGCCCGTTTCCAGTGACGATCCTTTGAGCGAGAAGATAGCTTCGGTGAGCGTTAATCCCTGAACATTCGGTAGATCAACCTGACTGGCGCCACGACCATCGCCTAACAACAATGAAATAATGGATCCCTTGGGTATTTGCTGACCCTTGCTGATCTTTTGTCCCTTATAATAAGCTTCAAGGATTCTGTCGCGTACAATATCGGAAGTGTATGTTGTGTCGCCGATTTTAATGCCATAATTACCGAGCACGGCCCTTCCTTCCAGGAATGTGGATTCAAAGACATCGGGGAATCCCACGTTGGGAGCCTGCGTGGTAATAATGGTGAGATAGATAGTACGGTTAAGCTTAACATTTGTGTTGGGATCAGGATCCTGCTCAACAACTAGTCCCGGTGGCTTGTCCATTTGGTACACAGAATCTATCTGGTAGCGCAGACCTTGTCCTTCGAGAAGCTCTACAGCTTTCTCAATATTCAGTCCCTGAAGTTTCGGAACGGGCACCCCCTCGCCATGCCTTGTGTAGAATCGCAAGCTGAAAAATACTACAATTAAAAGAACAGCTATTGACCCAAGGGCAATAAGCAGGTTTTTCCGGAATGTATCTGTTTTTAGATAGGATAATATTTTGCTCATCGTTAATATTGCGGTACATCAATAAATTTATGATGCCTGTTTTCTTTATGTATATTATTTTTCAATGTGTCGCTTGTCGGCGCCCTAATGCAGATGATACGACCTCATTTTAAAAGGTTGGCAACTATGCGTTGTAATACCTGCGCCGACGATTATTCTGTCTGCAAACTTAAATAAAAATGCTTAATAAAATTGCTCCCGAAACTTTGAATGTGTTAGGTCGATAATTTTTGAAATCCGGCATCAAGAACCCATGTTAATTTAATTTGTTGCAAAAGCGGCGGTAATTAGAATATCTTTGATTATGAAAAAGAACATCGCGCTGGTTACCGGTGGATTCACCGGTGAGTCTGTCATTTCCCTGAAGAGTGCAGCGGTTATTGAGAGAAATATCGATCCTGAATTATTTGACGTATATAAAATTATTATCACCCGCGAAAGCTGGTATTACGTAGATGAAAACGCCGTTAAGCATGGGATTGACCGAAATGACTTCAGCCTTAATATTCACGATCATAAAATTAGGTTTGACGCGGTATTTATCGGTCTGCATGGTTCGCCTGGCGAAGATGGTAAGCTGCAGGGCTACTTTGATATGCTCGCTATTCCATATACCAGTTGCGACGCGTTGACTTCCGCTATCACCATGAATAAGGGCTATACCAAGGCAATTGTCGATGGAATAAATAAGCTCCACGTAGCTAAGTCGGTACAGCTATTCGAGAATAAAGCGGAGAATGTAGAGACTGTATCTTCGAAATTGCGCTTTCCTGTCTTTGTGAAACCTAATAATGGAGGAAGCAGCATTGGCATGAGTAAAGTGAAAGTGAAAGAGGAACTGGAAGTCGCCTTACAAAAGGCATTTAAAGAAGATTCACAGGTGCTCGTCGAGGAATTTATTGACGGTCGTGAGTTTACCATAGGGGTTTTTCGTGGTAAGCAGGGGATCAAGGTGCTTCCTTGTACCGAGATCGTCAGCTCAAAGGAGTTCTTTGATTTTGAAGCGAAATATACGCCCGGCATCACGGAAGAGATTACCCCCGGTAGAATGTCAGCGGAGGAGCTGAGTGTTGTAGAACAAGTAGTGAGAGATGCCTATGCCAAGCTAAACTGTAGGGGGGTGGTTCGCATAGACTACATTCTTGAGCATGAAACCAATAATTTTTATTTCATTGAAGTAAACACTGTTCCTGGACAAACCGAAGGAAGTTTAATTCCTCAGCAGGTAGTTGCCGCGGGGCGCACTGTACGCGACTTTTATACTGAGCTGCTGGAAATTGCCTTAGCATAAAGCATAGCCGGCAAGTGCAGGTACTTCCGAATTAATATATTCTCCCTCCGGTCGGAGTGAGAATATATTTCTGCATCTTACCCGATCATCTTTTCTGTAAGATAGCGCCAATATTTTTTTGGCATGTGCTGCATTTGTAATTTAAGGTTCTTTCTGGCCTTAATATTGGTGCTGTCAAAATAACTCCGCCATAATTTCTGGAAGATTTCTTCTTCCTCAGACAACAAATCGGCGACGCTTCCATGTTCATGTTCAAAGGATATTTGTACAGCCTGCACCTCTTTCAGATCGTAATATATTCCATATTTTCGTCGCTCATCATAAATCAGCCATCGTTGATCAGCATAGCGCTTTGCGAAATGCGATGCGATAAGGGGCAATACATTGCATTCGGGAGCTACGATAGCATGGAAAAGTTGATCCTTTGCCAGTCTGAATCTTACGAAAGCTTTCATCCTGTGACTTTCTTTACGTACTCTTCTCGCTGCTTCGCGTACGCTCCACACTACTTTGTTGCTAAGATCTGATTCGATGTTCTGCTTACTAGAAAAGGCTCGCGCGGCAAATGCCCACATCGTATTTTCAATGCCGGGAATTTCCGACAGAAAAGCTTTGTAAATGCTGGCAACACCCTCATGAGAAAGATGCTTGTAAAGGCCCTTTAATACGCGTAGCGCTTTTCTCTCGTCTGTTATTACAGTATGTTCTTTGTCGAAGAGGAGCGGAGCAGCGCCGCGGGCGGCAAAGCTTACTTCGGGGAACTTGTATTCATACGCTTCAAATACGGCAGTCAGCCAACCCTGATAGCTACCATCATAAATCAGTTGGGTCATGGTTTAAAAAAGGCTAAGCTGTGGCGTAAAGTTGTTCTTATACTTGCTGTTCTGCAAACCTAGAATTTTTGACTTTAGGTGCTCTGCCGGTAAATCCCGGTGTATGATAAAGGGATGCGAAAATTTTAAAAAGAACTTTGCGCGACTATATACTATCCCCAGTTTCTGAAGATCCTCGGGGCGCAATTCACCATGCTCACGAGCGGCAACGATCTTGCGCGCCCCAAGAAAGCCTATGCCCGGAATACGCAGCAGGATTTCCATGTCGGCAGTATTTACGTCAACAGGAAACTGATGAAGGTTGCGCAGCGCCCAGCTTAGTTTGGGATCCATGTCTAAATCAAGATGAGGATGCTGAGGGGCCACCAGTTCATTTACGCTAAAACCATAGTAGCGCAACAGCCAGTCTGCCTGATAGAGCCTGTTTTCACGGATCATGGGGACAGGCGTACCTATCATGGGCAATCTGTTGTCGGTACTTATGGGCACATAGCCTGAATAATATACCCTTTTCATTTTCATGGAATCATAAAAATAATTGGCCATTCCGAGAATCTCCATATCATTCTCAGCACTGGCGCCAACAATCATCTGCGTGCTTTGACCTGCCGGAGCGAAAAGAGGAGCCTTTTTGTTTAGCCTGCGTTCTTCTTTGCGTTCCGAAATACTGCTACTAAGAAAAGTCATCGGTGTAATCATATCCCGGTGCTTTTTCTCGGGCGCAAGGAGCTTGAGGCTTTTCTCTGTCGGCATTTCAATATTTACGCTAAGCCTGTCAGCATAGAGGCCCGCTTCTTCCATGAGCTCATTGCTAGCACCTGGGATCGCTTTCAAATGTATATAACCGTTAAAACGATGTTGTTGTCGTAGGTTTTTCGCTATACGAACTAAGCGTTCCATAGTGTAGTCGGCGTTATGAAAAATCCCAGAGCTTAGAAATAAACCTTCGATATAATTTCTCCGGTAGAAATTCATCGTAAGATCAACAACTTCCTCTACCGTAAATGCCGCGCGTTTTACGTCATTACTTTTTCTGCTTACACAATAGGCGCAGTCGAAAATACAATGGTTCGTGAGTAATATCTTTAACAAAGATATGCATCGGCCATCTTCTGTAAACGAATGACATATGCCTAAACCGCTGGAATTTCCCAATCCCTTGTTATCATTGTTACGCTTACTATTGCTTGATGAACACGATACGTCATACTTAGCCGCGTCAGCCAGCACTTCCAACTTCTCTTTAATTCTGCTAAAATTCATCACTATATGTATATAATCGGAAGTAAAAATACTAAAATAATTAGTAATTAAAATGTGATAGCAGATGTCATGATCACTATTTATTTAAGTCATGAAGGGGATACGTCAGGATAAAGACAAATAATAGCGAGTGCTGCATCTTAGTTGCAGGAATAATTCATTGAATCATATCTTTGTGCCATGTCAGTAGATTTTGTAAAAGAACGCCAATTTGAAATGAAGCTTATGGAAATCTATGAGCAGCATAGCTGGTTAAAGGAGCAGATTGGAATGATCGAATTTATAAAGCTCTTTCCTGTCAGTTATAAAAACGGTAAACTGGAGCGTCTGGATAAGCCGCAAGGTTTTGATTTGGACAGGGATATTTATCTGGAAGTTCTGGTTGCTTTCAGAAGTACCTTGTTATAAAGATCTGTTGGCGTTGTCTTCGTGGATGGTTTGGTAATATTTCATTCCTGAATTGGGCGCAACTATTTTCTTTTAAGTATATTTAAGATTTCAGCATTCTCAGAAAATAAACAATGTTTTATCAGGCAAGTTATAAGGCGGCAACGAGTGTATCTAAAACCATTGAGAAACATTTCCAGCAACATGTGCGGTCTTCCTGCGCAGGCATGGAGCAGCAAGTGGCAGAGATCCCATCGGCAGCGGTGATCGAGGCAATTATTGACGCTGCTTTTTGGGCAAGTCTCCGTAAAGAGGAAGGTAATCCACCCAAAATATCAATAGCCTACTTAGATCCTTCGCAAGCCGAAAAGCCTTTGATCTTCGAGAATCGTATTCCATTAAACACTACGGCGTTGACAAAACTTGCGCCGGGTTTGGAACGTGCCGGTATACATTTAGGCGTGTACATGGAAAATGAGGACCTTTATATTTGGGGTACAACGCTCCAGATCCCCAACTTGTGCTTCGTTCTCGATGTTTCGGAGCCCGGGCTGCTGGTCATAAAGCACCGTCGTATGTGCGGCTACGGAAAATTCTCCAATGTAGCGGTATTGAAGGGCGATCAGGTAAAGATCATTGATACCGAAGATGTTCTTACGTCCGATTCTCCGGCGGTATTAAAGGTTCTTCTTGACCTTAAAAGTCCCGGTAGCTGGAGTGATGCTGTAAATATTTATATCCAGCTGGCAGTATCAATGCGCAGACATCAAAAAGGAGGTATTCTTCTTGTCACGCCAAGCGAGTCATGTTCCTGGCGCGAGTCTATCGTTCAGCCAATTCAATATGGAGTGTCCCGTGATTCACGGGGCCTACATAGTTTCCTAAAAGAAAAAAGTGCTACAGTAAATCCCGAAAGTCCCTGGCAGAACTTGTTAAGCCGGGAGATTGACCATTTGGCGGGATTAACAGCTATTGATGGAGCCACAGTAATAAATACAGATCATCAGCTGCTTGCCTTCGGGGCAAAGATCGCCAGACGCCAGGATAATACGCAGGTAGAACAAATGTTGTTTATCGAACCCGTTAATGGCAGTCACGCGAAGGTGATGCACCCCGGCAGCATCGGTGGCACACGGCATCTCGCCGCAGCGCAGTTCGTATTTGATCAGCGCGATTCGTTCGCTTTGGTGGCCTCCCAAGATGGGCATTTTACCGTTTTTTCCTGGTCTGATGCTGCGGCAATGGTATCTGCGTATCGCATTGAAAGCTTGTTGCTTTAAATCCTTGAAATGTTAAAATCCTAAAAAGAAAGCTGTAATCCTTTAGAGGCTCCTCTCAAAATCAATATATTTACCCCTTTCAAAATTGAAACGGGGAACATATCAATGAACATACAGAGAGGAATTCTTGCTACTTTACTATTTATTATCGGACTTAATGTCGCTGTGTTGGCTCAGCCCGACACAATAAGCATTAACAAGATTGTTGAAAAAACTCAGCAGTTGAGTTTGGGTAAGCCGCTGGAAAAAGTATACGTTCAATTTGATAAGCCTTATTATGCCGTGGGCGATACCGTATGGTTTAAGGCATATGTTACCGGAAATCTGCATGCCCCTTCTGCATTGAGCAAAGTCGTTTATCTGGATGTCACTAACAATCGTGACTCCCTGATGCAAACCTTACGCCTGCAGGTGAAAGACCTGGGCGCGCCAGGATACCTCGTGCTGTCGCCCTTAACTTACAAGGAAGGAAATTATCACTTTCGTGCCTACACGCGCTACATGTTAAATTTTTCTGATGCTTATTTTTTCAATAAGAATATAAGTCTCGGCAATACTATAAATAAGGAGCTTGTAACGCATGTTAGTCTTGATGGTCAGCGATCAGATAAGGGTTCCAAAGTTACCGCTAAAATACAATTTAAGGACAATGCCGGGAAGCCCCTGCCCAACAGGAGAGTGTCCTGGAGAATGTTTTCTAAGTTCGATACCTGGGCAGAAGGAAGAGGCACCACCGATGCAAATGGCTTTTTGACAGTCAATAATACTTTTGTGAAAATTCCTGAGCGCTTGCCCGATCTTGAAACACAGATCAACATCAGCGAGCAGTCTGTGATTTCACGCGTATTTCCCTTACGTCAGGCTTTTAACAAACCTGATATTCAGTTTTTTCCGGAGGGAGGGAAGTTATTGTCCTCGGTGTTGAGTAAAGTAGCTTTTAAGGCCATCCGCTTTGACGGTATGGGCATTGATGCTAAAGGAACCTTAGTTGACGATGCAAACAACACCGTAGCGCAGTTCAGCAGTCAACATCTGGGTATGGGTGCCTTTGAGTTCACTCCCGATGCCGGCAAGAGCTATAAGGCAAACGTAACCTTCGCCGATGGAACCAAAGCGAGTTACGATCTCCCCAAGCCGCGTACTTCATCTATCGGAATATCCCTGCGCCAGGATTCGACCAACGTAATTCTCCAAATCGCCTCTACGCCCGCCTATTTGGAGCGTCATCAGGGCGAACAGTTTTCTTTAGTGGCGCGCAGTAACAATGTGCTGTGCTATGCCGCGCAAACAAAACTTGAAAATGCCAGCTACAATGCTGTTATTCCCCGAAGCAAATTTCCTACCGGCGTTACACAATTTACCATGTTCACTCCAACCGGATCAGTAGTGTCGGAGCGCCTTATTTTTATCGATCACAAGAGCGACCCTACCATACTTGTCACAGCGGATCGGCCCTCTTATACTACCAAACAAAAAGTAAAGCTCAATTTAAGTACCGAGTATTCCGCCAAACCTGCAGCGGGGAATTTCTCCATGTCGGTAATTGACGAAGGTAAGGTGCCATACAACGAAGAAGCGGAAATAACGATCAAGAGTTCATTATTGCTTACTTCCGATCTTAACGGATACGTTGAGAAACCAAATTACTACTTCATGGGAAGTGATGCCAGGCGTAAGGCTGATCTTGATCTGCTGATGCTGACTCAGGGATATCGGGCGTATGGGTATCGTGATATCCTTGACGACAAGGTAACCGGTCCCGTTTATATGCCGGAGCAAAGCATGGAGATCAGCGGTACCTTGCGCATGAAAAACGGAATGGGCGTAAACCGTGGTACTGTCCAGATAATTATTCCTTCCCGAAACTTCTCAAGCAGTATCCAGACAAATGCCGATGGGCAGTTTAAGTTCGATAATTTGGTGTTTCCTGATTCTACCAAGATCATCATCAGTGCCCGCAGTAACCCTAATTCATCAAATATGATGATTACGATGAATGGCGATGTATTGCCGGGGCTAACAGCAAATGCCGTTGCTGAAGATGGCATGTTAAATATAGATAGCACCATGAGTGCCTACCTTACCAATAGTAAAAAAGTTTTTCGTACCGCGGTAGTGCTTCAGGACGTCGTAATTAAGGCCGCCAAGCCTACTCCTAAGAAAAGCCATAAGGACTACCCCGCGCTCAGTGGCCTAAGTCCCGTACCTGATTATATGATGACCTCCGAACGTTTTACAGGCTGTAACTATTTGTTCGACTGTTTAAGAAACGGCACCATGGGGATGACTTTTGATAACGGCTATTTTTATGTAACCCGGGATTACAACGCGGGAAACAGAACGGCGGCTCAGGTGTTTCTGAATGGTATGCCCGTGGATGTTTCAGCATTGGGGGGCATCAGAAGCTCTGATGTAGAATCCGTAGAGATTTTTGTTCGCGATGATTTAGGTACCGTTAACAGAACATACAACTCAAACGGTGTCATCGCAATTAATACTAAAGAAGTTCCGAAAGGACAAAAGATTAAGCTTTCAGAACTACAGGATATGTTGCCGAAAGCGAATCTGGTTGATTACACCCCGCTGGGATATGTTCTTGAAAAGCAATTCTATTCACCGAAGTATAGCGTCAGCAAGAGCGGTCCTATTATCAATGATTTACGAAGCACCATCTATTGGAATCCTTCGATCAATCTGGATGAAACAGGTAAGGGCAGCGTCGAATTCTTCAACGCCGACGGTAAGGGCACTTATAAGGCCATTGTTGAGGGCTTAGATGTCGACGGAAATGTTATTCGTTCGGTGTTCCGGTATAATGTAAAATAGTTTTTAAATTAAATATCAAGCCTATTGATGATACGAAGCAGTCTCTTTATTTTTCTATTGTTATTATTGTCCTTTGGCAACTCATTCGCCGAAGGTTTCGAAAAGGGTGGTGCCGGAACTTTTACTGTTGTTATTGACGCCGGTCATGGCGGAAAAGATGGTGGCGCCCGCGGCGCCCGCTACACAGAAAAGCACATCGCGCTAAAGGTCGCGCTTAAGTTGCGTGACGCGTTACGTAAGAAAGGTATTAGGGTCGTTATGACCCGCTCTACGGATGTTTTTATTCCTCTGTACGAGCGTATAGCGCTTGCTAATCGCGCTAAAGCTCAGCTCTTCATCTCTATACACTGTAATTCTTTACCTTACCGCAGTGCAAACCGAGCCTCCACAAAAGGCGTGGAAACCTATGTTTCCGGATTTGGACGACTTGACGAGCAGGATATCGCTATTCGCGAGAATGCCTCAATCCTCCTCGAAAAAGATTACAAGAAAAACTACGGCGGCTATGATCCGCGAGATCCAGAGAGTATCATCCTGCTTTCGCTGATGAAAGATCGGTATCGGTCAAAGAGTATTCAGCTGGCGTCACTGATGCAGCGTCAATACCGCGGTAGCGGACGTGTGGATAAGGGCGTGCATGAGAAAAGTCTCGCGGTGCTTGCCCGCGCGTCAATGCCTGCTGTTCTGACGGAGATAGGCTATCTCAGCAGTCCTACGGAAGAACGATACCTGGCTTCTGAAAGCGGCCAATCAGAAATTGTAAAAAACATTGTCGATGCTATCGGCGCCTTTCGTTAATAAGCATCTTTCCTCCGATAAGTGATCGTGGTTTTTAACGATACAGACCTGCCTGCTCTGGTGATAAAAATACCAGAGCAGGCATTTTCTTTAAATCTAAATCTTTCCTGCTCCTACACGATTGCGCTTCCTTAACCCCTGATCCTGGTACCTTCAAAAAAGCAAACATCACCCCTTAGTGCCGGTAAGCAGTTAAAATCAGGTGATAATGTGATAAATTCCAAATAGCCGCGTGCCTTCGTAGTCGATAAATTTGGAATACAATATCGCTATAGAAATATGAAAATCACTTGGAATGGGGTTTACCCGGCAATTACTACAAAATTTAATGAGAAGGACGAACTGGATCTTGATGCCTATAACATCGGTTTACAGGGACAGCTGGACGCTGGCGTTGATGGGATTATCGTCGCCGGATCGCTCGGCGAGGCCAGTACGCTGACCACAGAGGAGAAGCTGCTCCTGACGGAGCATACCGTGAAATATGTTGACGGGAAGGTCCCAGTGATATTCAGTATCTCTGAGCAGTCAACTGCCGTGGCTATTGACCTTGCTCTAAAGGCCGAAAGTCGCGGTGCAAGTGGTATCATGATCCTGCCCCCGCTCAAATATTTCGCATCTGATGAAGAAACGATCGCCTACCTTACTGCTGTGGCAAAAAGTACCAGCTTGCCCATCATTATCTATAATAATCCCGTAGATTATAAGATTTACGTAACACTAGATATGTTCGCGGAGTTGTCCAAATATGAAAATATCCAGGCCGTGAAGGAGTCGACGCGCGACATCAGTAATGTCACTCGTATGATCAACAGGTTTGGCGATCGGTTTAAGATCTTGTGTGGCGTGGATCCTCTAGCCATGGAAAGCCTACTCATGGGTGCTGACGGATGGGTCGCCGGATTGGTGGACGCGTTTCCGCGGGAGACGGTGGCTATTTATCGCCTGGTTAAAGCTGGACGTATTGACGATGCGCTGAAAATATATCGCTGGTTCCTGCCTCTGTTAGAATTGGATATCGATCCGAAGTTAGTTCAGAATATTAAACTTGCCGAAGTACATACCGGCCTTGGCACTGAGCATGTTCGTGCTCCTCGTCTTCCTTTAAGTGGCGCTAACCGCGAACGTGTACTGAAGATTATTACGGATGCTTTAGCAGTACGCCCGGAATTGCCCGAGGGAAGTTGGGGTGCGAAGGTACAAACAGTGGCCTGATAGATTTTATTCAGGAATATCCCGAAAGCTAAAGATCAATGGTGTTGCGCGTGACAGGTCATCAGGTATCTGACATTCGCAACACGTACATTCAGCCGGTTTCGGCACAATAACTTTTCCTTAATTATGGACGTTAGAAATATTGTAGCTTCAAAATATATGGATTCTTCAGAATCCACGTTTCAAGCGTACTTTCCAGCCAGCGGATCCTCTGGCGCTGAGCTCTTCCAGGCGGCAAGCGTCCAGCATGTTGATGACGCGCTAAGGGCCGCGACTGCGGCAGCATCAACAGTAAAAACATTGTCTAAGGATAAAAAGGCCGAATTTCTGCGCGCTATAGCCCAGGAAATTGCGGCCCTTGGAGATGTGCTCATTGAAAGAGCGATGCTCGAGAGTGGCTTACCACAAGCACGCCTGCTCGGTGAACGCGGACGTACGATTGCGCAGCTAAATCTCTTTGCTGATCATGTGGCTGAAGGCTCATGGGTCGAGGCGATTATCGATCCTGCTTTGCCCGACCGCCAACCGGCGCCACGCCCGGATATGCGTCGTATGCTTGTTCCTATAGGCCCAGTAGCGATCTTTGGGGCCAGTAACTTTCCGCTGGCCTTTTCCGTTGCTGGCGGCGATACAGCATCCGCCCTTGCCGCGGGTTGTCCGGTTATAGTTAAAGCACATCCTGCGCACCCGGGTACCAGCGCGCTGGTGGCCTCCGCTATCATGAAGGCAGTGGTAACATGTGACCTGCCCGCGGGCATCTTTTCCATGCTCTATGGTCCGGGTAATGCTATTGGTGAAGCCCTTGTAAAGCACCCGGCATTAAAGGCGGTGGCGTTTACCGGATCTTCGTCAGGCGGTAAGGCCCTTTGTAAGATCGCTATGGAACGCGCCCAGCCCATTCCCGTATTTGCCGAGATGGGTAGCGTTAACCCGGTGTTGCTTCTTCCGGAAGCTCTTGAGGAACGTGCCGAAGCGCTGGCCGCGGAATACGCCACGTCCATCACCATGGGAGTTGGGCAGTTTTGCACCAATCCAGGCTTGCTTCTGGCGATAGACTCGCCATCGTTAAAGATTTTCAAAAAGCGTCTCGCCGAATTAATGTCTGATACGCCCTCTGCAACGATGCTAAATGAAGGCATTTTTCGTAACTTCAATAACTTGTCGCGGGAGCTGTTAAATCACAAAGAGCTGCAACTGCTGGCACAGTCAGATAAGCTTGATCATGATCAAGTGAATCAAGGCTTAGCAACGTTGGCGGAAGTTTCCGGCGAGGATTTTTTGAAAAATCCGCAGTTCACAGAAGAGGTTTTCGGACCATGGTCGATGCTGGTGGTCGTCAAAAGTATCGACGAGATGACGCGTGTGCTCAAAGAAGTTGGCGGCCAGCTTACGGTATCGGTGATGACGGGAGCGGAGATTCCTGCCGATTATCTGCCACTACTGCAGGCCGCTGAGGATGTCGCCGGCCGCGTGTTAATGAACGGTGTGCCTACCGGTGTAGAAGTGAGTCATGCTATGCAACATGGAGGACCTTTTCCCGCTACCAGCGATAGTCGTTTCACCTCCGTGGGCGCTACCGCCATACGTCGCTTCGCGCGCCCTGTATGCTGGCAGAACTGGCAACAGCATCTTCTTCCTGATGAACTTAAAGATAATAACCCTTTGCGCATATGGCGCTTGAACAATAAACAATGGACTAAAGAATGAAAAATGAGTTCTAAAACTTTTTTCTGCATCGACGCTCATACCTGTGGTAATCCGGTACGTCTGGTTGCCGGCGGCGGACCTCATTTGCTTGGCGCTGACATGAGTGAAAAACGTCAGCATTTTCTTCGTGAATATGATTGGATACGTCAGGGACTTATGTTTGAACCCCGCGGTCACGACATGATGTCGGGAAGCATTTTATATCCTCCTCATGATCCTCAGAATGATGTTGCTGTTTTGTTTATCGAAACCAGTGGATGTCTCCCCATGTGCGGGCATGGTACCATTGGCACCATCACGATCGCGATAGAGGAAGGGCTGATTGCCCCTAAGGTTCCCGGAATAGTTAGGATGGAGGCGCCCGCGGGACTTGTGCTTATTGAGTATAAGCACGATGGGAATAAGGTAACGTCGGTTAAGTTAACGAATGTTCCTTCTTTTCTTGCCGCTGAGTCCCTGAAGGTTGAATGCCCGGATCTGGGAACTTTGCGTGTGGATGTTTCTTATGGCGGCAATTTCTATGCTATCGTTGATCCGCAGGAAAACTTCGCGGGCCTTGAACATTACACGGCTGATCAGCTTATTTCATGGAGCCGTCAGCTTCGTAAAAATATCAATGACGCGTATACGTTCGTCCATCCTCAAAATCCCACGATAAAAGGCTGCTCACACGTTCTCTGGGCCGGAGCACCCCTTTCAGCGTCTTCTACAGCGCGAAACGCTGTATTCTATGGCGATAAAGCGATAGATCGTTCTCCCTGCGGTACGGGCACCTCGGCGCGCATGGCGCAATGGTATGCTAAAGGAAAGTTAAAAAAGGGCGACATATTTATTCATGAAAGCATCATTGGGAGTGTTTTCAATGGGCGTGTTGAAGATACGACTGAAATTGACGGGCGGGCAGCCATTGTGCCGAGCATTGAAGGCTGGGCCCGCGTGTACGGTTATAATACCATTAAAATTGATGACGATGATCCTTACGCCAAGGGCTTTCAGGTGATCTAGATATACTTACATCTACTATAACAACAGGTTTGGCAGCACCATTTTCTTCCATACATCTTAAATTAAAATAGCACAATAATAAATGTCAAACGTAATAATCATCGGTGGCGGAATCACCGGCTTATGTTCCGCCTGGTATCTTCGTAAGATGGGTCATCAGGTAACCATTCTTGATAAGTCTGATTTTGCTGATAATTGTTCCTATGGTAACGCGGGAATGATCGTACCCAGTCATTTTGTTCCTCTTGCGGCACCGGGAATGATTGCAAAAGGCATCCGCTGGATGTTCAATAGCGAAAGTCCTTTCTATGTACGTCCTTCGTTGAATCCTAAGCTTATCTCCTGGGGACTTAAGTTTATGAAGAATGCCACCGCCGAGAAGGCTGAGAAAGCTGCTATTCCACTTCGTGATTTTTCTCTCCTCAGCAAGGCCCTGTTTACTGAGCTCGAAAAGGAACTTGGTGACTTTGGCTTGAAGTATAACGGCATTCTGATGATGTACAAAACCGAAGCTACAGGAGAAGAGGAGTTGCATCTTGCCGAAAAGGCGAAGGCGCTGGGACTCGATGTTAAGGTGCTGTCATTGAGCGAGTGTAAAGCGCTTCAGCCCCAGTTGGAACTAGACATTAAAGGTGCTGTACATTATAAATGCGATGCTCATCTTATCCCCCGACTGTTAATGCAGGAGCTCATGAATAAGCTTACTGCCGATGGAGTAACTTTCGTTCCCAACGCGCGGGTTTCGGGCGTATCAACAGAAGCTGGAAGAATTAAGTCGGTCGAAGCCAATGGAAAGGTCTTCAGCGCCGACAGCTATGTGCTTGCCGCGGGATCATGGTCTCCTGAACTCGCTAGTAGTATGGGACTGAAGATCCCGCTGATGCCGGGAAAGGGATATTCTTTTATGCTGCCCGATCAGGGACGTGAAATGCATATTCCCGCGTTATTATGTGAGGCGAAAGTTGCTGTAACTCCGATGGCCGGCAGCATCAGGCTGGGAGGAACGATGGAAATCGATAGTATCAACGATCGTGTAAACATGAATCGCGTTAAGGGCATCGTGGAATCGACAAAGAAATATCTGCCGGGACTAAAACTAAACATGCCTGAACGCGCGTCAATATGGTATGGTTTCAGACCTTGCCCTCCTGACGGCATGCCTTATATTGGTCGGTCGGCAAATCTCCGTAACCTCGTAGTTGCTACAGGAAATGGCATGATGGGCATTAGCCTTGGTCCGGCGACAGGAAAGCTCGTCGCTGAACTCGTTGAAGAAACAAAGACCTCACTGGATCTGCGGCCTTTTCTGCCCGAGCGATTCTCCTGAGCGCGGGATGTCTTATTCTTTAGCCTGCGTTCAGCTTTAGCGGCGTACAGCAGTTAGATGTCATGCTGCCCAAAAACAATAGCAGGAGCGGGGCTCTTAGCGAAGAAATGATTTGCACAAGGTGGTTGCCTTGTGCTCATTAAGCTCGTTCCTGTTTTTGTAAGCGTCAGCACTTGTGCCCGGGTCTCCGATAAACGAAACGTCGTCAAAAAAATCGGAACAGATCAGGCGCAACACGCTGCTTTCGCAAACACAAAACAACGTATCCACATTCCCGATATTGTTGTTGCCCGCTCATGTCATTTGACGGCCCTCGTTGCGAAACCGGCTTTCGCAACTTTTGGGAATCTCTGTCATGACCGTCGCCCTTTGATTTTCATCACAGTTGCACCCACCCGACGAATCGAACTTGTCAGACCTGCCCGGTACGCAGCGCTGACAGAACAAAGATGAGGTAATCTTTTTTGCTCGTCAAGGCCATGTCCTTTAGTTGCCTGACACCTCGTTTTGAGAACCCTTTCTTCGCAACAAAACCGGCATCTTCGGCTTCCGGATCTCCGCTGACATCGGTTTACCCTGCCTTTCCGGAGAACTACTACAATGTCCAGACATGTCGCATAATGTCACATAAAAGAACCCTAACGACCCCTGTTCAGGTCACACACCTGCCCCCCAGAATTACTCCCTTGCTACCTACCTGTTTCGAGTCTGACCCAGACCAGACTCGAGACACGCTCGAGTGGTGATCGACATTTCATCGACANNACTCGAACCTGGTAGGTAGCTGTCACCCTGAGTTGGGGTATGAAGGCAGGCAAGGCGACGATGCGGCTGAATGCCCGCGCAGGCAAACCATATAAATAATTAGGAAATTTTTTTAACAGCGATGTGTTTGGTGTTTAAGGTGTTGATTTTAAATGTTTTGTAATTTTGTCTAATATGGAAGGAATGTTGGTTATACTTATAGTTTAAATTTTAAACGTTGATTGGTGGACTATTTTCTAAGTCGCTAAGGAACGATGGATGAGTGATGCATCGCGGAAACTCTTTTCCGCTCGTTTCCCGGAAGGGGAATTCGTTATGTAACAAGATTTAGGGATTTAGCAATTGTATTACCGGCCTGATTCCAGACAAAGGCCGGAACCGAGGCCGGTAATACAATTTCGTTTTTGTATACACACGCAGCTTACCTTGTGTGATTATTTTTAAGCGTTATAGCTTCTTACGTTTCAAACGTAGCGGGCTTGCGCTCCTCGTATCAGAAAGCCGAGGCGCGAAGCTGCTCCACCTCATCGACTGTTTTGGCGAGATGTCGTCCCAGAAGCCGATGTCCGGTTTCTGTAATTACATAGTTATCTTCGATTCTTATGCCCGTAAAGTCTCTGTGTTTCTCCAGCTCCTGATAGTTTATGAATGCTTCGAAGCGTTTTTCGCTCTTCCATAGATCTATTAAAAACGGATTAATATACACTCCAGGTTCTACGGTCAGAACATATCCCGGTTCAAGTTCCTTGCCCAGGCGCAATGATTTCAGACCAAATAATTGTTTTTCTTTTCTAAGCACATCATTGTATCCCACATACTGTTCACCAAGATCTTCCATATCATGAACATCCATGCCCATCATATGACCTGTGCCACATTGAAAAAACATGGCATGCGCACCTGCTGCCACGGCCTCATCAACATCACCTTTCATGAGTCCGAGTTCTTTCAGTCCCTGAGCGAGTGTTTTGCATGCCGTGAAATGCGTGTCGATGAACCGCTGTCCGGGCCTTAGCGTTTCCACAGCATTGTTGAGCGCATTCAGTACGATATTGTATACTTCTCTCTGGCGCGTATCGAAGCGCTTGCGGACCGGAAACGTTCGGGTTAAGTCGCCGCAGTATCCCTCCGGAGTTTCCATGCCTGAATCATTAAGCACCATTTCTCCCTCTCTCAAGGTATTTATCTTGCTATGGTTATGAAGAATATGTCCGCGGGTAGTTAGAATAATAGGGTAGGCCATAACGCCGCCAGCGCGTAGCGCCCGTTCTTCGATCAACGCTGCCACTGCCGCCTCGGTCATGCCCGGGCGCGCGTGTAACATGGCCAGCTCCTGTCCCTCAATACTCAGGTTTACCGCGCGCTCAATTTCCTCAATCTCAATGGTAGATTTTATAGAACGCTGTGCCACCACGGCCTTAATAAATTCTGGCGAAGCAGCATTGACGGTATTTTTCAGGTCTGCCCCCAGGAGATGATGCAGCTTGATTTGGTTTTCCGCTCTGTAGGGCGGAAGAAAATGTACCCGTCGACCTTTGGTGTTCGCCTCATTAAGCTTCGTGGCGAGCGCCGCGTAAGGTTGGGTGTCCTCAACACCCGCGGCAGAGGCTCTTTCCCTAAGGGTGGCTAACTGTCCCATCCACACCAGGGCATCGATATCCATTTCATCGCCAAAGATGATGGTTTCCTCATTGTCAAGATCTATTATTGCAGCAAGTCCCGCCGCCGATATACCGAAGTAATAAAGAAATGTACTATCCTGGCGAAAATGGTAGGGATTGTCGAGATAGTTCATCGGGCTTTCATCGTTGCCCAGGAATAAAAGCAGGCCGCCCGACATGGCTCTTCGTAAACCAGCGCGACGTTCTTTATAAATATTGCTAGCGAACATTTTTTAATGATTATGTAGGTGAAGAAATCAGTATGGACACCGGAAGCAGTGCTCCTGCTTCCGGTGTCCCCGGCATTCATTTTTGTAAAAGCCTGGATCAACTGACTAGCTGAAGGTGATTATCCTATCGACCTCCCGGGGCGCAATGTTCGCGCAGATATTTGGTGAAGAGACCGGAAAGATGCTTTCCTGTACCCTCGCCCTCAGAGATAGAATGGGTTCTGTTAGGATAAGACATCATCTCGAACTGTTTATCATATTTTATTAACTCGTTTATTAACAGCTCCGCATTTTGGTAATGAACGTTGTCATCGCCAGTTCCGTGAATGTATAAGAGGTTCCCCTGTAAATTCTTCACGTGTGTTATTGGAGAACCATCAATGAACGGTTGTTTATCTTCGCGAGGATTGCCCATATAGCGTTCCTGATAAATATTGTCGTAAGTGAGCTGATTGCCTACGGCGGCAATGGCAATCCCTGTTTTGTAAATTTCAGGATACTGGAACAGGAGGTTTAACGTTGATGAGCCGCCACCGCTCCATCCCCAAACAGCAATACGGTCAGCATCGACAAAAGGCCATTTAAGGATCTCTTTTGCCGCCATCGCCTGATCGCGAATGTTCAGCGTACCAATATGTTTATAAATAGACTTACGCCACTCCCGTCCGCGCGGCGCCGGGGCTCCGCGGTTTTCTACCGAAATATAGATGTATCCATCATCGGCCATGTTGCCGTCATACAGTCGGTTCATTCCCGTGCCATAGGTGTCGGTAACCGTTTGTCCCGCGGGTTCGCCGTAAACATAAAACAGTACAGGATATTTTTTGGTCGCGTCGAAGTTTGAAGGTTTTACCATCCAGCCGTCAAGGGTGACCCCATCAGCAGTAGTTACTTTAAAAAACTCAACAGCGTGATTATCGGCGCTAAGATCTATAGGCTGACCAATAGCCTTATGATCTGGTAGCGAAACGATCTCTGAACCCGGTCTTACCGAGGTGCTTGAAAATGAATGGAATGCCAGCTTTCCGTTAGGCGAGAGCCTGTAGCTGCTGCTTCCGGCAAATGCTGCGGGTGTTATTCTTTCTGCTTTTTTCTTGCCAGACATTGCCACCCGGTAAAGGTAGGATTGGGTAGCGTTTGTTGGCGATGCCTCAAAATAAATATATCCAGCCTGCTCATCTGTGAGTAAAACGCTATTTACATCATAGTCACCGTTGGTAATCAGCTTCTCCTTGGCTGCAAGATCCAAAGTATAGATATGTCGCCAGCCATCTTTTTCACTCACCCAGATAAATGATTTTCCATCTTTCAGCCAATCCCAACCTTGCGGATCATCATCATTCCAACGCGACTTAATATCAATCCAGGCGGCATCAGTCTCTTTGTAAATGCTTTTTGCCAGTCCGTTTGCTGTGTTGCATACATAAATAGTGCTTTCGTTTTGCTTTCTATTCAACTGTTGCAGAATGATCTGCTCAGATCCCCGGGTCCATTCCATGCGTGGAATATAATGCTGCACGGCATCTCCTGGTACCTTCATCCAGGTGGTAGATCCTCCAGTTGCACTTACTACGCCTACCTTGCATGCGCTGGGATCTTCGCCAGCCTTCGGGTATTCTACCGGAATCGTGAAAGAGTACAAGGAATCGGTATTGTTCAGCATCAGATAATTTCGGATACGTGTGGCGTCTATTTGCCAGTAGGCGATCTTCTTACTATCGGGCGACCATCGGAAGCCATCTCTGCAGCCAAATTCCTCTTCATATACCCAATCGAAAGTCCCGTTGATCATGCGTGCGCTGCCATCGGTTGTGAGGCGACTGATAGCTCCGCTCTGCAGATCCTCGGTATAGATATTATGCCCGCTTACATACGCCACTTTACTACCGTCAGGAGATAGTTTAGCATACATCAGTGAGGATGAAGGTAGACCGTGTCCCAGTTTTCTTAAGCTTTTTGAAGGAATATCATATAAGAAATAGTCACCTTGCGTATCGTAACGCCACACACGTTTCGTGTTGTTCATGATCAATACTTTTGTCCGGTCCTCAGAAAATAGAAAGCGTCTTATAGCTATCGGACTGGTGGCTCCTGCGGGAACGAGCATGCTCTTGCTTAATAACACCTCCGTTGCTCCGGTTCTGGCGTCCTTTTTTATAATCTCATTATTTGCCAGGGCATAGTATGAGTAACCGTCGGGAGTCCATTGAAATTCCTGCCGGAACTGCGCGTAAGAGAAAAAAGGCGTCATCAGGCCTAAGGTCAACAGCATCAGACATACCCGTAGTTTTGAAATGACATGCCAGGAACGGGGCGATTCTATCGATCCATTATTCCGTATCGCCGTTTGAATGATACAGCTTGAGTAATTTTTACTATTCATAGTATTTAGTGATATGATTTCGTTTTTTTTGTTGATGGATCTTCTCTTATTGGGGCGCTTTGTGAAATATTCTTTCGATTAAATATTTCTTTCGGAAATCTTCGCTACGTTCACGGGCTTAAATGCAAGTTTTCCTACTGTGTCTCTTTTGAGAACCCTTTCTAATTCTTTCTAATTTCTAAATTTTTTGGATATTTTGATAGTAATAGCGGGCTTTTTAATGGAATTATTAAAATATATGCTGTTTTTGTTCGGTGTATTAAATTGTCAGATGTTCAGCATGATGAGAGCTGCGTATGTTGTCGGATTCTTTTAAAAGTCTTTTTCGGAAAATTCCCTTACAAACGTATTTTTGTCTGCTTGATAGCCGAAAAGGCGATACGTGAAATGACAAACTATCTTTTCAGGCAGGCTGAGCCTGCCGATGCTCCAATCATATGGACTATTCTACAGGATGCTATACGCCGCCGCGCTGCCGAGGGTAGTCAGCAGTGGCAGGATGGCTATCCAAATCCGGAAGTTATAGCAAATGATATTGCCAAAGGCGCGGGCTTCCTTCTTGACCATGACGGCGAAATAGTTGCCTACGTAGCGTTATTCATTAATGACGAACCAGCGTATAGAGATATTGTCGGCAAGTGGCTTAGTGACGGCGACTTTGTAGCCTTTCACCGCATTGCTATCGCATCAGCATGGTTAGGAAAGGGCATTTCAAAAATCCTGATGACTTCCATTGAAGAGTTTGCCCGGCAACGAGGAATCGATAGTATTAAGGCTGATACAAACTTTGATAACGCGGCGATGCTTGCAATATTTTCAAAGCTGGGATACGTCCATTGCGGCGACGTTCAGTTTCGGGGAGGCTCACGCATGGCCTTTGAGAAAGTGCTGTAGGTTAGCTGTCGCCGACATCGATATCTATGGGGACTTCTTTGCCTGCAATGTTGGTATGAATGCCTTGCCATTTAATGTATTACCTTTTATCTCATACGCTGTTACGCGTTCCAGCTTAATACGTTCCTTGTTTTTGTGGAAGGCCGCATAATCACTATTTGTGGTGATCTTATTGTTTTTAAACAGCAATCCATCTACTGATTTGGCGTATAAAATTGGCATGTCAAAGGTTTGGAAGTCATTATTCTCGATACGAATGCCGCTATGAAAATAAGTCTGCTGTCCTTCGAGATGTGGAATTTCCGGATATACGGAAATCACTGCCGTTGTAAATTGGTACATACTTGTCAGAGCGTTTATAAATTTGTTGTTTCGTATCGTGACGTCGCGACAGGAGCCCGTTTCATACCAGCCATTGCAATCGCCGCACAATAGGATAGCACTGCCGCTGGTATGATCAAATACGTTGTTCGCAACGAGTACCTTTCGTGGCGTACTGAACAGGGCGCCTCTGGCTCTGTTATTTCGTATCATGTTGCCAGTGAAGTTTACTGCGGGACTAAGACTCAGATTTTCTATCCCGAAGTTTTCGCGTTTAGGATCGAGGTCCGGAGAAAGACTGTCCTTGAAGCTAATCTCAAACTCGCGGATAGCTCCTTGTTTTGCTATCGGTTTAATGGCAGTGATAATGTTTTTCTGACTTAGGAGATCCATCGTTTGCGCTTTGATAAACTGAACGGTATCTCCTGCAAATCCCCAATCGAAGCCGTACGACTGCTCATGCATGTAGCGGGCCCTAAGGGTCAGCGCGTCCTTGATGTCGACTATCTTTAGATAAGTACCGTGAACGTTAATAGCATCGTCCATCATTCCTTCGTATAAACCATCTTTGGAGTTAATAACACCGCTACAGCCAGAGAAATGTGTAGCATCTGCCTGATTAGTGAAATATCGCGGGTCGTCTTTCCCGCGATGACAGACCCCAAAGTGACTAAGGTTGATGTTTCGGCTAAGCTGCGCCAATAATCCCATACCCTGAGCGTAATGAATCTTAACATGGTCGAATGTCAGGTCATGAGATGCATCAATGAAGATCCCTGGCGCCGGACGTCCTCCTCCCCGCATGGCAATTACAGTACCTTTCTTGAGACGGGGATCTTTCCATGCCTTCGCCCTGATAACGCCGGGGCGGAGCTCCGCCACTCTCGTTGTGCCAACGCTCAGATCGCCTGTGTTATACACAATGTGTCTGGTGTTTCCGTCAAAGGCTATTCCTGACCTGGCTGAATGCTCCCAGCCGTCACCACGATAGTATAAAACACTATCCCGCACCTGATATTTTACCCAGGGTGCCAGGCGGTATGTGATAATTCCTTGACGGCTATCATTGTCTATGATCGTTGCCTGGCAAATCTGTGGATCATCAAAGTCGATGCTTATATTCCGAAGCTTGACATTGCCTGAATGAGCGATAGCAATTGGCAACATGGTTCCATGAAAGAGCAGTTCAGCGCCATTGCCATCAATCTCTATATTATTTATGTATTCCAGGGTTATTCCTACTTTCTTCGGATTTGTCTGATCGTGATTAGAAATATAGTATTCCCGCGTAGCAGCGCCTTCGGAAAAGAATTCATAACGCCCTTTCTTTAAGGTTAACCTCAGCTGTTCACTGTTCTTTGTGTTGATTTTTAAATCATTAATCACCTTCCTTAATGCAGGCCCCACATCCTTTCCTGTATTGGGTAAAATTCCTCTGGATGATAGATCAACTGTTTTCACTGCCTTTTGTGCCAGGCACTGATTTATTAGTATAAAAGCGAGTAAAAATGTAAACAGGGTTTTTATTTGCATTGATTGGTTGGTTTTTATGTTCAATGTAGTGAAAATAAATTATAAATATGCTGTAACTCTCACCGACCGATTGTAAATTGAAGTAATTAACATTTTTATCGTCCTATTTAAATTGCACGATGGTTTCAGCCAAGGAATAAGTAAAAGAAGATGGTAGAATATCCCAACCTGAGAAATGTAAATAAAAAGTTACAATAAGGATGGTACTCTATGGTGTTTAATACGACTATACACTTGTGTAGGGCAAGAATAGTTGGCGTATGCTTTAAGAAATCAATTAATCAGTAGTTTTATCAATTAACCAGAAGCGCTAAAATAATGTAGAGCATTTCATCACCTGAAATACGACTGCTACCAGGTAGTGGAGTATTAATTCAAAGTCAATATCCCTAAATAATGTAGAATCTTATTAATGTAATTATTGGCGGAGCTTAGTACCACGCCCCGGGGCGACGTGCGTAACCTTACCAATAAGCGCTTCAATGTTTAAAGAACCTTGGAGTTACTAAACGAACCTAAGATTTACTTTTATGATTTCTGCGTGCTGCATTCCCATTCTTTCGGATTGAGGGCTAATGGCTGAGAATTTTAATTACCAATTTTCGATTATAAACAATGATAAATGTATCACCCGTTTAGATGCAATTGCAATGAAACTTTTTTACCAAAACATTATTAGAGGCGTACTCTGCCTACTGTTTTTTACAGCGGCAGAGGTATATGCGCAAAAAACAATTACGGGCCTCGTGACAGACGCGGGAGGTCCGCTTCCGGGAGTATCGGTTGTTATTAAAGGTACCTCCGGTGGCACTCAGACAAATAATCTCGGACGTTATACTTTGAAAGGAGTAAGAGAGGGGCAGGTGGTAGTCTTTCGATCTGTGGGATTTAAGACGGCGGAAAGGACCATTGGAAAGTCTGCAACGATTGATGTATTGCTTCAATCGGAGAATTCAGAACTTCAGGATGTAGTGGTGACAGCGCTTGGCGTGCAACGTGACAGACGATCATTAGGTTACGCTACGAGTACAATTAAGGCTTCGGACCTTACCATTGCCGGGCCCACGGTAAACCCCTTTTTGGCGGTATACGGCAAGGCCGCGGGCGTAGGAGTGCAGACCGGTTCGGCTGGTCCGGCAGGGGGGATCAATATCAGAATACGCGGGGCGGCTTCGTTAAATCCGGATTTAAATGTGCGGCCGCTTGTTGTTGTTGACGGGGTTCCTATACGCGACAAGGCCACAGATATGATCGACCGGACATACGATGCTTTAAATACCTTCGACTATGGCTCGGGACTTAATGACCTCAACTCCGAAGATATAGAATCAATAGAAATTCTTAAAGGGGCCAAGGCGACGGTGTTATATGGTAGAGATGCCGGAAACGGGGTTCTTCTAATAACCACAAAGAAGGGAAGAGATGTTCCCGGTTTTGGAATCGCCGCGGGCTTCAACACCTCCATCGATAAGCCTATTTCTTTCATTGATTTTCAGAATGAGTATGGAACCGGAAATAGCAGCTCTGATATTCAATACGCGACCATTGGTGGCAAGCAGGTTCGTAAGCTATCAAATCAGCGGTGGAGCTTCGGTCCTAAGTTTGACGGCTCTGAGATCATGATGTATGATAGCACCATGACCACCTACCGCGCGTATCCCAATAATTTCATGAACTTGTTTCAAAATGGTTTGACTAATACCGCCAATGTGTCGATATCAGGAGGAGGAGAACTTGGAAATATGAGGTTATCTTATACCAACAAATCGTATCAGGATATCCTGCCCAATTTCGATCAAAAGAATCACACTTTTTCTTTTGCCGGGGCAATCAATGCTTCTAAGCTGGCCCGGTTCGAGGTGAGCGCCAACTATTATAATATCAAAACAACCAATAGACGTCCAAACATATCGCAGTTGGTGGCCTGGGGTTTGAACAGAGATTACGACTACCGCTTTGTTAAAGACTTTTACAAAGCCGACAACGGATATCTGCGGATCCTGGATAATTACTCATTACCACCGTCATTCACGCGAATTCGCAATATTCTCATGGAGCAATATGACAACAGGGATGTCGACACCAGAAACAGATGGCTCGCGTCAATAAAGACAACCTTGACCTTAGCGGAATATCTGTCCTTCGTTGGTAGCGCGGGTATTGACTATACAAATATAGACTACCTTACGGAAAACCGTGTTACTCGTATTAATCCGGTTGAGGGCGGAAAATTCGGCGTAGGGAAAGGTTATTCGGGTGCTACGAATTTTCAGGGTATGTTAAACTTCGATAAAAGTTTTTTGAATAAGGACTTAAGAATATTTGCATTCGCCGGAGGATCATATCGTTACCAGAGTGATAATGAAGTTAGAATAAATACTTTTGGTAATCTGGCCTTTCCTGACTGGTATTCTTTCGGGAATGAGATAAACTGGCCTGCAGCGGTAGAAAAGGGCAAGGTGCGCTCGTATTCCCGTGGTTCAGATGTTTTATATAGTGCTTTCGGATCATTAACGGCCTCCTGGAAGGAAAAGTACCATTTGGAAGTACAGATGCGCAACGACTGGGATTCAACACTTCCTCCGGGCAATAACAGCTATTTCTATCCGGGAGTATCATTTACCTATAATTACAACAAGATGCTTGGTCTGGATGCCTTTAAAGGAGGAACCTTGCGTTTTGCCTGGGCAGATGTGGGTTTTGGTACTAGTCGCTATGCCGCGTTTGAGGCCTACAATGTTGGCTTCATAGACAATTCTACAACGATTAGCATTAACAATCCTTCCAGACTATACGCCAGTGAGTTCGTTCCGGCACGTAAGAGGGAGTTTGAATTTGGTATCAACAACAGATTCTTCGAGGCTAACAGGTTAGAATTTGATTTAACGTATTACAACAACAATACAAGAAATGAAATCATCCCTATCGATATCTCCGCTGCTTCCGGAAATACACAGTATCTCGTGAACTCAGGACGCGTAGACCGCTGGGGTATTGAAGCGATGATTAAAGGAACGCCGGTTTATCTGCCTAAGAGCAACATCAGATGGGATATTACTTTTACAGGTTCTGTTCAGCGTTCTAAGATTGCCGATCTGGCTCCGGGATTGAATCAGCTCTCCTTAGCTGGTGTCGGCGGGGGCGCGAATGTTGTGGCTGAAGTAGGTAAACAGTACGGAGAGATTAAGATGTTTGATTATCTGTACGATGGCAACGGCAATAGAGTTGTTACTGAAACCGGTCAATATCAACGGGATGCTGATTCCTACAGAACTGTAGGTGACGTAAATCCAAATCTCTTTGGTGGTTTGATGACAGATTTTACCTACAAGAACCTTAGTCTGCACGTCGCTGCCGACTATAAATTCGGAGGTCGCATTTTCTCCATCTCAAACTATTACCTCGTTGGCAACGGTGTTGTTAAAAGTACGCTCCCTGGCCGTGACGAGTCGACCGGGGGACTTGCTTATTATATCGATAAAAATAATAAGAAGGTTGCTGTGTCTCATGACGCTACGGCTCCATCAACCTCTACGGACGGCATCGTTTATCACAATGGGATGATCTTACCTGGTGTTAAGGCTGACGGTGCCGGTGGATTCCTGCCGAATGATATCATTGTATCGTCGTCAGAATATTATCAAACAAATATTAACGATGCCGGTGGGTATTACTTCCCTGACAAGCTGTTTAAGAATGACTATATAAAGCTTCGGGAGGTTGCCTTATCTTATCAGGTACCGGCAAAGTTCTTGAAGGCGATAAAAGTACAACGGTTGACGTTGACAGCCGCGGCCAGAAACCTGTTTTTTATATATAAAACATTACCAAACGTAGATGCTGAGTCGTCTCTTGGAGCGCAGGGATATCAGGAGAATTCATTTTATCCATCTGTGCGCTCATTTAATTTTGGTTTGAATGTTAATTTCTAATTTAACGAAAATGAAAGCAAGAATTTATTTCGCGATATTACTCGGGGCTTTAGCGCTTTCTTCCTGTGAGAAGAAGCTGGAGGACGAATTTAAAAATCCTGATTCCTATGTTCCTGATCAAAGTAAAACAATTTCGGGCATGTTTGCCGGTATGTCTTATCAGTGGAAGGTGTTTGTGCAGGATTATGGGGAGATGTATTACTCTCTTAACGGAGGAACCGCTGTGCCGGGCTTGATTCAGGTGTCGCAACGTTATATTACTCCCCGCTATAACTGGTTTCAAACCTATGACGATCTGTTGTTAGGAAATGGCTTTGATGCGGGAGCTTTGGGAAGTCGCTTCAACGAGACCTACACCCGCCTGAATAACCTTCCGAAAATGAGGTCGCTGCTTGACGGATTAAGTGGGCAGGAGAAGACTGACAATACCGTCTATGTAACACTTGCCAATGTGATAAAGTGTTATTCATTCTCAAGGAGCGTTGATCTTTTTAATTCCATTCCCTACACTGAATCGTTGTTAGGAACACAAGGGATGTTGACACCTAAATATGATGATCCGAAAGAGATATATGAAAGCCTCATCAACGAGTTGAAAGATATAGGAGACAGACTTCCTGCTGAGTATGCCGCTATGAGCGCAAAAGGACAATCGGATTTCAGGGCTCAGGATATCATTTTTAAAGGCGATCCGAATTTGTGGGTTCAGTATATTAATGCCTTAAGACTTAAGCTTGCCCTGCGCATTTCGGGGGTAAACGATGCTTTTGCCAGGCAACATATACAGGATATCGTTACTAAACCCTTGCCAACGGTTGATATGACCTGGGCTCTTAACTTTCCGCAGACTCCTCCGGGGGGAGGAACGTGGTTGCGCGGTATGTATGAAAATACCTTTTCTAGCTTTATCCCAGACTTGATTATGCGACGCTTAAATTATGGTACTACGGCTTTTGAGCCTGGTATAGATGACCCGCGTTTGCCGGTGCTGGCATTGCCTACCAAACTAAATAAGAATAATGACTTCCGCGGAGTAACATATAATATTGATGCACAAACTCCAGATTATCAGGCGAACCTTGATACCTCGAAAAGCAAAACAGCCTACTATCCCTATGCTGATAATTTGCCAAGATCACTTCGTGAAAATGCGAAGTCTGTTTGGAATATAGGAACTTTCGCATGGAACGAATATTTTCCTGTGTATATGTTCTCCAAAGCGGAGGTTGATCTGCTGTTAGCGGAGGTTGAGGTTAAGGGACTTGCCAATACTGGTAAAACTGCCGATCAGCACGTTGTTGATGCTCTTATGAACTCTACGGATTTCTGGTACTCAATTAACGCACTTTCTAAATTTGAGGTTACCAATAAATCGGTACATCCTGATAAGCCGAATTCCGCGGCAATAACTGGATATGCTGAAGCTTTACGCACTCGTTTTCTTGCCGCTACAGACGTGGAACAGCGGATGGAAATCATTATGCAGCAACGCTTTATTCATCTGAACGTGATGAATTATCTCGACTTGTTTGCTGATTTGCGTAGAACACGCCATCCTAAGCTGGAAGCTATGACTTATCAAGGGAAAGTAATGAAACCGTTGGTGGAGCGTCTCAGATATCCCTCTTCAGAGCTTTCGACAAATGAGCAGAATTTTCTGAAAGTAAGTGCGCAGGATAATCTGACGAGTCCAATTTTCTGGGTTCCGGAAAATAAGCGTATGGAAAGCTATTATCGCGATGGGTATGCTTATCCTTATTAATAAGCTACCTTGATTTTTTGTGATCGGAACGCTAACCAGAGGGATAAGTATTTTTCCCTCTGGATTAGCTTTCTGATTATGCTGCCATCTGCAGCACCTTCCCTGTTAATCATTAAATTATCTTTACTCAGAATGTTAAGGTGTTGAGCTCTTTATCGACGAGCAAACCATCAGAAATCAAGGGTTTCAGTGAAAGCTTTCTTTTGGCTTTAAATTTAATGATGAAGAGCTCAGAAGAACCATCGACCGATCTTTTGTTACCGATGTTTATAAAGGTCGGGTATAAGCATTTTGTGCCATTTGAGTGCAGTCTGTCATAAGTCAGGTTCTCCATGTCGCCCATGTTTTTTGCATCTATTCCCTGATATTCCATGTCCTCTGCATTGTAGGGAAGGGCGAAGCTGAAGGCATTTACACTACGCAGGTCGTCAGCCTTAACCTGAAGTTCAATCATCTCTCCAGTGTTATAGCTGCTCTTACTGGCTGTCACAGCGATCCTGCCTTGTAACGGCTGTTTTTGCACTTTAGATACTCCTCCTTCCAGCTGTGTGGCGACATTGGAAATATCGACTGCATCAATAAGACCGTTTTTGTTCACGTCGCCAACGCTGATATACCCATCGAAATCGGCATCTCCTGAACGCAGGCCCGTGTAATTCATATACGATGTCAGGTCATTATTATCTATCTTTTTATCATTGTTGATATCGCCGGGAAGATAGCTTGAGGAGCCTGGTACTTTAAAGACGAATAATTCTCGTCCAGAACCAAAGTCGCCCACTGCTAGGTCGACATGTATTTTAATATAGCGTGCTACAGGATGTGATGTGAAAATGAAGTCTTTTTTGACGTCGTTGCGCGGCCATGTAAAATCTCCCGCCGGCGTCCAGGTCTTCTTGTCATTGCTGAGGGCTACACTTCCTTTTAACCAGTTGCCATTGCCTCCGCCCGCACGAGGCAGATATTCTATCTTGTCAAGTTCATTTACACTGCGCAGATCTAGCGTGATGTCGAAAGGTACTGCTTTGACGTTCCAGTTGGAATGCCATCCATCCTTGGTATTATGATTTACAAGTTGTTCAATTTCACTGCCCTCCTGATCTTTTGCTGATGATGTTGCCTGAATACCCTTAATGGCGAACCGCAATGGGTTAGCGGCTGTTCTGGTATCGAAATCAGTCCATGTACTGTGTCCTGATTTGTTCACCGCGCGGATTTTAAAGGAATAATCCTGCTCCGGTTGAAGATCCTCGAAGAGGAGAGTGGTATCCCGAATGGTGCTGTAGAGCATGCCATTAAACTGAATTTCGTAAAAATCAGCGTTATCCACTGCCGACCATGACGGCAGTAGGGAGAATGGGTGCACATTGTTTTCGGTTACTCTTCCTGAGGGGGCCTTGAGGGTGCCCTGGCCCTTAAGGTAAGAAGGACTTGCATTGAAGGAAAAACCGCTTATATTGAGTTCCACTGAATTTCTGCTAACATCCGTATTGGCAACCTTGATGAGGAGCTGTGGGTTTTTGGTGATGCGCTGCTTGCTGAATTCAGAGCCAGCGGTAGCAAAACGATTGAGATTGGGCTGCGGATCGTAAAACCATCCGCTTGTTGCCTTATCAAAGTCGCTTATAGTGCTAAGCATTTTTAGCATCGCCCTTTTACCTCCCAACAGCAGTTCAACTTTTCGAGGTGGTTGGCTGACGTTTACGCGGATGATCGTCCTCTTTATTTTTTGAAATCCTGCGAAACTGCCTTTCGTCGGATTCACTTTAATAGACAGAACATCGCCCTTAACATCTGTGCTTATCAATGTTTTGGTGCTGGCTCCCGTTTTGTATGACTCCGTACTACCATCGTCATCATATTCCGTGAATGAATTATGGCCATCAGCATAAATCTCGTAGGTCCGTAGCGTGTTATCGATCTGGTGAATGTTATTATTTGGGTTGGCCATCGGAATGATCGAGGCAGATCTTACAAAAACAGGGATTTTCCATATGGGCACATCTATATTGTTTATTACGCGATTGCCTTCATAGACCTCGCCACTGAAGTAATCGATCCATTTGCCGGCAGGTAAATAGATATTATTGCGGATATCATTGCCCAGGGTATCTGCTTTGGTGGCTTTGTATACAGGGGCTACAAGAAATGACGGACCGTATAAATACTGATACTGCGTAGCGGTACCCAGGGTATACGCGTTTTGCGTGGCTAAGAACATGGGTCGGATGATCGGAGCGCCACTTATCGCTTCATGTGCGATACTATAGCTATACGGTAATAGCTCCGACTTCAATTTAAGATAATTGCGGTTGATAGATGCTGCGGGTTCGCCCAAAGCGTGAGGGTATTTTTCATTAGCACCCCAGCCGTCCATATTCAACTGCATAGGCGTAAAGGTCTTCCATTGGAAGTCGCGAATATTTACCGCGGCATTTCTGCCACCGAAGATGCCGTCCATGTCAGACGTAATATTGGGTTGTCCTGAGAGTCCGGATCCGATATAGGTAGGTATATGGAAACGTATATATTCCCATTCGCCGCCCGTCTGATCTCCCGTCCAGATAGAAGCATAGCGCTGCGTGCCGGCCCAGCCATCAAGAGAAATAATGAAAGGACGAGCGTCGTTTCCATATTTAGGCATGATTTTACCTACATCGGCTACGCCATTTAATCCAAATGAATATCCAGCTCCCACCTAGGCTACATCGGTCTTTAAGACGCGTACTCCGGCTGTTTGTACTTCTCTGACGATATCGCGTTGCAGCAAGGCGCTGACGCCCGCTTTAGGATGCAGGTCTGACTGCGTCCAGAGCCCTATTTCCACACCATTCCTTCGTGCATAATCACCGAAGTTTTTAAGATTGGCGATATTGCCGGTCAATGTTTGCGTCTGCCCATAGCCTGCACCGTAGCCGTCGTTCGGAAGGATCCAGCCTAATGGCATATCGTGTTTCTTGTATCTGTCGATTACCGCGCGAGCGGAAAACAGATAGTTGTTATTTTCTCCGTTGAGTGATTCCTTAACGCCTCCGTTATCTTTTTGACTTTCCTTATATCGTTTACCATCTTCAAACAGCGTTCCCTTGGGGTCTTCCTTCCAAAAATCACGATTATAAGCATTTAGATGCCCTTCGTAAAAAGCGAACTTCGGAAGTAACACAGGCTTACCCGTCAGTTGGTAGAAGTCGTTCAATATTCCTAGCGGATCCTCATTCACCATTAGGAACATATCAAGATATGGGCTGGCATGACTTAACAGCACCTTGCCGACGCTTTGGGCACCAAAGTCATATTTCCCTTTAGCAAACGTGTTAAAAAGGATGCCATAGCCTCTTGTACTCCAGAAAAAGGGAGTAGGGGAGGCAACCCCTCCATCTGTCCAACTATTCTGATTTTCAATGGCAATGATTTTAACTTTATGCGAGAAACGACCGTTTTGAACACCTCCGCCATAAAAATATTCATCGGGTTGTTCGCTAAAGCCAATACTTATGGCGCCGGTGCTTGCCGTCAGAGGAGATATCTGTTCAACGACGGTCTTACCTGTTTTCATGTTCCGCACACGGAACATGCCAGTGCGCTTGTCAATGATGATGCTGATATATGAAGAACTGATCGATATCTCCCGGTCATTTTTGACGATCTTTAGCGCCTGGACGTTGCGACGGGGTTTGTCGACCAGTATCTGTGCTGGAGGTTTCGCTTCCGGGGGACGCATCGTCGTGCTGTTTTTATCGGAGAAAAATCTAACGATATTTTCTCCGTAAAAGTCGAGCAGGGTGACGATTCCCGCTTTACTTTTTACTTTGACGGTGGTTTTATTTACAAGCTCCACCTGTGTCACCTGATGGGGAGCCTCTCCCGACAAGACGCGCGATGGCGTTTTTAACTGTCCCTGACCCATTAGCGGTAAGCAAGTTGTAATGCCCAGTGCAATAAAGATACGGAGTACGGTTCTGTTATGAAATCGGCTCATTCTAAATTTTTTTATGATCGGCGGGTTAGCATTACGAGCGGCAAGTGCTCCTCTTCGTAGGATGCTGAACTTAAACGTGAATTTATAAGAATATTCCTATGTAAATGAAATGAAATAACATTCTTTGGTTGTATTTTTTTGTTTTAATGCAATTATTGATTCTTTGTTAGGCTTGGTAACATGCTTTGCTATCTCTAATCCTTCACGATGTACATTGCGTTCTGGGTGTGGCGCTAAGAATGACTATATATTGTCATTCGATTTTGATGTATGTCAATATTTTTAATAATTTTTTCCGACAATTTTGAACATGTAATTGATGAACGCATCGGTGATCCTGGAGGATCTGATAAAAACAAAAACAACATTGAACAACAGGCAGATAGCGGAAGGTCTATCGTTTTTTAAGTCTGTATTGGTAAAACGGAATGAAATTCTCCTGGAGCAGGGAGACGTGGCTGATAAGCTATATTTTATTGTTCGTGGCTGCTTGCGCATTTATTACAGCAATGAAGAACACGGGATGTCAACGCGATTTATGGCTTTTGAGAATACTTTCCTCACGTCTATCGTAAGTTTTATTTCCCGGGAACCTGCCACGGAATACATTCAGGCTGTGGAGGAAACTGAGTTATTATCAATATCGCACGTTGATTTTTCGTCTCTTAGGCAGGATATGCCCGAGTGGGATAAGATCTATATTCATATTCTTGAATATGGATTGACTGTTATTAATTCACGATTAGGAGGACTGCTTACGCAAACAGCCGTACAGCGCTACCGCGATTTGCTCCGTGATAATCCGGAATTAATTCAACGTCTGTCAAACAGTAATCTCGCCTCTTACCTGAATGTCTCTCCCGAGACGCTAAGCAGACTTAAGTCGCAGATGTAACATTAAGAAGAATACCGAGGGGAGTTGCAGGACAGGATGATTGTGTCCTTACTGAAACTGCCGCAGTACATAATATATTATTCGACATGAGAAGTGATGAAGTAAAAAAGGGCTATCAAAGGACGCCCCACCGATCCTTATTTAGGGCTACGGGATTAAAAGATGAAGATTTTGACAAGCCATTTATTGGAGTGGCTAATTCTTTTATAGAGATTATTCCGGGACACTTTTTCCTTAATAAGGTTGCGGAAATTATTAAAGATGAAATCAGAAAGAACGGTTGTGTGCCCTTTGAGTTTAATACCATTGGTGTTGACGACGGAATAGCCATGGGGCACGATGGGATGCTTTTTTCTTTGCCAAGCAGAGAGCTTATCGCTAATTCCATAGAAAGTGTGATGAACGCCCATAAGCTCGACGCGATGATCGCTATCCCCAACTGTGATAAGATCGTTCCGGGAATGATCATGGGAGCCCTGCGAGTGGATGTGCCCACAATCTTTGTCAGTGGCGGACCTATGGCTAAAGGGTATAAGAAGGATGGTACGCCTATTGATCTGGCCACAGCCTTTGAGGCTGTTGGAAAGTATGAAGCTGGAAACATGAACGAAGATGAACTTCGCGATATCGAGTGTAATGCTTGTCCCAGCGGAGGTAGCTGTTCTGGAATGTTCACTGCCAACTCCATGAATACACTGATGGAAGCCATGGGTATCGCATTGCCCGGAAATGGTACTATCCTGGCGCAGACGCCGGAGCGTGAAGCGCTTTACAGAGCCGCGGCACGTCGTATTTGTGATATCGTTAAGGATAACGACGCTCGCGAGAAGTTCAAACTCCGCAATATCCTGAATGAAAATGCGGTGAAGAACGCCTTTGCTGTCGACATGGCGATGGGCGGTAGTACCAATACGGTATTGCATATGCTGGCTATTGCCAATGAGGCTGGCGTCGATTTCCAGCTGGAAGATATTAACAAGATCTCCCAGCGCGTTTCGCATATCGCTAAGATCTCTCCTAGTCTCACCACTGTACACATGGAGGATATTAACCGTGCCGGCGGAGTGAACGCGGTAATGAAGGAAATGACCAAGCGTGGAGATGATGTTCTTATAAATAACCCTACTATCGGAGGTCCTGATCTTTTTGAGAAAATTGCTGATGCGCGTATTACTGATACCAACATCATACATACCATTGATAACCCTTACAGCCCTGTTGGGGGACTGGCAATCCTTTACGGAAACCTTGCTGAGCAGGGTGCTGTTATAAAGACTGCAGGCATCACCGGCTCCCGGGTATTCACGGGAAGTGCTGTATGCTTCGACGGACAGCCCGACGCTATTGCTGGCATATTAATGGGTAAGGTGAAGGCAGGAAATGTGGTGGTCATTCGCTACGAAGGACCGAAAGGCGGGCCGGGTATGCAGGAAATGCTTACTCCTACAAGCCTGATCATGGGCATGGGACTTGGTAGTTCGGTAGCCTTGATCACTGATGGTCGCTTTAGCGGTGCTACACGTGGTGCCTCCATCGGACATGTTTCTCCTGAGGCTGCGGAAGGTGGCATGATCGGATTGCTGAAGGATGGTGATATTATTCATATCGATGTCGATAATTATATCCTGTCGGTAGATCTCAGCGAGGATGAGATAGCACTCAGAAAGGCAGCTTTCGTGCCTGTAAAGAAGCAACTGAACTCGCGCTGGCTGAGCCAGTACCGCAGTTTGGTGACTAACGCCAGCAGTGGCGCGGTGTTGAAAACTGATTTATAACTGTCGTTTAATCCGGTGAGCCTGCTGCTCACCGGATTAACGATTTGTCTGTCGTAAGATTTACACACGAAGGATCTTTTCCATGGCACGTCCTTGCGCAAGCTCGTCTATAAGCTTATCCAGATAGCGGATCTTCTGCATTAGGGGATCTTCGATTTCCTCAACACGATAGCCGCATATCTTCCCCGTGATTTTGGATACATTTTCATTGAGCGCTGGCGCCTCATTGAAGAATGTCTCAAAATCTGTTTTATCATTAAGAATGTTCTGCAAGGAGTCTTTATCATAACCGGTAAGCCAATAGATAATTTGATCTACCTCCTCTTTGCTGCGCCCTTTCTTTTCCGCTTTTTTTATGTAAAGAGGATATACTCCCGCGAAGGCCATCTTATAGATTCGTGTATTTTTCATAAAGTAGTTCCTAAGTTTCCTGCACCACTGTTTTACGATAACGGTATTAGTTTCGTTCCCAACGCAAACTGCACTTGCCCAGCGCATAGAAGTTTTTACCCTTAACGCCGGTCATCGCTGTATATAGTACCGTAAAGCTACCATCGTTTTCTTCAATAGCACATAGAGGAGTCCTTGTTGCGTGATCGCCGGCTAATGCCCAAAGATGATTTTTCTCCTGCACCTTCACGCGCGTTTCCCGGGTCCAATGGAGGCCATCAAGGGAGAGGCTGTAGCCGATTTCCTGATCTCCCATGGAGTCATATATCATCAGGTACCGTCCGTCTTTGAGGCGCGTGACAATCTCATTTTCTGTAAACACATCAGCCAGGGGAATAGGATTAAAACCCTCAGGCATACGTGTCCAGGGCCCCGAGAGCTTAGGCGCGAAGGCCAGACCTGTAGGCCAGGTGCCTTTAGGCAGATGGTTGTGTCCATCGTAGGGAGAGTACCACGTATTTCCAACCTTATACGGATTGAAGCAGGCTACCGCCTGCTGTCCCTCCCAGCTTTGGGAGTTAGCGTCAGGCTCTAAAACAATGCCCATGTCGGCATACGGACCGGCGATGCCGTTTGTTCCTGGCACCGTTGATTTGGCGCGCCATATTCTGCCGGCGTAGTCATTTCCTGCAATTTCTCCCTTGTCGGCATCTCCGGCGCGGTAGGCCACATAGAAGATGTTCCAGGCGTTTTCATCTTCATTAAATACCACGCCCGTTACCCAAACCTCTGCCCGCGGATTACTGAATGTGCGCCCCGGAACACTATTTATAACCGTATTCTGTCGCTTCCAGTTAAGCGCATCGTCGCTTGTCCAATAGGATATGCGTAAGTCGCGATGCGGCCGGTCGAACATTTCATTGACAAACATATGATAGGTGTTCTCGATTTTAACCACCTGACCAGTTTCAAATCCCGATTTGTTGTTGCTCGAAAGTACATCCGGATGCGTTGCCGCAATGACGGGAGCAGACGGTGCTGAAGAAAGACGTAGCGTCTGATGCGTTACAGAAGCTTGCGTGGGTGCATTATTAGGCGTCAGTTCCTGAGCTGAAAGCGTGTTTAGGCTAAAGAGTGCGCACGAAACGCTGAAAATTAATCTACGCATAGGTATGTGTGTTATTGGTTTGATAGTTAGATAACTTGTTTAAGGTTAATGTGTTTCTTGCGCAATATTGCTTTTATATTCCAACTATGCAAACAGATCGGTTGACATACGCTTATTTCAAGTGCTTTTTTGATCGAGGGAGTGTAAACTGGTAATCTCAGGTTAATGCCCCTCATGTTCTTCTGAGTTTTTTAATGCCGATAGAAGGTCATAAGCTCCTTTTATTACGATCTTATCTTGAAAGCTTCTCCCGGATGGAAGTTCTACCTGCACCCATGCGTCATCGCTATTGCCGACCTTAACTTCGACGAGCTCAAAATAAAAGTCTTTCTCCGCAATCTTTGGCTCTGAATTGTCACCCTGCTCTCTGTCCTGATGTTTATGCGCTGCCTGGGTGGTTATAAAGATGTATTTGCGATCCTGAAATTCGACAACAGCACCTAAGGGCAGGGCTGTTTCTCTGTGTTCACCGGTTTCTATATAAGCTTTCAGATAAGTATTGGGGATGAAGTTTTTTGCTCCCTGAGCGATGGCATGTACCGTAAAGGTCTTATCTGATCTTATTTCCTTTCCCACAAGTGCCACTACCGCCAGGCGTTCCGTGTTTTCTCCCGCCAGCGTAAAGCGTACGCGCTGACCTGCCTTTACCAGGGCGGCGTCCTTCTCGAAAACATTGAGCTCCACATGAAGGTCTGAGCCATCTACAATCTCGAACATAACATCGTTAGGATTTACAAACTTTCCGGGATTTACATTTACTTTAGTGACGTATCCACTTGCTGGAGAATAGATATTTACCGTGCTCCGTATATTAGACGCGGAGAGCGTGCCAGGGTTAATATTGATAAGAAGTAATCGCTGACGTAAAGCCCGCTCGCGTATGCGAGCGATTTCAAATTGATTTCTCGCCTGTTGCAGGGTTTTCTTTGAGTTAACGTTCTGCGCCGCCAGAGTTTCCTGCCGCCGGTATTCAGCTTCGTTGGTACTAAGCTGACTTACGCTCTCAAGATAATCTTGCTGTAACTGTACGTATTCCTGATTCTCCAGAACTGCTATTACCTGGCCTTTTTTTACGAAACTACCCTGCAGCAGAGGAGTAGTCCTGACAATTCCGCCCATTTGCGAGGTGACACTTTGTAATGCCTGTGGGGGCACATCAATATAGCCGCTAACTTTCAAGGTGTTGCTGATGTCCCTCTCTGTGACCGAGCCGGTTTCAATGCCGATGGCCCTGGTCTGCGCTTCTGTAAGTGTCACCACGTTTTCATCGCCTTCATGTGTCGTTGCTGTCTCTGTGGCGTCAGAGGTTGTTTTATTGGTGCAAGAAGTTATCAGGCTTGCACCGATTATGCTGGCCGTGAATGTTATTGTTTTTATAATCTGGGGTATCATATGTTAATATTGTTGCTTAAATTCCTGTCAGATAGTTGATTTGATAACTGGATAATTTATACTGATTGATTGCTTTTAGATATGAAAGACGTATCTCCGATGAGGTCCTTAAGGCCTGTAGATATTCTACGTATCCTATTTCACCGTTCTGGAAGGCCACTTGTGCCTGCTTCAATATGAGGGCAGCATTAGGTAGCGCATCATCGTGATAATAGCTAAGGCTCTGAGTATTCTTGTTCAATTCCTGATATGCTTGAGCATGTTCGCCGAGTAGGTTATTGTTAACTGCCTTAAGCCTGGCCTGGGCGATGTCTTTCTCTATTTTCGCTGCTTTAATACGAGAGGAAAAAGGTTTGAAAAACAGTGGAATGGCAATTGCCGCCTGCACTCCCTGAAAACGTTGCCCCCGGCTGCCGTTATTTCCCGGACCCCGGGCGTCCTCGCTATCGAGAATAGACTGATTGAAGTACCCGATGCTGAAATCCGGCGCCGCAAGGGCTCGTTCCAGCTGCACTATTTTTCCGGCAATCTCCAGCTCCTGATGCTGACGCGCCATCAACGGGTTGTTGCTTAATGTACTATCGGTTGAAATGTTTGTGAGTTCAACGTTTATAAAGTCGCCCTCCCCGGGCAATATTTCAGCGCTGATATTTAGCAAGCGTTTTAAGGCAGCTTGCCAGCTTTTGATATCAGCGAGATTCTGCCGCTGTTGATTGCGGACGTCGTTGCGTTGTGTTTCGGCGCTGGTCGCTTCCAGCAACGTTGATTCACCTGTTTGATAGCGCAAACGCGCGGCCTTATGGAAGTCGCTGAAGATTGAATCTTGCTGTTTGTAGAATGACTGTAAAGCTAAAAAATAAGAGAGTTGTGTGTAGGCCACGCGCACCCGATATCTTAACTCGTTGTTCTGTACCGATAGTTCGGTTTGCGCCGCTCTGACATGAGCTCCTGCTAACTGGGCTTTCCCCCGGAATACTCCAGGAAAGGGGATGTTTTGGGAAATACTGATGTTATTGTCACGTTGACTGCTGTTTATCTGTCCATACTGAAGCTCAACGCTCGTCTTCCCCGGGTCAATAGACGCTGCGCGAAGTGTTTGTTGTCGTGTGATTTCGAGTTGTGCGGCTCTGATGTTCTGATTGTTTTGTAATGCGATATGTACCGCTTGATCCATGCTCATCTTCTGTTGTCCTTGTTGCGCCTTAATCGTGTTGGTAAGAAGCAATCCCATGCATACAAGGAACATTGCGCGCATCTGGCGGAAGTTCCTGCCTCGATGACGCCATTGCTCCACATAGGTGTAAAGGATGGGCAGGACGATGAGCGTCAGAAGTGTTGAACTTACCAATCCTCCTATTACTACTGTTGCCAGTGGCCGTTGTACTTCTGCTCCCGCGGCGTTTGAAAGCGCCATAGGCAGGAAGCCCATAGAGGCTACCGCTGCCGTCATTAAAACAGGACGTAAACGTGTGGTAGTGCCCTGAATTACAATGTCGTCAATTGAGAGACTGCCTTCTTTTTTCAGGCGATTAAATTCAGTGATGAGGACAATGCCATTCAAAACGGCTACTCCGAAGAGCGCTATAAAGCCTACACCCGCCGAAATGCTGAACGGCATATCCCTGAGGATCAAAGAGAGAATTCCTCCGATAGCCGCCATCGGGATAGCCGTAAAGATGAGTATGCTGTATTTTACCGATCGGAAAGTAAGGTACAGCAGCACGAGGATAAGTGCCAGCGCCAGGGGAACGGCAAGCAGCAACCGAGAGGTGGCCGCCTTGAGATTCTCGAACTGTCCCCCGTAGTTAACGTAATAACCTGTAGGGAGCTTTATGTTTTTGCCTATCTTATCCTGAATTTCGTTAACCACACTTTGAATGTCGCGACCGCGAACGTTCAGTCCAACGACGATACGTCGCCGCGTGTCTTCGCGCTGTATCTGATTGGGACCCGGTTTATAGATTATATTGGCTAGTTGATCTAATGGTATCTGTAAGCCCGTAGATGAACTTATGAAGATGCCCTTTACATCATCTATGGACTTGCGGTTCTGCTGCGAAAGCCGCAATACCATGTCATACCGCTGTTCGCCTTCATAAATAAGTCCCGCGGCCTGTCCCGCGAAGGCGGCGTTTACTGCAATGTTTACGTCTTCGACGCTCAGCCCGTATTGGGCAATTTTATCACGATTTATTTGTACTACGATTTGTGGAAGCCCCTCGATCTGCTCGACATACAGATCCTTCGCTCCCGCTACACTGCCAGCAATTCGCGCTACGGCAGCCGAAAGCTTACTGAGTGTCTCGATATCATCGCCGAAGATTTTGATGCCAATATCTTGTCTGACGCCCGAGATAAGCTCATTGGATCTGAGCTGTATGGGCTGTGAGAAGCCAAAGCTTACGCCGGGAATAAGCTTCAGCGCTTCACTCATTTTGTTTGTAAGCTCCTCACGCGAATTGGCGGAGGTCCATTCATCTTTATCTTTTAACATAATGGTCAGGTCGCAGGCTTCCATGGGCATGGGATCGGTAGGAATTTCCGGAGCACCTATTTTCCCGACCACCTCCTTCACTTCCGGGAAATTTTTCAATAGGATCGACGATGCCTGATTTACTTTGTCTATTGTCTGGGAGAGGGAACTGCCGGTAAGAAGACGGGTTTCTACGGCGAGATCCCCCTCCTCCAGCGTCGGAATAAACTCAGCTCCCATTCTGAAAAATAAGATCACGCTGATGAATAATAAACCTATCGCTGTTATCGTGATCATTAGCTTTCTCCTTAAGGCGGCTATGATTATCTGATGGTATTGCTTGTACAGATAGTTCATAAACCGCTCAGAAATGTTCTTTTTTCCTGCTAGGTCTCTGCCGAGTAATACGGATGAGATCATGGGAACGTAGGTTAAGGACAGCATGAAGGCTCCCAGGATAGCGAAGGCGACTGTTTGAGCCATTGGTCTGAACATCTTTCCTTCAATTCCCTGTAGCGCCAGAATGGGTAGATAAACGATGAGAATGATAATTTCTCCAAAGGCGGCAGCTGATCGTATTTTGGTTGATGAACGATATACTTCCATATTTATCTGCTCCTGACTGAGATGTGGGCCTCCAACCTTTGCGAAATGGTGCATACATGCTTCGACAACGATAATGGCACCGTCGACAATAAGACCAAAATCGATTGCGCCAAGGCTCATCAGGTTGCCCGAAACACCAAAGCTCCGCATCATCGCGATAGCGAAAAGCATCGCCAATGGAATTACCGAAGCTACAATGATGCCGGCTCTCAGGTTACCGAGAAATAGCACCAGCACAAAGATCACAATAAGTGCCCCCTCAATGAGGTTCCTGGCGACAGTACTTATTGTGCGGTCGACTAATGCGCTGCGGTCAAGAAAGGCTTCGATGCTGACGCCTTCGGGGAGCGTTTTTTGAATGCGACTGATTTTAGTCTTTACAGCTTCTACTACTTGTTTTGCATTTGCCCCCTTCAGCATCATTACAATGCCGCCTACCGCTTCTCCCTGACTTTTGTCGCTGGCACGTGTTAGTGCTCCATAACGTATAGCATTTCCGATCTTTACTGTAGCAAGGTCGCGGATAAGCAGGGGAGGACCTCCATCGGTATTTTTGACAACTATCTTGTTGATATCGTCGACGTTCTCGATAAGGCCCTCTGTTCTGATGAAGTACGCCGTCGGCTTTTTGTCTATATAGGCGCCTCCGGCGTTGCGGTTATTATCCTTCAACGCTTTAAACACATCTGTAATACTGATGTTGTAGCTGCGGAGCTTGTCGGGATCAAGACCTATTTCGTATTGCTTCAACAGACCGCCAAAACTATTGACGTCGGCTACCCCGGGGATGCCAAGCAACTGACGGCGCAGCACCCAATCCTGAATGCCGCGCAGTTCGCGGGCGTCATATTTTTTTTCATATCCCGTCTTGGCATGGATAACATATTGATAGATTTCTCCTAGGCCGGTTGAAATTGGGGCAATTTCAGGGCTTGCAACATCCGCGGGAATGTTGTTGCGCGCCTCATTAAGCTTTTCGCTTACCTGCTGCCGCGCCCAGTAGATGTCGGCGGCATCTTTAAAGACGATGGTTACTACCGATATTCCAAACCGGGAGATGGACCGTATTTCCTCTTTTTCAGGAATTGTCGACATGGCCTGTTCTATGGGATAAGTTATTAGTCGCTCGACTTCCTGTGCCGCCAGGGAGGGCGAGGTGGTGATTACTTGTACCTGATTGTTCGTGATGTCGGGAGTAGCGTCAATGGGCAGATCTTTCAGCGAATAAAGTCCCCCGACAATTAGTCCTAGTGTCAGTAAAGTAATTATCAGCTTGTTTTCAATAGAAAATTTGATGATTTTATTGAGCATCTTACGTTGTTATATGGCTAATGGCTGATACGCCCAGCTTCGGAAGAAAACGATATAGGCAGGCACTGCTACACTGCTTTCCTGCTGATAATTGGTCGCGTTAGCGGACCATTTATGCAGGTCGGATGCACAAAGCCTGTCATACCGATTCCTGCAGATGCAGTTCGCGTATGCAATCCATGAAATAATGATTAAATCCGGCGAGAACGTCCGGTATATGAATGAAGATGTTTAAGCCCGGGGTTTAGGAGGTTGCCATATAGAAAGATAGACGCTGGGTGGCTGTTGCGCGAGATATGGCGAATAGCTGGGCGAATATGTCTGATGCTGGGTATAGATATATATACTATGCTGTATTATGCTTGGCGTAGCGCAACATCCGCATTGACAAAATGGTCCGCATTGATCTTTGCTGTCCTGCGCGTGGTCATCAGTATGTTGCTTGTTTATGAGGATAGAACTCTGGGATGTCGCAGTGCCGGATTGGTCCTCGCACGGTATAAATACCTGGACAAATACGATCATACAACATACAAGAGCGATAAACCTCATAAACAATGATACAAAATATCTTACACGATTTCAATTGTCTGCACGGCATTTTTGATGCCGCGCCATGTCGCGCACCACTTAAATAGTTCTATTAGCCAATTTCTTTTTTAGCATGCGTTTTGTAAGGTAAGCCCTAAAGGGCTCGTCATATAGCTTTAGACAGATATATGCCAGAACGATACTTCCTACAACCAGGGCAATGGCTCCCGGAAGCGATTGCTGAAAAGTTAGCTGCTCGTTTTTTACCCACGCGTAGTATAGGTAGATAAATGGATAGTGCACCATATAAAGCGGATATGACAGGTCGCCGAGGAATTTACATAGCCTTGTGCTAACCTTGCCGGTAATTTTTCCCGATGCGCCAAGGAATACCAATGCCGGAAATAGTATGATGGTGCAAAAGGAATCGTAAATGCCATTCATCCAGAAGTGCTCATTTCCGCCGATGCGTGGCACTGCCAACACAACTATAACGATCAGACTGCAAATGCCAAATGCGCCTTTGATGTGTATGGGCTTAAAGATTCGCGATAGCAATAGTCCCGCGGAGAAGGAAAAGAGTAGTCGTAAGGAACCGCCGATAATATTGTCCTGCGTAAGAGCGAATCCTGCGCATATATCGCCCAACGGTCCAAAGATGGCGAAGGCGGCCAGTCCGCAGGCAAACAGTACCACTAAAGCGGTCAGCGCTTTTGTTGGAAGCTTCCTGATGATCAATACATACAGGATATTACCGATGTATTCGAAGAATAGCGACCAGCTGGGGCCATTCAGCGGATACATTTCCCCGACTCCCCGTATCTCATTAGCCGGCGTTGCCGGAATCAAAAGCGCATTGATAAGTGTGGCACCAACCAATGCACCGATGGATACTTTAGAGACGTCCCAAGTTTCACAACCCTGTGTATAAAACATGATCGCGCCGATAACCGCACCGATAATAACCATGGGATGTAAACGGATAAACCTTCGTTTTAAGAATTCTAAAGTACTCATTGTCTTCAGGCGGTCGTCGTAAGCGTAGCCGACCACGAACCCTGATAATATAAAGAAGAAATCCACCGCCAGATAGCCGTGATTTATACGCTGATCGACGTGACTCGTAGCAAAGGCTTCAAACAAGTGAAAGCATACTACCATGAGCGCCGCAACGCCGCGCAGGCCATCGAGAATATTGTAATGTGGTTTGGTATCGGAAAAGGAGGAGGAAGGCGAAATGTTTTCTGGCATTATTGAGCGGTTTAATTATTCTGAGTTTTCTGTTTAGGAAAAGTACAAAAATAATTGCTTTCAGAAAGGTTTATATGAATGTTCTTTGCATTTATTCGATAGATTGTTGTAAATCCGATGGATGCCCTGAAATTTATTCTTATGGAATATTTTCTAACGAATCAGGAGATGCCCGGTTTGATTATTTCTATCTCTCCCAATGATGATAAGGCGAAATAGTCGAAATCTTGCTTTCTGGGGAAGGAGTGGCCGGATTTTTCAGATAACATCTGCATCTGATTATTAAAGCAAGATAAGGATTTTGTTTAAACCCTTATCTTGCTTTAATAACCGTCTTACTTTAATTGAAAAGGCGGAATATCCTGTCTTTTCTAATTCTCCTGCCCGATCGTGCATAGATCTACCAATTTTATTGCTGTTTTTCAATCCATCGATATTCTACCCCGTTGAAATTTTTAAATCGAATCAGCTTCTGAAAATGTATCCATTGTCGATGGAGATAGAAAGTAAATTTCAAATAATTTAAGATTTAACTGCAAGTGTTATTTAGTTTCCTTAATTGTTTGATTTTGAATAAATACCTCCTTTATAGCTTATTGTAAGTGTCGGCGTGTCGGTTAAAATAATTTCTTAATTCTTTGTAAGATTTATTTTTGTTACAGTATTTGTTTTTCATGGTCGAAGGGGCTGCTACCTACCTGGTTCGAGTCTGACTCGGGACTGCTTCGTACCTGACAGCACTCGTCATCGACATTTCATGGGCATTTCATCGACANNTCGAACCAGGTGGGTAGCAAGGAGCTGGAAAGGGGGGCGAGGTGTATGACATAAGCAGGTGTCGTCGAGGCTTTTTTATGTGACATAATGCGACATCGTAGGACACATTCTCATCCCTGCTGACAGACAGGCTAAGCCTCGACCTAATAGAGGCCGAATGTTGAGCACAAAGGCTTTCTTGAGCCGTAAGGAATTGAATAACGAGGAGTTAAGTTGCAGAAGGAAAGGGGCTTGACTTGCGAAAAAGATTGTTTCATCTTTGTTCTGTCAGCGCTGCGGCCCGGTACCCGTTCAGTGAGTCTGACAACTCCGATTCGCCGGGAGGGTTCAGGTGGCATGAGAACTAAATTTTTTGTATGACAGGAATTCTAGAGGTTGCAAGCTTCCCCTCAATAACCTTAAAACCTAGAAAAGTATAAGCGGTAGCGGGGAAGAAAAAATTATGAATTAGAAGACTATTGAAATAGTCAAGCCAGGTTTCATAAAAAATGCTCTGATTGGTTTTTACAACATTTCCATCATCAAATCTGTAAACCTGCTGCTCTGCACCCTCACTGATGAAATCGCTAAGAGGAATTGGACGATTATAGAAAAGTTCTTTATGAGTGCTGTTGTTTCTTCGTCTTTGAAACGCTGCTGTTTTTCAATTGAGATGCTTGCTTCCGCATAGCTTCTAAGGAAACTTTGGGTCTCCTTGAGCTGGCTGCCTGAGCCAATTTGTTCATCTCCGAGAATGATATTTTGTAATTCATCTTTGATGTCCTTCATTTAACAATATTCAAATATACATCTTTATAACCAAATATGATCTCCGTAATATTATAGGCTTAAGCTAACCACATGGCATGGATGGTAGAGGACAGTCCTATCCTGATATCCTATTTCATTTTACAAACCGCATTTTTCATCCCAATAAAGCGGGTCTGTTTTTTGCAGTTGAAAAACCGATCGAAGGCCACCGATTGCGATCCGCACGTAGAGAGATTTACCGGATCAAACCGGAAACCTGTGG
>DKIV01000037.1 GCA_002454425.1 Sphingobacteriaceae bacterium UBA6709
CTCGAACCTGGTAGGTAGCTGGTGGGGAGGTATGGAAAGGGGAATAAGGGGAATGAAATGGGGGCTGGCTCGTCTCGGTTAGCGCTTGACGGGGGACATGCCCTCGCTCATCCGTCATCGGAAAAAGCATGCGTGTTAAAGAAATTACAGGTTTTATAAAGAGTTAGGAAATTATTTTAACAGACATATTGTTGTTTTTTATTTTACTAATAATGAGCATGTTGTTGAAAGATGAATTAGGAAAGGAAAGTTAATTGATATTCTCGGTTAATTATTTTAACGTGATTGGCGCTGTGTTTTCCAGGCAGATCATGATGTGACTGACGGTCATGAATGGAGGTATCAGCATACTTCTTGAGCGTATTATTCGCTTACTTTCCGCAAGGGATGTTGAATAGCCTGAGTGCTGGATAAGTAAATGCAGCAATGAATGTTTTTCAGATTCTGAATTGAGCTTAACAAAACTAGTTGTCAGGGTCTCTACTTTTGAATCTGGCGGGAAGGTGACGTCACTTTATCAATGAAGAATACACCACCCGGTCGGCTATCTGTCCAGGCACCGGATTAGTGGCAGTGGATCGCTGGCGCCAGGACAAGATCAGAAACTCCAAAAATGCTTGTTGGCGAACAAGCATTGACCTGAAGAAAAAAAGCTAAAAAAGTTTAAAATATAAGAGCAAGTCGCTCGTCTTTACTCCTATACGACTTAAATATCCCCAGCTATGATAAACGAAATATTACAACTTGTATCCGCGATTGCACTCATGATATTTATGATTAAAGGAGTGAATAAGATTATGGATAAATATATTCCAAAACAAGATCCTCAGAGCAGTCCCGCATAAAAAAAGCCGTAGTTTAATACATACGGCTTTATAAATCTATATAGTGCTTTCAACCTTAAGAAGCAGATCCTTCTTTCATTTTTTCAGCATTCTCCGCAAACTGTAGTTTGTCGATGATTTCCTGAATATCTCCGTCCATAACCGCAGGCAGATTATACATGGTAAGACCAATGCGATGTTCAGTAACGCGTCCCTGAGGATAATTATAGGTACGTATCTTTGCCGATCTGTCGCCTGTTGAGACCATAGATTTTCTCCGCGCGGCCACGTCACCTGTTTGTTTTTGTACCTCGAGGTCATAAAGCTTACTACGTAGCATCTCCATGGCCCGCTCACGGTTAGCGAGCTGCGAACGCTCCACCTGACAAACAACCACAATGCCCGATGGCTTGTGTGTAAGCTGAACTTTGGTTTCAACCTTATTTACGTTCTGTCCACCCGCTCCTCCGGATCTTGAAGTCTGCATTTCAACATCGGCAGGGTTCAGGTAGAAGTCGACTTCCTCCACTTCAGGAAGTACAGCTACAGATGCTGCCGAGGTATGTACTCGTCCCTGGGTTTCGGTTTCAGGTACGCGTTGTACGCGGTGCACTCCTGATTCGTACTTCATGGTACCATACACATCTTCGCCATTCACTTTCAGGATCACCTCCTTATATCCGCCGGCAGTACCTTCGGTTACATCCATTACTTCCACGCGCCAGCCCTTCTTTTCAAAGAAACGCGTATACATGCGGTAAAGATCGCCGGCAAACAGCGCCGCTTCATCACCTCCCGTTCCACCACGGATTTCAAATACGGCGTCTTTGGCGTCTTCAGGGTCTTTGGGAATAAGCATTAGGCGGATCTTCTCTTCCAGCTCATCTTTCTGTACTATGAGTTCATCCAGGTCGAGCTTTGCCATTTCACGAAGTTCGTCGTCTTTTTCTTCGGCGAGAATCTCTTTGTTTGCATCGATATTGGAGACAACGTTAGCATAGATTTTATACTCGTCAACAATCTTTCCTAAGTCCTTATACTCCTTGTTAAGCTGAGCAAAGCGACGCATGTCGCTAACGGTAGCGGGATCGCTCAACTCTCTTTCTACTTCTTCCCAACGAAGTTTTATTGCCTCTAATTTATCAAGCATGTTGTCTAATTGATACCAAATAAGAAATTTTGCAAAGGTAAGGATTTTCAGGTAAATACATGGATACACCGTTGTCCTTGAGCGTTAAGTTCTCTATCGCAGGATCTTCAAGCGCCTGAGCTCCCCAACGTTCCTCTGATGAATAGCCGTCTACGGCTTAAAATAGCACAGGGTTACCTCGTTGCCGTCAAATACCGCATAAGAGAAATAGTTAATCCATTCGCCCAGATTAATATATCGCGAGGTGTCGCTTAGCTTCCGATCCATGGGAAGGTGTCGATGACCGTAGATGAAATAATTATAATGCTGTTTGGCTAATACCTCCTTGCTGTGTACAATTAGCCACTCCTGTTGTTCGCCAAGAAAATCTTCCTTTTTCATGCTCGCAAGTCGGCTGTTGTGCGACCAGCTTCGGGCTATTCCAAATCCGATGACCGGGTGAACCAATGAAAATAACACCTGACAGAAGCGACTTCGGAAAATTTTCTTAAGCATTTTATATTTTCTGTCGCCCGGCCCTAAGCCGTCGCCATGGTGCATATAGAAAGTCTTTCCTCCGCGAGTCATGGTTAATTCATCGGAAACGATCTTTACGCCAATCTCATCGGTAAGATATCCAAACATCCACATGTCGTGGTTGCCCTTAAACATCGTGATACTCACCCCGAGATCCGCCAATTCCGCCAGCTTTCCCAAAAATCTGATATAGCCTTTTGGAACGACGTGTTTATATTCAAACCAAAAATCAAATACATCTCCCATGAGGTATAGTTCAGCAGCGTCAGCCTTAATGCTGTCCAGCCACAAAACAATTCTGTTTTCCCTTTCCCGGCTTAGCTCGTAATCAGCTACTCCCAAATGAAAATCAGATGCAAAATAGATTTTATCCCGTATAGACATAAATTATCGTAAAGAACCAATGCGAAAGTACCCTTTTTTCTCTCAAAAAAGTGGATCCGTAAGCTTATGCTTAGCTTCATGAATAAAATAAGCATCAAATTTGTAATTTGCGATACCAACCATTCAATATGAAAAAGATATATACGTTATTCCTTGCCTCCGGAGTCTGTTTATCAGCGGCAGCGCAAACTAGTAATAAAAGCATGATTCAATATCCCAAAACAAGCAAAGGTTCTGTAGAAGACAATTATTTTGGTACTGCGGTAGCCGATCCCTATCGTTGGCTGGAGGACGATCGCTCCGAAGCGACGAAAGCCTGGGTTGTTGCTGAGAATAAGGTTACTCAGGAATATCTCGCCAGGATTCCGTTTCGTGAAAGTATCAAGCAAAAGCTCACTGATATCATGAACTATGAGCGGTATAGTGCTCCTTTCAAGGAGGGGGACTATATGTATTTTTATAAGAACGATGGACTACAAAACCAGGCTGTATTATATCGTCAGAAAGAAGGTGGTCCGGTAGAAGAGTTTCTTGACCCCAATAAGTTTTCGGCTGATGGGACAACCTCGCTTGCCGGGATTTCTTTTACAAAAGATGGCAGCATGGCTGCTTATCAGATTTCAGAAGGAGGTTCAGACTGGCGTAAGGTGATTGTGCTGAACACTGCCGACAAGAAGCAGGTGGGTGATACTATGATTGATTTGAAGTTCACCGGCATTGCCTGGAAGGGCAACGAGGGTTTTTACTATAGCAGCTACGATAAGCCAAAGGAAGGAAGTCAGCTGTCGGGAATGACGCAGCATCATAAGCTGTACTACCATAAGCTGGGCAGCCCGCAGCAGGAGGATGTCCTGATTTTCGGTGGCGAGAAAACTCCGCGGCGATATGTTGGCGCTGGCATTAGCGAGGATCAGCGATTCCTTATTATCAGCGCGGCGAATTCAACTACCGGTAATGAACTATATATTCAGGATTTAACCGTTCCAGGTAGTCCCATTAAAGTGATCGTATCAAACTTTGATACGGAAAACTCGGTTATCGATAATCAGGGAAGCAAGCTTTTTATCAGTACTACGTACAAAGCGCCCAATAGTAAGGTGGTGACTACCGACTTTGCCAACCCTGATCCATCAACATGGAAAGACCTCATTCCCGAAACCGAGAATGTGTTAAGCGTAGGTACCGGGGGAGGTAAAATTTTTGCCAGCTATCTGAAGGATGCTATTTCCGAGGTAAAGCAATATGATATGAACGGCAGGCTTGAACGTACCATTGCTCTTCCGGGGCCAGGTTCGGCCTCTGGCTTTGGCGCTAAGAATCATGAGAAGGAGCTTTACTACTCGTTTACTTCTTACGTATATCCAAGTACAATTTTTAAATACAATATTGAAACCGGAAAGTCGGAGCTCTATAAAAAGGCCGGTGTTAAATTTGACCCGGAGAAGTATGAATCACATCAGGTCTTTTATCCGTCTAAGGATGGTACGAAGATCCCGATGCTGATAACCTATAAAAAGGGAATTAAGCTTGACGGTACAAATCCGACTTTATTGTATGCCTACGGTGGCTTCGGGGTAAGTCTTACTCCATCCTTCAGCACATCTAATATTGTCCTGCTTGAACAAGGGGGGATTTATGCTGTGCCCAACCTGCGGGGCGGGGGTGAGTATGGTGAAAAATGGCACCTTGCCGGCACTAAGATGAGCAAGCAGAACGTTTTTGACGATTTTATAGCAGCCGCGGAATATCTTATTAAAAATAAATATACCTCGACGGAGAAGCTTGCGGTGGCAGGCGGATCTAATGGGGGACTGCTTGTGGGTGCAACGATGACACAGCGTCCTGATCTTATGAAGGTAGCGTTCCCTGCGGTAGGTGTGCTCGATATGCTTCGTTATCATAAATTTACCGCTGGCGCCGGCTGGGCTTATGACTATGGAACTTCAGAAGACTCGAGAGAAATGTTCTCTTACCTGAAGGCGTATTCTCCATATCACGCGTTGAAGCCAGCGAAGTATCCAGCCACCATGATCACTACTGCTGATCATGATGATCGTGTCGTTCCCGCGCATTCATTCAAATTCGCGGCACGCTTGCAGGAAATGCATCAGGGTACAAATCCGGTGCTTATTCGTATCGAGACCAACGCCGGACATGGCGCGGGCAAATCCACCGCGCAGATTATCAGCGAGCAAGCGGATAAATGGGCCTTCATGTTCTACAACATGGGGGTAAACTACAAGAGATAACTACTTTTGCTAAATGAATCCTTACGAACGGAAAAGACGTTGGAAATTTTTACTGCTGGCTTTCGCGATTGTGATTGCCAGCATTTCCTTACTCTATAGCTACTATCTCGTAAGAAATATTGCCGTGGCTGAAAGAACAAAAGCGCAGGTATGGGCAATGAGTACGAAGAAGATTGTGGAGATCGAAGATACAAATGATGACTTCCTAACCTATATATATTCTGTAAGGGATAGCCTTACGCTGCCCGCCATTGTGGCCAACGAGCGTGATAGTATTATTTACTGGAAAGGACTTGATTCTGGCAAGACCAATATTCCACAGGAGGCCTCGTTGAAAATAGGTAATCAGCTTTTTAACAGGCAAACCTACGATCCAAATTACTTTAAGCTGCAGCTGGCGCAAATGAAAGCGCAGCATCGCCCTATTATTATCACGAAGGCTAACGGCGAAAAATGGTTCGTGTACTATAAGGATTCGCAATTGTTAACCCAGTTGCGGGTTTTTCCATACATTCAGCTTACCATCATTGCGATATTTCTATTTATTGCCTATGCGGTGTTCAGCTCGTCGCGTCGATCGGAGCAAAACCTTGTGTGGGTGGGTATGGCCAAGGAGACCGCCCATCAGTTAGGTACTCCGATATCGTCGTTAATTGCCTGGTTGGAGCTGTTGGAAGATCGGCACGAGGGAAGTAATGATGACCTTATTGCTGAAATGCGCAACGATGTGCGTCGATTGGAGATGGTTGCTGACAGGTTTTCTAAAATAGGTTCTACGCCAGTGTTGCAGAGCAATGCGGTGTACGCTGTTGTTAATGATTATGTGAGCTATTTTAGGGTTCGCGCCAGCAATAAAATACAATTTATCGTCAAAGGCGACCGGGAAGTTGAGGCGATGATGAATATTCCGCTTTTTGACTGGGTTATTGAGAATCTTCTGAAAAATGCAGTCAACGCTATTGAGGGAGAGGGAAGGATTGAGGTAAATATCATCGAGAATCTTGTTAAGGAACAAATATTTATTGATGTCAGCGATTCCGGAAAAGGGATTCCCCGATTGAAATTTGAAACGATCTTTCAACCAGGATATACTACCCGGAAACGAGGCTGGGGCTTGGGGCTATCGCTCACGCGACGCATCGTTGAGAATTACCATAGGGGAGAAATTTTCGTTAAAGACTCTGAACCCGGTAAAGGTACTACCATGAGGATTATATTAAAAAGCAGCACGCGCTATGAACCGGCCACAACCTGATGAATTTCCGCCATTCTATCAAAAATATATAGATACTGTTGGCGATGATGTCCTTGAAGAGCTGAGACGACAGCCCCTCCTATTAGCAGATTTACTGGATAAGCTGCCGGAGTACAAGCATGCGTTTGCGTATGCTCCAGGGAAATGGACAATAAAAGAAGTCATTGGTCATATAATTGATACAGAAAGAGTCATGGCTTATCGTTTACTTTGTATATCGAGAGGTGAGAAATCGCCGCTACCAGGATTCGATGAAAATTCATATGTCACTGAATCTACGTACAGCGATAGGACGCTGCCTCTTTTGATCAAAGAATTTGAGTATCTGCGAGGAGCTAATTTAATGTTAATTGAATCTCTGACTATGACGCAACTTGATCGTGCCGGTGTGGCCAATGAAAATGCAATTACCGCAAAAGCCCTGGTTTTTATCATCGCCGGACATTTGAATCATCATGCTAAAATCATAACTGAGAGATATTTTTAATCCGCGTTGGAAATCCCGTGCGATATTCTTTTTTTTGAAGATTGTTTTACATTTACTATCCCCAAAAAACACATTATTGATAAAATGAGTTCTATCGAAATTACTAAAGAAACTTATCTGCATTGGTACGAGTCAATGCTTCTGATGCGTAAGTTTGAAGAGAAGGCTGGTCAGCTTTATGGCCAACAAAAGATCAGAGGCTTCTGTCACCTCTATATCGGGCAGGAAGCTGTAGTTGCCGGAACTATGTCTGTATTAAAGCCTGAAGATTCACTTATCACCGCATACCGCGATCATGCCCATGCAATCGCTAAAGGTTTGACACCTAATTCTGTAATGGCAGAGCTTTATGGTAAAGCCACAGGCTGTTCAAAAGGAAAAGGCGGATCGATGCACATGTTCAGCAAGGAACACAAGTTCTTCGGAGGACACGGTATCGTAGGTGGCCAGATTCCTTTGGGAGCAGGTATCGCCTTTGCTGAGAAATATCAGGGAACTGACAATGTATGTGTTTGCTACATGGGTGATGGAGCAGTAAGACAAGGTTCACTGAATGAAACGTTCAACATGGCGATGATCTGGAAATTACCGGTAATCTTCGTTTGTGAGAACAACGGATATGCTATGGGTACTTCTGTACAGCGTACTACAAACATGGAAGATATCTATAAGATAGGTCTTGGCTTTGATATGCCATGTGAGCCTGTTGATGGTATGGATCCTGCAGCTGTTCATAATGCTATGGATACTGCTGTTGAAAGAGCTCGTAAGGGCGAAGGTCCAACATTCCTTGAGATCCGTACGTATCGTTATAAAGGACATTCAATGTCTGACCCTGCTAAATATCGTACCAAGGAAGAGCTTGAGCGCTATAAAGCTAAAGACCCTATCGGTGTTGTAAAGGCAGCAATCGTAGAAAACAGCTACGCTGATGATGCTTGGTTTGAAGAAGTGGATAAGAAAGTGAAAGCTATTGTTGAGGAGTCTGTGAAGTTTGCAGAGGAGTCGCCTTGGCCTGATCCTTCTGAACTTTATACTGATGTATATATCCAGAGTGATTATCCATTCATAACAAACTAAAAAACCTCATCGATATAAATATAAAAAGATATGGCTGAAGTAGTTCGCATGCCAAAAATGAGCGATACCATGACTGAAGGTGTTATCGCTAAATGGCACAAAAAAGTCGGAGATAAAGTAAATACAGGAGATCTTGTAGCTGAAATTGAAACCGACAAGGCAACAATGGATTTTGAATCGTACCAGGAAGGTACACTTCTTTACATTGGAGCTCAAGAAGGATCAACCGCTCCGGTTGATTCTATCATCGCAGTTTTAGGTGCGGAAGGTGAAGATTATAAGTCTTTGCTTGATGGTGGCGCTGCTGCCCCTGCAGCTGAAAGCAAGAGCGAAGCTCCTAAGGAAGAGGCTGCTCCTGCTGACGATGAACCTGCTGTAGATCCGGAATCTCTTGGAGCTACCGTAATTCGTATGCCATTGCTTAGCGACACCATGACTGAAGGTGTTATTGCTGAATGGCATAAGAAAGTTGGTGACGAAATTAAGAGTGACGACTCTTTAGCTGATGTTGAAACAGACAAAGCTACCATGGAGGTTACTGCTTACGCTGAAGGTACTTTACTTTACATCGGCGTTGAAAAAGGTAAGGCTGCAAAGGTTAACGATATTATTGCGATCGTTGGTAAGGCTGGAACTGATGTTGCTCCTTTACTTAAAGGTGGTTCTGCTCCGAAGAAATCGGAAGAGAAGGCTCCTGAGGCGAAAGCTGAAAGTAAACCAGAAGCTGCTTCGGCAACACAGGAAGCTCCAGCATCAAGCGATGACGCTCGCGTTAAGGCTAGTCCTTTAGCTCGTAAAATTGCTAAAGATAAGGGCATCGATATCGCTCAGGTGAAAGGTAGTGCTGAAGGTGGACGTATTGTGAAAAAGGACGTTGAAGACTTTAAGCCATCAGCTGCTCCTGCACAGGCTGCCGCTCCTGCTGCTGCTTCAACTAAAGAAGCTCCTTCGATTCCTACGTTCATAGGAGAAGAGAAATTCACAGAGAAGCCGGTAACGCAGATGAGAAAGACTATCGCGAGAAGACTTTCTGAAAGCTTATTTACCGCTCCTCACATTTATATCACCATGAGCATCGACATGGACAGCGCAATTGCTGCTCGTGGTAAGATGAACGAGTTCGCACCTGTTAAGATATCATTCAATGATATGGTTATCAAGGCTGTTGCTGTTGCTTTGAAACAGCATCCTGGTGTTAATTCTTCATGGAGAGGTGATGTGATCCGTAGCAACGAACACGTAAATATCGGTGTTGCTGTTGCTGTTGATGAAGGCCTGTTAGTTCCTGTTGTTCGTTTTGCTGATGGTAAGTCGTTATCTCACATCTCTATGGAGGTTAAGGACTTTGCTCAGAAAGCAAAGAACAAAAAATTACAGCCTGCAGATTGGGAAGGATCAACATTCACGGTTTCTAACTTAGGAATGTTTGGTGTTGACGAGTTCAGCGCGATTATCAATCCTCCTGATTCTTGTATCCTTGCTATAGGTGGAATACAACAGGTGCCAGTTGTGAAAAATGGTGCGGTTGTTCCAGGAAATGTTATGAAAGTAACTTTAAGTGCTGACCACCGTGTTGTGGATGGTGCTATGGGTGCTGCTTTCCTTCAGACATTCAAATCATTACTTGAAGAGCCTGTGCGTTTATTAGTTTAATACACAGCATTCATCATATAGAAAGGGCGATTCTTGTAAAAGAGTCGCCCTTTTTTCTTGTTCTATCGGCTTTATAAAATGCCTTTTTTCTTTAAGAGATCTATCATAACATAAGCCGGATAACCTCTGATGCGGTTCGTGATATGATTATTTTTAGTGCTGGTCTGCTGCTTCCCAAAGCACTTTTTTTCCAAAGCCAAGGGTGCTATCGGTAAACTTAATTGCTTTTGGTCTTACAGCCCAAAGTTCGCCGCCTATGGCCATGGCAAACGGATACTTCTTATAGAATACACGTTGACAAGCCGCCAACTCTTCGCCATCAGGTCTGAAGAAGCTGCCCGACAATTGTATTCCCTGTACCTTTCCCGTAACCAGTTTGTCCGGTAATACGGATAGTGCTACGCGCTCGTTCTCCAAGCCTTGTATTACATGCTTGGTTTCCGGAGATGACTTGAACACGATGAGATTAAGCTTATCGCTATACGCGTAAAAGCACGACGAGCAATACGGTTCATTGTTAATGCTTGTTGCAAGCGTTAGTGCCGTTTGCGACTGCAGGAAAGAAACGATCTTCTTGTCTACAGTATTGTCGGTAGTTTGCTGTTCTGTCATTTGGTTCTTTCTACTCTAATTATATTTACCGGGCAGTGTCGGGCGGCAAAGGTGTTATCATCAAATTCGTCGTCGCCAACAAGGATGCTATAAAAGCCTTTTTTTTCCGAAGCTCCCACGAGCGTACACTTTCCATCTTTCCGTGATATACGCCAGCGATAACTCGCCGCTTCTACACAGGCATTGCACCCAATGCATCGGGCACGCTGTTGTGTAATACGTACCATCAGGCATCAACAAGTTTATAGAGCTTATCAGACGCCCGAACCCTTTCAGTAAGAGGAATAGAGAATGTCTGGCCCTTCTTCACACTGTTGCTGCTTGAATCGTTTACACGTATCTCGCTAACTGTTGTCTGAACAACACCTGTGGTAGGTCCGGTAATGAGAATTTCGTCGCCCAGACCTAACTCATGCGCTTCCATTTTGAACTCGCCAATATTGATGTTGTCAAAATATTTGACGCCCCGTCCGAGATATATTTTTCTTTTAGTTGCTTTAGAGCCATATACATTGCTCCACTCGCCCATGGTCCTGCCAAGATAGTATCCATCCCAGAAGCCGCGGTTAAATACCGTTGACAGACGTGCTGTCCAGGCTTCCACCAATTCCGGAGTATAGGTACCTGCAAGATAGGCGTCGATAGCCTCGCGATAGCAGTTTACCACAGTGTATACATAATCGGCGCTTCGGCCGCGACCTTCGATTTTTAATACGGCAACTCCCGCGTTAAAGATATCATCGAGAAAGCCAATGGTACTAAGATCTTTTGCCGACATGATATATTCGTTATCGATCTCATACTCATTGCCCTGTTCCTTATCGGTGACGATATAGCTTCTTCTGCAATTTTGAATGCAGGCACCGCGATTCGCGGAGGCGAAATCCGAATGCAGGCTTAGGTAGCATTTGCCGGATACCGCCATGCATAGTGCTCCATGACCAAAGACTTCCAGGCGCACGAGGTTGCCACTAGGTCCCGTTACGTTACGACGTACGATTTCCCGATTGATAGCTGCCACCTGCATTAAGCTTAGTTCGCGCGCTAACACCATAACATCGCCATATGCGGCGTAAAATTCCACCGTTTCAATGTTCGTAATGTTTACCTGGGTTGAGATGTGAACAGGAACGCCTATGTCTTTGGCATACCGAATCGCCGCGACATCTGATGCAATTACCGCATTCAAGCCATGTGCTTTCGCAGCGTCTATGATGCCGCGCATCAGGCTTAAATCATGATCATAAAGTATCGTATTTATCGTCAGATAAGCTTTTATCTTATGCTCACGACAAATCCCCGCAATTTCAGCAAGGTCATCAATTGTAAAATTATTGCTTGAGCGAGCTCTCATGTTCAGCTGCTCTATCCCAAAGTACACAGAATCTGCGCCAGCTTTTATAGCTGCCATCAATGACTCAAATGATCCAGCAGGGGCTAGCAATTCCACCTTTTTTGTATTCATTGTCAGACGCGTTTTTAGCGTTACAAAATTTTGAAAATTTCCTTCGATAAAACATGACGAAGATCACGCCCCGTGCTGCAAATAGTTATATTTTTGCAGGTGGCACAAAAATGTCAATAGGATGACAACTAAAACACTCGCTATCAACGCTGACGAGCTCGGCTCTATAATACTCGATATTGGGACCATGCTGGTGGCCTCCGGAGCAAGCACCTCCCGGGTACGGAACACCATTACCCGGATTGCTGAAGCGTATGGCTATGAAGCTGAATTCTCTATTAATCACCGTACTTTATTGCTCAGCCTCATTGGCGAACAGGGACGCGCGCGCTTCAACAGCATCAAGCGTAGCGCTCCTCCGGGCGTAAACTTTAAAATGTTATCATCTATAAGCAAGTTGAGCTGGACAATCGCCGAGCGCCAGTTGCCGTTGGAGGAGGTTGCCTTGCGACTCGCGCTTATAAAGCAAGAAAAGCACTATAGTCGCGCCGCGGTAATAGGTCTTGTTGGCCTGGCAGGCGCTGCCTTTTGCCGGGTAAACGGTGGCGATTTTCATGATATGGGATTAGTGCTCCTTGCAACCATTGCAGGCCTTTTTGTACGTCAGGAAGCTATTAAGCTACGCTACAATATGTATGTATGCATTTATTGTGGTGCTTTTACTGCATCGCTTATTACTGGATTCGCCTTGATGTTGGTACCAGGATATTTTCACGAATCGGCCTTCGCCACTTCAGTATTGTTTCTGGTACCTGGGGTGCCTTTCATCAATACTTTCTCAGATATGATTGAAGGTAACCTGCATAATGCATTGATACGCGGGTTGAATTGTCTTATCATTTCCTTCGCCATCGGTATGGGATTACTCTCATCGATGTTCATCTTTAAAATCTAGGAACAATGGACGTTTACGTAATTTTTGAAAAAGGAATATGGTTCGGTACTGCAGCACTTGGTTTTGCTGTGCTTTTCAACGTGCCTATAAAGAATCTGGCAACGATTGCTTTTATGGGCGCTGCGGGAGGGCTCACAAAAACCATATGTATGCTTTATGATTTTAATATTGTATTTAGCTCCCTATTTGGAGCAACGGTTGTTGGTTGCTTGAGTATTTATTTCGCGCATAAACGACATTCGCCTGCGCCTGTATTAGCTATCCCCGCGGTTATTCCTATGATACCGGGAATACTTACCTATCGCGCAATTTTGGGTCTTACCAAGCTCGCAGGAGAAATAGATCACGTTCAGTACAGTCAGGATCTTCACGAGGCCGTGAATAATGGTGTTAAGGTGTTGTTTATACTAGCATCTCTGGCTGGAGGGGTAGCCATTCCCATGCTCATTACCCGCAAAGAATCAGCGAAACAAATGAAGATCAATAAGATATTACGCTTGTAAAAGGTCACTCTGAATTGCTGTCCAGAGTGACCAGTAAGCTTTTAACGGGTAAACATTACCTTATAATATTCATCTGCCATACGGCCTGATTCAAAGGCCGGAGCAACGTCTGCCGCTGCATTTTTCATTATCTGAAGCCATGCCTTCTTGTCCTCATAATACATAGGAACTACTTTCTTCTCAAGAAGCTCATAAAGCGTAGCCGCCTCTATATTATTTACCTCTTCGTGCGACAAGCTTTGAGGTGCGGGATTTATAAGGAAGCAGTTTTCATTGTCCTTTGCGAATTCCGGGATCCATCCATCTGGGATAGACAGGTTTACAGATCCGTTTATTGCCGCCGTCATGCCGCTGGTACCGGAAGCCTCGCGGAACATGCGTGGGTTGTTCAGCCAAAGGTCAGAGCCCTTCTTTAACAATGCTGATAACTTCAGCTCGTATCCTGTTACCACAGCGCAGTTCGGAAGATCTTTAGAGCGCCGGATAATGCTGTTATAGATATCAATTGCTCCATAGTCAAACGGATAAGGCTTACCTGCCCATATCACCTGAATAGGATGCTCGGCGTTGTTCAACAACTGTAAGAATCTGTTCCAGTCGCGCATCAATAAATCCGCTCTTTTGTAACCCGCAAACCTACGCGCCCAAACAATGGTAAGCACATTTTCATCAAAAATCTTTCCTGTCTGATCCGCGACTTCCGCGAAGAGCGCCTTTTTCATCTCCTTTTTACGTGCCAGCAGCGCATTGTCGTCCTCCGTGCTGAAAGCAGCTTCCAATACGGGATCTTTCCAATATGTTTTATTCTGCGCATTGGTAATAGAGGTGATTTCGCAGATGTTCTTATAGTCTTTCCACATTTCGCGAGATACCTCTCCATGGAGCTTGGACACAGCATTCGCCTTCTTGGCGAAACGTAATGCGCCTAGTGTATAATTGAACATATTGCCCTCCATGCCCAGTAGTTGCCGGACATCGTGCTCACCAAGGCCATAGAAGAACGACATATCTTGTAAAAGGTTAAAGGCATGCTCTTCATTTCCCGCAGCCTCAGGAGTATGTGTTGTAAATACAACCCGTTTTTTTACTTCCTCAAGATCCTTGAATTTAGAATACAGATAGAAGTTCAATGATACTGAATGCCCCTCATTCATATGGTATAGGGTGTCTGTACGTCCGATGATGTCAAGTAGCTGAGCGCCTCCGGTACCCAACAATATCGACTGAGCGATACGCAAACGCTCGTCCGCATCATACAAACGGTGACAGATGGCGCGTCCCCATTCTGTGTTTTCCTCTAGCTCGGTACTTAGCAGAAATAAGGGCGCCGACTTAAATGTTTCTGGCTCCAGCAGCCATACCTTCACGTGTACTGGTGCTCCCTGAATAATTACAGAGAACTTTATACCTGTATCTTTTAAGAAAGAGTAGGTCTTTTCCACGAAATAAGGTTTCATATAATTCTTCTCGTCGCGCCCCTGATTATAATATCCGAATCTCCATAGCAAGCCAATACCAATCAGATTCTGCTTCAGCTCATAAGCGCTACGCAAATGCGAACCCGCAAGGAAGCCCAAGCCACCACTGTAAATTTTTAAAGCTTGATCAATTGCAAACTCCATTGAAAAATAGGTTACCGGCGTTGCATACTTAGGATCATGCTCGTAACTAAAGAGGTCTTTTGATGTGATCATATATATGTTTTTAATGTAAATAGGGATTTGAATATTGAGAAAGCGTGTCTTTTAACGCTGAGTAATAATAATTATCATTTCAATTTACTCATTTTTGCATAATTTATAAAATATGCTGGGTGTTAGTGACATTCGCAATGGCAAATGAACACTTTTGTTACAAAAGTCACTAATTAAGCTTTCGTTAAGTTTTTTCACATTCCTTCTCTCTATACTTCCTTCGCCGCCAATTTACTAAATTAGAGTAAAGATCAAATAGACCTATGTTCGGTTGCCTGTTTCTCCGGCTAATCATGTCTGCTTTCTGCATTGCGATGCTCGTCGCTAAGCGTGTGCCCGGCCAGGGACTGAAGCTTAATGATAACGCCCGACAGCAGGTAATATCGTTTGTATATGCCCATAACCTTATTGTCATCAACGCGCGGGTGAATGGGCTTGGGCCTTTTATGTTTCTCCTTGATACCGGGGTCGCGAATTCCATGATTACCGATGTCGACTTTGCTCGCAGTCTGAATCTCCATTCATCGCGGGTGGTAAATATTATTGGCTTTGGTGTTAAGGATGCCGCAAGGGCCAGTATTGTTTCCGGCGTAGAGGTTCGGATAGGCCGAAAGATGAGCGGTTTGTTGAATTTCGCGGTGTTGGACGAAGATATTTTTGATCTGGCGGCTTATACCGGATTGCCCGTGAAAGGCATTATTGGTTCGGATTTCTTTGTCAATCATCCTGTATCTATAAATTATATCAACTCAAAGATTACCATTCACAGGCACCTTGATCCTGCGGTACGTAAGTCAGAGTCGAAGTTGTCCATGAGTATCGAGCATGGCAAGCCTTACCTCTGGTGTGCTGTTGCCGATAGCTCCGGACATGTTGATTCTCTAAAGCTTGTCATTGATACAGGCGCAGGCCATCCATTGTCGCTTGAGACCTTGAATGGCGCAGCGTTTCCAATACCCTTTCCGAATATTAATGCCAATCTCGGTGTCGGGCTCAGTGGCAATATCTCAGGATACATCGCCAGGATGCCGAAGCTGCAAGTAGGCTCCTTTCAGCTGCAAAATGTCATTACTGCCTTTCCTCTTTACCAACAAGCTGCCGCGCGCCGGGGTATAGTAGATCGTAATGGAAATCTGGGAAATGGGGTGCTGTCAAGGTTTTATCTTACGCTTGACTACGCTGGTAATCGTCTTTATCTGCGTAAGAATCCTCGCTACCGGCAGCGCTTTGAGCATGATATGAGCGGTCTCTCGTTGGCATGGGCAGGTCCGGACTATAAATATCTTGTTATCGCGCGCGTTGAGGAACACTCAGCCGCTGCCCTTACGGGGCTCAAAGAAGGAGATCGCATCATTGACATTAACCTAAAACCCATTGCCGCGTTTACAGCGCATGAGTTATATGAATTGTTGCAATCCGGAAATGGCAATACGTTGATTGTACGGGTTGCAAGGCAAAACTTCTCGCAAGTGGTAACCGTGTTACTTCGCTTAAAGAGGCGGATATAAATCTAGCGCTTTAACTTTCCATCAAGGTCAACAGACACCTTGAAGGGTTGAATATAGGTATTAAGCAACACTGCAAACTGTCGGCGCGTTAACACCAAATCCTGACTAAATACACCACTGAGTTTTAATGTGCTGTTCCATGCCTTCGCCACCTCGCTGTCGAGCTCCTTGCCCCGATAAGCGACAAATTTTATCAAGCTCAATAAATCCTTAACGGTCATCCGCGACGAAGATTTATCAAGAAACCAAATCTGACTTCTGGAGAAATATTCCTTCATGGTGTCCCTGATTTCCGTTGTACTCACGGTGCTATCAGGCATATATAAGAACTCTGAGGCGCCCGATGCTCCCTTTAGCAAGCCTGTTAGTCCCATTGATTGTATGGCTATGAAATGTGCGTCAGTACTGCCTATGTCATCAAACGAGAGAAGGCGCGCGCCATAATTTGTTAATTCATTTTGTATAGTGCGGACGTTCAGCTTCCGCTGATCGGTTTTAAAGAATGAACAGAACGCTGCCGCGGCACCAGCCGCCTGGGCTTGAGTCATATTAAATCCTAGCTGCCTATTGCCGCATACAAAGAAATTATCTTTACTGCTTGTAAGTGCTTTTAAAGGATAGGTAGAGGGCTTTACCGAACTTTTATTAATTATCGCGACGCCTGTACGGAAGCGTTTATCCTTATATGCCGTATCCGAAAGCCTGTTACTGTCGGGGTAATATTTACCATTGGCAGTCATAAGTGTTTTGTAATCCTTGCTGGCATCTACCACAGCTTCCGTCCGGATAAGGCTATTGTCTGAAAGTGTTGTTTTCCAATACTTGCCATCTCGTTCAATACGAGTAATTTTCTTCGATTTTAATACCGTGAGATTCTTGACCGTGTCAGCCCAGGCATTGAATATTGTTGCTGCGAAAGAGGGTGCTATGGGTTGGTCTTTCTTTACAGGGAATCTTTGTACCTTCTCAATGCGTTCAATAAGTGTCTTAATGATCCCACTGCCTCCTGTCATTTCTTGTGCGTCAATGTTTACCTCGCTGATACTTCCCTCATCAACCATGATTGTTTTAACGCCCGAGTGTGCCGATTGTATCGCCGCCGAAAATCCATAGCTATTTGCTCCGACAACCAGTACCCCGGCTTTTATAGTTTGTCCGACAGTTACCGTGCTCGTACTTACTATTAACAAGAATAACAATGAAACTTGTAAAAGCTTATTCATACTCAAATTTAGCTTGTTTGACGAGATTCGCCGGCAGAATCTAAAATATGTTTTTACAAAGGTTTTATTTGTAAAAGATGCTATCTCAAAAACGGACGAGCAAGCGGTTAATATCTGATAAGCGGTTAGTTGACGATTTACTCGCAAATTCGAAAGGTTAGGCTGGAGGAAGATCATAGGCAAATAAAACGGGGAGGCGAATTACTGCCCCCCCGTCCTGATCGTATTAACCTTTATCTTTACTGAGCACTACGCTGTGCCTCTTGCTTCATGGCGTCATTCGCTACAACTACGATTTCTACCCTACGATTCTGGGCTCTTCCGCTCTCAGTGGAGTTATCCGCAATTGGCTCTGTGAGTCCCTTTCCTGAAGTTGTTATCCTTGATGTTGATACTCCATTCATGGCAAGATAGTCGCGTACTGATGCGGCCCGGCGTTCCGACAATGTATAGTTGTATGATTCTGAACCTACGTTGTCTGTATGTCCAATTACAAGAATATTAGTCTGTGGATTTGACTGCATTGAAGAAGATAACTTCGCAAGATTTGATTTAGCATCAGCTGTGAGGTCAGCTTTGCCGAAAGCGAAAAGTAATCCTGAATCAAATTTTACAATTAAGCCCTCTCCTTGCTGTATTACCTCCGCGTTAGGAACATTTTTCTTAATCTCTTCCGCCTGGCGATCCATCTTCTTGCCGATGAGTGTGCCCGCTGCTCCACCTACCGCTGCTCCAAGGATAGAACCCAATGCAGTATTTCCCGCTTTCTTTCCGATAATTCCACCAACAACCGCACCGCCAGCGCCACCAATGACAGCTCCCTTAGTTGATTTGTTCATGTTTTTTACCGTGTCACAGCTTGAGAATAAAAATGCAGCAATGCCAAGCGCAACAAAGCTACGTGCTATCTTAATTTTCATAATGTCGTATTTGGTACAAATATTTCAAGGATTGCTGAACAAAGCAAATGCCAAATGTCAGTGATTGATGATTGGTTTATACAATTCTTTGTCGGTCAGCTTATTGTGGTTGTTTATTTTAGCGACTATTTTTAACCATCGCTAAATAAGCTTTCATCTGTAGATAAAAATAGACACATCTTGGAGTGGCCGTATAGTAAGTCAAATAAAAAATGAATTTGTAGGAAGTATCACTTTTATTAGTTGCTTTGATCATTGTTATACGGGGCTTGAATGCCCACCTTTGTTTTGTAATTGTTGCTGCCCCAAGGCAACGTTTTCATAGGTAGATGTAGGGTCAGATATACAATGTTGTATCTGACCTTTTTTTGTCTTTAAAATTTTCCGTTATAATCAAGTTTTAGAAACTATTAAGATCCCATCAAATCTTGTTGGCTCGCATCCGTTAATGGTAGAGGCATGTCATGTCGCTTTTCCGTAGGTGATGATTCTGAATAATCTATAGATTGATCGCGTATTGTTTCCGTAGTGTTATGTTTCAGACTGGCGAATTTTGCCAATCGGACTGATTCTATGTCCATTAGTCCGCAGTCAATGATAATTTAATTGCGGTTAGCCAATGTTAGCGGAGAGTGGTTTTGAGATTGGCAATGAAATGAGCTTAACAGCATTTTCCTAAAGTGGATTCGACCAGAGGTCGGGGCTGCCGTCTTTAAAATAAAAGCGGTGTCCCTAATCTGTCGATTAAATGATCCCTTGTGAGGGCCCTGATCAGCAATTCAAAATTCTTCTGATCCGGAATGGAATAAATAGTACTCATTTGTAGTATTAGTATTTAGTAAAAATGCTATTTAGTAAAAAATATTAAAAAAGCAAAAAAAATATCTTTAGATCTCCGTTTTGTTACGCTGAATTTTGGAAAGCGAATGATGTGTTTATGAAAGTGCTTTTGTGCTTCCTTAATGATAGTTATACATCTATCGAAGATCATAGTTCAGCGTCCCTTAAGACGAAGCTATCGAATTTGAATAGGGAGTTTAGGATGGGTTAGGCTCCTAGGTTTAAGAAAATCAAAAACTGAGAACTTACATCCCTCACGATGTAGCCTTTATCAAACATATATCTTAAAAAATGTGAAAAATCTTTATAATACTATTGCATTATAATTACAAGACGCTATATTTGCAGTCCCAAAAGGGAGGTCCGGTAGTTCAGCTGGTTAGAATACATGCCTGTCACGCATGGGGTCGCGGGTTCGAGTCCCGTCCGGACCGCAAAAGGCGCTCAAACGAGCGCCTTTTGTCATTTATAGACCTCTAGAACCGCGATTCTCGCAGAAAAGGGATCAAACCGGAAACCTGTGGACTAAGCATAAATTTTCATGAGACGGTATATGAAGAAATCGATATTTCGAACTCTTTTAAACTGGCTTCTGAGAGCCTTGATCTCGGCATTGAATGGCTCAGAGGCATTGACCTCGGTTATCAAAGTAATTCAGGATGGATTGGTAATGATTTTGAATCGTTCTTCCTACCGAAGAGTAGGTTTTCATTCGGGCCTTCCCCACTTTATCGTACCATCGAGCCAATCGTGTATAACCAAGCTCCTTGGTTTTGGTGGCAGAAAAGATGTGCGATAGTTTGCGGCTCAATCTCTAGGCAGTTTCCAGATCGGGGTGTAGTCCGAAAAGGATCTCCGCCCGTTGCTGTTGGGAAAGTGTCCAGTTGGTCTCGTCCTTGAATAACAGGTATCGGCTGCGAGCCAGTAATTGCTTTTGGGTATCGCCATTTTCCAGCAGATTAGGAACATAGTCCTTATCCAATTCTTTATCCAGTTCAATTTCCAGATTCTCNNGCATCACTGGCCAGTTGCTGTATGTTAATTATCACGCACGGTGATCTCATTGAAAGAGCTCTTGAATAGCAAATCACTCGGATCATGACCGGCAGGAGGTTCATTCTTTTGAGATAAATAAAGATGAATTTCATCCTCTTTCTTCTCCATTCGATCGATGTCGGATAACCCTGTCAAGCCTTCTGGTAGCAATAGGGATAATAGCTCTTTTTTCAAGTTCCATTTGCTCGTAAAGATAAGATCTTATTAATCTCTCCGCAGGTTTCCGGTTTGGTCCAAACAGCCATAGGTGACCGAATGGTTTGCGTTTCCTTGATATAAACTGATATGCTTTTCTGCGATAATCGCGCTTTTTGAGGCCTATAAATGACAAAAGGCGCTCGTTTGAGCGCCTTTTGCGGTCCGGACGGGACTCGAACCCGCGACCCCATGCGTGACAGGCATGTATTCTAACCAGCTGAACTACCGGACCTCCCTTTTGGGACTGCAAATATCGTGTTATTATTATTCTTATGCAAATAAATTATCAGCTTTTTATTGCTCCAATGGCACTTAAAATGCATTTATACATGGCAAATCATCAGCATCCTTCTTAGGAAGGCAAGATTGAGTCGGCGAGGACATTAAAAAACAACATGAAGCAGTGCGCTGGAAGGAATATTTCCCTCGATGGCTACAGCTTAATCTTACCATTCACAAACCACTCCATAAAACAGTAGAAACTATATGGTTGAATAGCTTCATATTTTGGTCCTCGAAACATTACTTTGAAGGAAATAGTTTCTCTAATTCTCTCCTCAAGTCTGGCAATTTCCTCTATAGTAAACCCTTTTCCGATTGAAAATACTATTCCACTCACACCTCCTTTTTCATTAGGATAAACTCTTATACCTAAGCTCTCGCCTGATAGTTGCCGGAAACGATCCTTAGTAAATACCGAGTTAATTGCTTTTTGAAGAACTTTGTTATCATTAATACCGAAATCTTCTACTTGCGTTACTGGAGAGCTATCCCCAATTTTCAATCTTAGAGGGAGAGAACTCTCTTCACGGCTAATGATCGTTACATTGTATTCAGGCTTTTGTCGTATAATATATGTGTACTTTCCGACAGAGGACTTTGTAATATTAGGGGTCTGCGCACATCCAACGACGGCGTTAAAGACTAATAATAAAAGGATATAATTTTTCATTGTCCTCATGACGGTATACTATCAAGATATTAGGAGTAGGAATATAGCACGAATATTAACATCTCGTCAAGAGAAAAAACATAATCATCATCTATTAGGATATAGACCTTCAATACGGGCGTATTATTCCCGGCTAACTATGCTTGACATTTACCAGCAGGTAAGGAACTGCCAGATAACTAAAAGAAGTATACTTTTTGCGAACATAGCCTTTTTGAGGCCTATAAATGACAAAAGGCGCTCGTTTGAGCGCCTTTTGCGGTCCGGACGGGACTCGAACCCGCGACCCCATGCGTGACAGGCATGTATTCTAACCAGCTGAACTACCGGACCTCCCTTTTGGGACTGCAAATATCGTGTTTGCTTTTTAAATCTACAAGAGGAATCTGCAGTTTTTTGATTCTTTTAAAAGGGGTCAGCGGTATGCTACTTATCCATTTTCTTAAGTCCTTCAGTCCAGACAGCAAGTTCTGCATCCATTGTCGAGATCAACGATGCTTTAGCCTTTTTTTCTCCGGTGATCTGGACGCGCCACGTAAGCAATGAACCTGCATCAGTGTCTCTGATGAAAACACCTGTTTTTACCTCCTCTGATTAACTTTGGGAGTGAGTCCTTGCCTCTCGAAAGGACAACAGACTATTTTGCGATTCGTCCTGATCAACATTCTCCAGACGAGCGGTTCCTCAGTGAAAAGGATCTTTATTACCATCAGGGTAGCGGGCTACACGATCACGGTACTGCTCTTGTCTAATAGTTCTCACTCGCTGATAGTTGAGATAATTTAAAAGATTGACGTCGTTGATCCGGTCGTTCTCTGATGATATGTTTTCTATATAGATATATGGGGGATTCTTGATTATCATCAACACAATATATTTTTTACATCAGCATCGGAATCATTTAAGGCTATTGCTTAAAGAGTAACCAAACCATTCTATAAGCGTAATTTCATAATCGAAAACGCCGACGTATTCAGTCTAAAGCTTTCCTATATTTGGACATAAGTTTTAAATCATGTTATTATCCTCATATCTACTTGGTGGGCTAATGCACTTACTCATCATGGTGCCCTTTATTCTTCTATCCAAGCCTGTGTTGAAAGATGGGAAAGGCAAAATGCTTGCCGCGGCCGCAATCATTTATTTATTGTACAGCAGCTTGACGGGAGGCCTGTCAACGGTCATATTATTTGATCAGCAGCAATGGAACTGGGCCGGGAAGGTTATAATCCTGGTGGGATGCATAATATTCTTTATTAGAAACAAAACTATCAGTGCACGGGAAGCGGGTCTTACGCTGAAACAAAGAAATGGAGCCATATTACCGTGCTTAGTTCTCATCGCAGGAGGACTACTGGTGCGGTTAGGCATCTATTTTCTAGCCCAAAATCCCAGTTTGCATTTTGACATGGAGACTATCGCATTTCAGGGGACGGTAAACGCCTTCTCTGACGAACTGGTTTTCAGAGGACTGATTTTAACACTATTTAATCGGCTCTATAGTGGCAGTGAAGAAATTGCAGGATTTCCGTTAAACTGGCCAATCCTGCTTAGCTCATTATTATTTGGGCTTTCGCAGGGCCTTATCTTTCAGGCGGGATACCATTTAGAAATTAATCTCGCCAGGATTTTATTCGCCTTTGTAGCAGGTTTGGTTGCGGGGATGTTAAAGGAAAGGTCTGGCAGCCTGATTTTTCCGGCCATATTTCACGCGCTATGGAATTTAATAGGTAATCATTGATAGCTATTCGCGTCAGTTTGCTAAGAACTGACGCGATAGTTAATTGATTACTGCATTACAGAAAAGTAAGTTTCCAACTCTTCCCTTGTGCTAGCAGTTGTTTTGATATCCTTAATTACCTTCCCTTTTTCCATTAATACGATACGTTCGCAAATCTCAGTAACGTGATTGAGGTCGTGACTGGAAATTAGAATAGTCATGTTCTTTTCCTGGTTCTTCCGCCGAATAAGATTCTTTAAGCGGATTTGTGTACTAGGATCAATATTGGCAAATGGCTCATCTAAAAGCAGAAACTCAGGCTCCTGAAGCAGACAAGCAACAATACCCACCTTACATTGGTTACCTTTGGACAGATCGCGTATGAGCTTCTTCTTTCCTAATATTTCATCATTGAAAAAGTCGCTATAAGCTTCCAATTCCTGGTCTACCTGAGTCCTCGACTTTCCGGAGAATGAAGCCACGAAATAGAAGTACTCCTCCGGACTTAAATATTCAATAAGAAAACCTTCATCTAGGTAAGAGGCAGTATAGTTTTTCCAATTTTCAGACGCCGCGACATCTTGATCTTTGGAAAAGACAGTCCCGCGATCAGCACGAATCAAGTCGAGCATCATACGAAAAAACGTAGTCTTTCCCGCGCCGTTATTACCCACCAGGCCAATAGTTTCGCCCGGCAAAACAACCAGACCGGGAATGTCAACAACAACATTACCGTTATAAACTTTTATAAGCTCTTTAATTTTTATCATAATACTTCTGCTATAAAATAGAGATATTTACTTCTGCCGGAACCCCTCCGAAATTTCGTATCTGGAATCATTGAATTTATTGATAAGGATATTTAGCAGGAAGGGTCGCAAGATGATAGCGACGACGCCCAATACGCCTATCGTCACAATGCCCATTAATTTATATCCAGCCAAAGCAATGGGCAAATAGATTATGAAAGGCGAAAGTAACAAAGGAAACGATATCAGAAACTGAGTCGCGCCTACGCCTTCCCAATTAAAAGAGGCAGATTTAGAAAGATCTATTCGTTTATGATTTCTGTTGGCAAACCATAAAATTATGAATGTATTAATGCCCAGGTTCCACAGGTACATACAGAACTGCACTAATAAAATATCCCAACCAAAATATACATAGGGAATGGTGAGGATGAATGCCGCTGACGAGAATATGGTAAACAAAAGAAACTTTGAACTTAAAAAATCCCGCGCATTGATTTTTAAAACTAAAAGGCCATCGAAATGAGATGATTGCCATGCGTACATAAATTGTCCGTAGTTAATTATAAAGATGCCCGTCATGAACATAGAGGCAAATATCTTCCACCCAAAATTTGCATAATGGGCAGGGTTGGTGTAAAATAACAAACCATACAATAACATCATGAGACAGATCCTCAATGTCGCCTTAGTACGTTTGTTTCGAAACATCAACTTAAGCTCCGCGGCAGCAAGCTCACCGGCAACTCCAAAACGATTAAGGAAGGGAATATTGGCAGAAATATCGCGTACCTGTTTATCTGGAACGAGCTCCTCAAGATACAGGTTAGAGCGCAGGAACAAATAATTTATCACAAACATACCTATTCCCAATAAAGGGGTAAGGAGACAAAACCAGGGGTATACTATGAGATGTCTAAATAAATTACCAGAAAACGAGGTAATGGAAATAATATGAAATTTATTATCAAGCAAGAACAAGATTACCAAAAGCACAAGGAACGATAGCAGATACCATCCATTAAGATTGACTTTTCTTTTAAGCCATATGATGAAAAAATGGTTAAAGACGGTTAATCCGGCCAATACAATAACATAGGCCATGAAGGTTATACCTCCATATTGCGATAATACAACTTTTGTAAGGAAGGGAAGCGATATTAAAGCCGAGCTAAAGTTAAATGTTGACAGTAACGAACTTAAGCAAAGATAGTTGACAATAACGTTTCGCCTTACCGGAAGATTTAGATAAGGCTTAATTGCTAGCGTTGGCAACTCCTGAAACTGAAACCGCATAATAAGGTCCAAAAGAAAGTAATAAAGAATAAACCTATTAAAGGACTCAAGAGCCGTTTGATAAGGATATATTTCATGAAATATCTTATCTAGAAAAAAGGATAGAGCAAAAACATATAACAATATGAACGCTATAAAAAAGCCCATGATGAGCTTTACGGCTATCGATTTTCCTGTATTTTTTGAACGTACGAATGCCTTCCACTGATGGAGGATAAATATCGGGGTCATGAAATGAAGATATACAATATTTTGTAAGTATTTATATCTTCAGGAGAGCGAACGTGTGGTTAGTAACCATATTTATCTTTCCATAGCATCTTGAGTCGTTCACGAAGCTTCTGTTCGGCCTGATTTCCTCCCGGATTATAGAGTTTTGTACCACTAAGGGAATCTGGAAAATACTCTTGAGCCTCAAAATTCCCTTCATAAGCATGCGAGTATTTATACTCCTTTCCATAGCCAATGTCTTTCATTAACTTGGTAGGCGCATTCCTTATATGGAGCGGGACCGACAGGTCACCCGTACGGGCAACAATTTCCTGGGCGGTATTAATCGCCTCGTAAGCGGCGTTACTTTTGGGCGACGATGCCATATAGGTTACTGTCTGAGACAGGATAATACGGCTTTCAGGAAAACCAATAACGTTTACCGCCTGAAAGCAGTTGTTTGCCAGGAGCAGGGCGTTAGGGTTAGCATTTCCAATGTCTTCAGAAGCAAGTATTACCAGACGTCGTGCAATAAAGAGGGGATCTTCTCCTCCAGCGATCATTCGAGCCAGCCAATAAACAGCCGCGTTGGGGTCGCTTCCCCGAATAGACTTTATAAAAGCGGATATTATATCATAATGTTGTTCCCCTGTCTTATCGTATAGGGCCATATTTTGCTGAATATGATCCAGAACAAGCTTGTTAGTAATTATGCGCGTATCGCCATCCAATGCGTTTACCACCAGGTCAAGCACGTTGAGGAGCTTTCTGGCATCGCCGCCGGACAGTCGTAAAAGCGCTTCGTATTCATGAATCTCAACCTTCAGCTTAGAAAGATAAGCATCTTCGGTCAGCGCTCGTTGAAGGAGGGCAATAAGATCATCTTCACTTAAGTGCTTTAGAAGATATACCTGACAGCGAGAGAGTAACGCGGAGATCACTTCAAACGAGGGATTCTCAGTTGTAGCGCCAATAAGCGTAACAATACCACGCTCAACAGCCCCTAATAGTGAGTCCTGCTGTGATTTTGAAAACCTGTGAATCTCATCAATGAACAATACCGGTAGTTTTTGCTCAAAGTTCTTCATAGCCGCCGCTTTGTCAATAACCTCCCGGATATCTTTTACGCCTGAGTTAATAGCACTGAGGCTGAAAAAGGGTCTTTGTAGTTGTTTGGAGATGATATAAGCGAGGGTAGTTTTTCCGACGCCGGGAGGTCCCCATAATATCATAGATGGAATATTGTTATTATCTATAGCCTTTCGCAACACGGCGCCACTTCCTATTAAGTGTTTCTGTCCTGCGTATTCATCTAAATTAGCGGGACGCATTCGTTCCGCCAGGGGGATTATTGTAGCCATAAGAATTTCATTATCATCTAACAACAAATGTCGTTTAGGTCAAGCTTAAGAGAAGGAACAACGGTAAAATGCAAAGGTTTTTAGAATGCTGCCACTCGCTCTCCAGCTATGCATAGGCAAAAAAGAAAAGGTACATCATGAAAGCCGTTCTTTGCAATCACGATGTACCTTACATACCAGCAATTAAAGTATTATTGCTTTTTAACCTCTTTTGCCCAGGTATCTTTTAATGTCACAGTTCTGTTAAACACTAATTTTCCAGGCGCAGAATCCTTATCGAGAGTAAAATAACCTTTTCTGATAAACTGATAGCTTTTGTGGGCTTCAGCATTTTTAAGATCGGGTTCTATATATGCTTCCGGGATTACCTGCAAACTCTGCGGGTTAATATGCTCCCTGAAATCACTATCGTCGCCCGCTGGATCTTCAACGTTAAACAAACGATCATAAAGTCTGATCTCCGCTTTCTCCGCGTGAGGAACACTTACCCAATGGATAGTCCCCTTAACCTTAATCTGAGTTTGGTCACTTCCTGATTTGGATTCCGGAAGGTATGAGCAATGTATTTCGGTGATATTGCCCTGCTCATCTTTCTCAAAAGACTCACATTTAACGATGTAGGCATGTTTTAGACGAACCATAAGCCCCGGGCCAAGACGAAAATACTTCTTGGTAGGATTCTCCATAAAGTCTTCATGCTCAATCCAGAGTTCACGACTAAACGGTACAGCACGCGTTCCACCTCCATTTTCCTCCTCGGGATTATTCTCGCCATCAAAAAATTCTACCTGGTCTTCCGGATAATTCGTAATAACCAACTTAACGGGATCCAAGACAGCCTGACGTCTCCACGCGGTCTTATTAAGATCCTCGCGAACGCAAAATTCAAGTAAGCTGACATCAATAATATTCTCACGCTTAGCAATACCTATACGATCACAGAATTCGCGAATGGAAGCCGGTGTAAATCCACGTCTTCTCAAGGCGCTGATTGTTGGCATGCGCGGATCATCCCAACCCGAAACAAAACCTTCATTAACGAGCTGCAACAAACGTCTCTTGCTCATTAGCGTGTAGGTCATGTTTAATCTCGCAAATTCATACTGACGAGAAGGGAATATCTCCAACTGTTCAATAAACCAATCATATAACGCGCGATGCGGAATAAACTCGAGCGTACAAACAGAATGTGTAATTTCTTCGATAGAATCTGACTGTCCGTGAGCAAAATCATACATCGGGTAAATACACCAGGCATCACCAGTGCGATGGTGATGAGCATGGCGGATACGATACATGATCGGATCTCGCATATGCATATTGGGTGATGCCAGATCGATTTTCGCGCGTAACACCTTTTCGCCGTCCTGATAGTTACCAGCACGCATTTCTTCGAATAAACGCAAGTTTTCCTCTATAGATCGTTCCCTAAAGGGAGAGGGTCTACCGGGTTCTGTTGGTGTACCTTTTTGTTCCGCGATCTCCTCCGGGGTGCTATCATCAACATAAGCTTTCCCCTTTTTAATAAGAGTTACGGCAAACTGATATATCTGTTCAAAATAATCGGACGCGTAAAGTTCATTCGCCCAGTTGAACCCGAGCCACTTTACATCTTCCTTAATGCTTTCTACATATTCCGTTTCTTCTTTTTCGGGATTCGTATCGTCAAAACGCAGATTTGTCTGACCATTATAACGCTGCGCCAGGCCAAAGTTTAAGCATATTGATTTGGCATGACCGATATGTAGATATCCATTGGGCTCAGGAGGAAAACGCGTATGCACGCGGCCTCCGTTCTTACCATTTCTGATATCTTCTTCTATAATTTCTTCTATAAAATTTAACGAACGATCTTCACTCATATACAACGTAAAATGTCAAATGTAATAAAGATTGCTTAAATAACGGATTTACGCCAGGCGCTCGTTTAAAATTATATACTGAAGTTGCTTGATAAGCGTTAAAAAAACCAGAGGAGCTGTTGTGGGTAAATGTCTTTCAAAACTGATTTTATACTATCTACGACTTAGATTCTCATAAAATTTTAGTAGGTTTAGCAAGTAATTCAGATCCATATGAATTAACTCTTCTGAAATACAGAGTTTGCTGCGAACTTCTATAGATGTAGAAAAAACACCCCAATTAGCTGTATAATTAATTAAATTTAACGCTTATTCTTTCAACATTACTATGAACAAAATACTGATTGTTGACGACGAGATTAATATATGTTTGCTTTTATCGAAGTTCCTCGCTAAAAACGGCTATGATACAACCATAGCAACCAGTGGGGCCGCCGCGATGGAGTTATTGGCGAAACAAAACTTTAATCTCATACTTTGCGACTTTAGACTTGAAGATACAGACGGCAGGGAAATCTTAAAAAGCGTGAAAGCGCAATATCCGTCTACGGCGGTAATAATTATCACAGGGTATTCGGATATCAAATTAGCAGTTGAACTAATAAAGCTTGGAGCATACGACTATATAACCAAACCATTATATCCTGATGAAATTCTCAATACTATCAATAAGGTAATTGAGGCTCAGGAGATGATAAATAAGAATGAAAACTATCAGTCAGCAAGCCAAAGAAAAAATCCAGAACAGAAGTCAACAGGAAGCTCGTACATTGTGGGAAAAAGCGCTGCTTCGAAGTTACTACTGAAACACATTGAACTGATTGCACCTACAGCCTATAGTGTCATCTTAACAGGAGAAAGCGGCACAGGAAAGGAAGCTGTGGCCAATGCCATTCATCAACAAAGCAATCGCCGTGACAAACCTTTTGTTGCCATGGATTGTGGATCGTTAACCAAGGAACTCGCCGGAAGTGAGTTTTTCGGCCATGAGAAAGGTTCTTTTACAGGTGCGCTTTTCACCAAAATAGGTCATTTCGAACTTGCAAATGGTGGCACCCTCTTCCTTGATGAGGTAGGAAATCTTTCCTATGAAATTCAAGCCGCCCTTTTAAGAACCGTTCAGGAACGAAAAATAAGACGAATTGGAGGGACCAAGGAGATCGATTTGGATGTTCGCATTATCGTTGCCACCAACGAGAATTTACAACAGGCAATCGCAAGTGGGAGATTCAGGGAAGACCTCTACCACCGATTTAACGAGTTCAGCATAGAATTACCTCCTTTACGCAATAGAGATCACGATGTATTATTGTTTGCTGAGCATTTTCTACGTTCAACAAATAAGGAATTAAACAGGAACCTTGAAACGATTTCTGATGAAGCCAAGGAAGCATTGCTGAGGTACCGCTGGCCAGGAAACATCAGGGAACTAAAAAATGTCATCCGGAGAGCTGCTTTATTATCTGAAAGCAATACGCTCATGCTGGAAGCGTTTCCGTTGGAAATTACAGGCCAGTCGAAAGAAGTCAGCATACCAATTGAACAACAGGCAACAGAGACAATTCGCGATGCCAGAAAAGGATTAAAGGATGCTGCTCAGGAAGCAGAATACGAAACTATTATGCGAGTTCTAAAAGAGGTAAACTTCAACAAAACCAAAGCCGCTCAAATATTAAATATCGATCGGAAAACTTTGTACAATAAGATGAAAAGCGGAAAATTGTCTTAGTCAATACACCATCAAATAATTACATTCATACGTGGCATCACTTTTGCCTATTAGTAAATAGCGCGAGACTTAACGCTGGAAATAAGCTGGTTTATTTCTATCTGTGTAGCCCGCTCCTTAAATGCAAAAGGTAAATATCCTCTATATCGGCGACAATGAGAGCCATTTCAAAAAGATTAAGCACAATGTTGAGACCTTTGATTCTGTAGAAGTTTATGACATTTTATGGATAAATCGCTACAGTGAGGCAATTAATGCTTTATTGAAAAAAAACGTCGCGATTGCCATCATCGACGAGACACTGGAAGCTCAATCAAGCTACGAATTCTTCCGCGAGGCTATAAATTCCAAGTGCACGCCCTCCCTCATCCTTCTATATAAAGATAGTGAGGATAAGAACATTGATAAAATTCTTGATTTCCCAATTGCCGATAAATTAAAAATTGAGGAGTTATCAGAGCGGGCTCTTACTAGATGCATATCCTATACTCTTAGAAACCAACGGGAACTGAACAGCTTAAAGCAAAATGAACTCAAATTCCGAACGCTCTTTGAGAGAAGCCAGGAACCCATGTTTATTGTAAGAGATGGTTTGATTTCCGATGTAAACAAGTCCATGCAGGAACTAATGGGCGCCGGCTCTTCAAGCCTGATAAGACACGAATTTAAAAAGCTTTTTGCGAATCAGTTGCAGTATTTCAATTATATCAATCAGCTTGAGAAGCTGGGCAATATAACCGAAATGGAACTCACATTACTTACTCCGACAGATGACCGCATCTTATGCGATATCAGTAGCTTCACGCAAATATCCCAACATGGGGATACTCAACATTATTTTTGCCACATAAAAAATTCAAGATCAACGGATCTATCCGAAACCGAAGTATGTGGTTATGAATCAGAAATGCTATCTATGGCGGAAGAAATAAGAAATGCAGCCATTGAATTCAGAAATAACCCGCGACGCCATCGCTTACTAGATATCATACGATCACACTGCGAAAAGATTATTGAAATATCGGCATCCATGATTATCATCCTTTGGCTGTAGCAGTTAGCCCCCCCTAGCTATACCTCATCTATGCGGCTTTGCAGTGCGTGATCGGGGAAAAAACTAACCACCAGTAGAGCGTAAACCGTATAGGCTTCTACGGTCCACAAAGCCCAAAAAAGGAAAAAACTAACCACCAGTAGAGCGTAAACCCATTCCAACGAAATTGTAAAGATTCCGATGCAATACCCACATATTCTATAAAAAACAAAATCTGCCAAAACAGTTAAGTTTAAAAAATTGTATTATTATCGAATATACATTTCATAATTAGTTAAGCTATGAATAATAACTCCAAAATCTTAGTTGCATTATTAGCAGGAGTTGCTGCCGGAGCGGCACTCGGTATTATTTTCGCTCCTGAAAAGGGATCAGAAACCCGCGATAAGTTGAACGATGCCTTAAAAAATCTCGGCGATTCTATAAAAGACCGGGCTGCAGAAGAGATCGAGCATCTTGCTTCTTTCAAAGATAAAGTTGTAGATGGCATAAAAAGCAAGCTGCATGATACAGAAGAAACGCTTAACCACGTAGATCCGGTAGAGCATGCATAAATAGCGCATTTTACGAATTGAACAAATTATTATTATGCCTGAAAACACGGAAGAAAATCAACCCGACTTTGTTTCAACACTGAAAGATTGGGTAACAACCAAATTGGAAATAACACGTCTTAGCGCCATTGAGCGCCTGACGGTTGTCATCTCGGCGTTAGTCACTATCACTTGTGTAATTATTGCCGGAGTATTAACGTTCCTATTTGCGTCTGTTACGCTAGCACTTTTCTTGGGGGAAATCATCGGATCGTATGCCGCAGGATTTGGCATAGTAGCACTTTTATATCTCTTTATTGCCCTTGTATTAGTGTATTTTAAAGATCGATTCATTGACCGGCGTCTGCAGGATTTTATTGTAAAAATGATTTTCAAGAAGAAGAACGATGGAAAAGAACTTTAAAACTCTCGCGGAACTGCAGATGGAAATCGAAGTCCTGAAGGTTCAAAACTTCAAACAGGAAGAACTCATAAAAGCATCATTAAGCAAGCCTGTAGAGATCTATCGGTCAATAAAGAGTCTTGTTCAATCTGCAAACCAGAAAACCAATAATGGATTAGACTTCGTAAAAAACGACCTCATTTCGGGCGTAAGCTCGTTAATTGTGCCCGTACTTTTAAACGGAGTCTTATTCAGGAAGTCTGGAGTATTTGTGAAAAGTCTCGTATGGATACTTTCACGAAAGGCAGCAAAGCAGGTTAATGCCGACACCTTCTCCGGCATTGTTGAGAAGGCTAAGAGCTTTATCAGCGACAAAATACCTGCTATATTTTCCCAGAAGAGAAAACGCCCAGTAGCTCAAACTACTCCCACCGATGCATTTAGCGCATCATAAAGTAAACTGTATCGGATACGCGAAGTGTGAAAACACAGCCCCGACAAACAATCGAAAGGAACATTATTATGTCACACAAAATGATATAATAACCATGCCACATGGCGATCTAAAATCCGCTTCAGTATAGGCTTACCAATAAAAGAAATGCCAACGACTCCTCAAAAAGCGTTGGCATTTTTTTATTGCGAAACCTTTAATAGCGGCTTAAAAAATCTTCATAAGCCAGTTTAATTCCATCTTCCAGTTCTACCTGGTGTTTCCAGCCATAACCGTTAAGCTTGGATACTTCCATAAGCTTGCGCGGTGTACCATCGGGCTTAGATGTATCAAAGTCGATCTCTCCCTCAAAGCCAATAATTTTCTTGACTAAAAATGCAAGGTCTTTGATGCTGATATCCTCTCCGGTACCAATGTTTACCAGGGTTGGTTCTTCATAGTTATCCATAAGATAAACACATGCGTCAGCGAGATCATCAGCAAACAGAAATTCGCGTTTAGGACTTCCCGTTCCCCAAATAGTAACGTTAGTAAGACCGTTTATCTTCGCCTCATGAAATCTTCTGATCAGAGCAGGCAATACATGCGAATTCTCTGGATGATAATTATCGTTATAGCCATATAAATTTGTTGGCATCACTGAGATGAAGTTACAGCCATACTGCGCGCGATATGCTTCGCACATTTTTATACCTGCTATCTTTGCAATAGCATAAGGCTCATTAGTCGGCTCGAGCAAGCCAGTAAGAAGATAATCTTCTTTTAAAGGTTGAGGTGCCATTTTTGGATAAATACAACTCGAACCTAAAAACATCAACTTTTTTACTCCGTTTAAATATGCCGAGTGGATCACATTGTTTTGAATCATCAGATTCTCATACAAGAACTGTCCTCTGTAAGTATTGTTAGCAACAATACCGCCCACTTTTGCAGCAGCAAGGAAAACATAATCAGGTTTCTCAAGTTCAAAAAACTCACGCACCGCTTCTTGATTTGTTAAATCCAGTTCTGAAGACGTCTTTACAACGAAGTTAGTAAACCCTTCCTTTTGCAACTTTCTGTGAATGGCCGAGCCCACCATTCCACGGTGACCGGCTATATAAATTTTTGCTTCTTTTTCCACTGATTGATTGATTGAACGTTTCTTCAAAGATAAAATTTCTTGTTAGATTTTAAAACCCCTCTAATTACCAGCACCTTTCATTAACATTTTTTTAATCAAATTGCCGTTTTAAGAAACAAAATGAATTCAGCTATTGCGTTTTCCCTGGGTAATCTCCCGATAACGTATGGGCGTTACCCCGGTCTTCTTTTTAAAGACCGTACAAAAGTAATCCGCGTTACTTAATCCCGCTTCATAGGCAATCTGCTGACTATTAAGCAAAGTGCTCGCGAGCAGCTCCTTACTATGCTGTATCTTTAATTCTAAGATATACTGCGCCGGTCCAAAGCCCGTGTACTGTTTAAACAGACGACGAAACCATGAGTAACTCATATTCACGCGGTTAGCGACCTCCTCCGGGGAAATATCCAATCTAAAATTCTCTCTGATAATGATCTTTGCCTTATTAATTTGATTGACGACTTTTAAATCATCAAATGAAGCATGCTTATTTTGCGAATAGGCATGCCCTAATAAAAGGTCTACAATCCCGGCAAGCAACTGCTGATAGCCGGCGCGTTGCTCGGTGGCAATATCTATCGCCTTTTTATAAAGATCAACGATATCCTCCCTCAGCCCCACCGCAAACAAAGGATTAGCTGCTTCAAAGAACCGCTTTGAAACCCTATTATCGATGCTCGATCCTTCAAAACCGATCCAATATTCATCCCAGCCACCAGTCTTCTCGGGGGCGTAGCTATGCCATTCTCCCGGAAAAATCAAAAACATCGTTCCCTCTTTCACCTCATCTCCCCCAAACGACTGAGACCTGAGTAATCCACTACCGCGGGTAATATATAAGAGCTGATACTCATTTAAAACACGACCCCGCTGGTCTGAGAAGAGATAGCTTGCGGGATGACTTTCGGGAGGGTATATGGAATTCGGATAAACATGTTGATATCCAACAGAATTTATTGTCGTTCCCCATTCTTTATCCTCCTCGTTAGCAAAAAGATACTTTACATAAACCGACTTGTCCATAATATTACTTGTTGTTGGCAAAATCGCAGAAGATTCATGTCAGAAGCCACGCCGCTTCTAACATTTGGCATGTAAAGATAAACACAAGGAATGTCAAAAATCAAAGTATATAAATCAAAATAAGAAGCGTATAATGATTTCAATACGATACTTTCGCAATATAAACTTATTTCCATACCTAAAGATGGACGAGAAGAAACACTTTTTTGCATTTGACCTGGGAGCTACCAGCGGTCGCTCTATTCTGGGAACATACGCTCAGGGAAAACTTGAGCTAAAGGAACTTACGCGGTTTCCAAATAAAATAACCCGTATACATGATAAATATTTCTGGGATATTACTGCCCTGTTTGAAGCGTTAAAAGACGGACTCAAAGCGGTAGCTCAGCAAGATATTAAGATTGACGCCATCGGTATCGATACCTGGGGGGTTGATTTTGTATATTTGGGAGAAGATGGCACAATTTTAAGTCAGCCGCGTTGTTATCGGGACCCATATACCGATGGTAAACCAGAGGAATATTTTAAGCTGATCCCGAAAAAAGAGGTTTATGATATCACGGGAATTCAAATCATGAATTTCAATAGCATATATCAACTCTATGCTGCAAATCAGGAGAATTTTTCTCCAATGAAAGCAGCCAAGAGTATCCTCTTCATGCCGGACGCATTATCGTATATGCTCACTGGCGAGAAAGTTTGTGAATATACCATCGCTTCGACATCTCAGCTATTGAATGCTAAAACCCGGAAGTTCGAAGAGCAGCTCTTTGAAAAGGTGGGAGTAAGTGCTGATCTTATGGGCGAGCTCGTGATGCCAGGAAAAGTAATAGGCTACCTTTCCGATGCCATTTGCAGGGAATGTGGCATAAATAAAGCGCCGGTTATTGCTGTCGCAGGTCACGATACCGCCTCAGCTGTTGTTGCGGTACCTGCTGAAAATGAAAATTTCGCTTATCTCAGTTCGGGTACATGGTCATTAATGGGCATTGAACTTCTTCAGCCAGTGATATCAGAAGAGTCCTACGCGATGAATTTCACCAATGAGGGCGGAGTTGATGGAACAATAAGATTCCTCAAGAACATTACGGGAATGTGGCTCCTTGAACAATGCCGTAAGGAGTGGGAAACTGAAGGAATAAGCTATACCTATCCCAAGATCGTCGAGATGTCGCAAACGTCTGCAGGCTTCCAATCATTAGTAGATCCAGATCATCCATCATTTGCAAATCCGGAAAGTATGACAACTGCTATCGCGGATTATTGCCGCAATACAGGACAACAAGTTCCGTCAAAACATGCCGATTTCATACGCTGTATATTTGATAGTCTCGCTTTGAAATACAAATATGTACTTGACAGATTACAGGAAATAGCCCCATTCAAGATCGAAAAACTGCACATCATCGGTGGCGGCTCTCAGAATCGCCTTCTTAATCAGATGACGGCAAACGCTATCGGAATGCCAGTTGTAGCCGGTCCGGCAGAAGCCACCGCCCTGGGCAACGTAATGATTCAGGCAAAAGGACTCGGCATATTGGATACCCTTCAGGATGTTCGTAACGTTATCAACAGAAGCGTTTCTCCTGACATCTTTGAACCACAAAATCAGCAGGAATGGGCAGGGGCTTACAGCAAGTTCTTCGACTTAGTAAATAAAAATATATCCGCATAATTATAACACCATGAAAAAAAACGAATTGATCGAAAAATCTTACGAAATCGCTAAAGAACGCTACGCTGAAATTGGCGTAGATGTTGAAGCGACTCTTGAAAAACTACAGAAACTTGCAGTATCCATCCACTGCTGGCAGGCTGACGACGTAAATGGCTTTGAAAACCTTGGCAACTTAGGTGGCGGCGGTATTCAGGCTACAGGTAATTACCCGGGAAAGGCTCGTAACATCGACGAAGTACGCGCGGATATTGAAAAGGTACTAACACTCGTTGGTGGCGACCATCACCGTCTGAATGTTCACGCTATCTATGGCGATTTCCAGGGAAAAGTTGTTGACCGCGATCAGGTTGACGCATCTCACTTCCGTAGCTGGATGGATTGGGGAAAAGAAAAAGGTGTTAAACTTGACTTTAACTCTTCATCTTTTGGACATCCAAAAAGTGGTGACCTGACGTTAGCAAATCCAGACAATGCTATTCGCGAGTTTTGGATTGAGCACACGAAACGCTGTCGTGCTATTTCCGAAGAAATAGGAAAATTCCAAAACGATCCTTGTATCATGAACCTATGGGTACATGACGGATCTAAAGATCTTACTGTAAATCGTTACAAATACCGTTCTATCCTTGAGCAATCTCTTGATGAAATCTTCGCTATAGATTACAAGAACATGAAGGATTGTATCGAGTCTAAACTATTCGGTATTGCTCTTGAAAGCTACACTGTTGGTTCTCATGACTTCTACTTAGGATACGGTGCAAAAAAACAGAAAATGGTTACCCTCGACATGGGTCACTTCCATCTTTCTGAAAGCGTTGCCGATAAGATCTCTTCACTACTCCTTTTCACTCCGGAGATTATGCTACACGTAAGCCGTCCGGTTCGTTGGGATTCAGATCACGTGGTAATCGTTAATGATGAGCTTCTTGATCTTACTCGTGAGGTCGTAAGAGCTGACGCTCTCGACAAAGTACACGTAGGATTAGACTTCTTCGATGCTTCAATCAATCGTATCGGTGCTTACGCGGTAGGTATTCGTTCTACACAGAAAGCATTCTTACAGGCCTTCCTTGAGCCTACTGCTAAACTTCGCGAATACGAAGCAAATGGTCAGTATTTTGAAAGACTTGCCCTCCTTGAAGAAGTAAAAGGTCTTCCTTGGAACTCCGTATGGGACTTCTTCTGCCTTAAAAACAATATCGCTGTAGGTGATAGTTACATTGCAGAAGTTCAACAATACGAAAAAGAAGTAACGTCTAAGAGATCGTAAATACATAATATCGATCTCCTCCTGATTAGCTTCACCTCAATGAAAAATCAGGAAGCAGATAAAATTATCGTCCATGCCCTATACAGGGCATGGGCTTTATCGTTTATAATAACAGGAATCAAAGACACCTGCACGTTAATGCAATATTCAGGTACTCTTCTACTTTAATCATTAAGACCACATGAATGCAATAATCGGACTATTGATCATAGCACTGGGAAGTTTCGGCCAATCCAGTTCTTACGTACCGATCAAAAAAATTAAGGACTGGTCCTGGGAATGCTTCTGGTTAGTACAAGGCGTGTTCGCGTTTGTGCTCTTTCCTTTGCTTGGAGCATTAATGGCTCTCCCGGAAGGAGTTTCATTCTTCAGCGTGCTGAGTAGCGCTGGCGACGGACTATGGGCGGCCTTAGGCTACGGGGTGTTATGGGGCATCGGAGGACTTACATTCGGTCTGAGTATGCGCTACCTCGGTGTTGCTCTCGGACAGTCACTCGCCCTGGGAACATGTTCTGCATTTGGAACCCTCATTCCTGCGGTACTTCGCGGAGAAGACCTTGGTTCAGGCAGCGGCCTGATTCTTCTGATAGGTGTAAGCATCGCCATCGCGGGAATAGCCGTAATTGGGTATGCCGGAGCGCTACGCTCGCAAAACATGTCCGAGGAAGAAAAAAAACAAGCTGTTAAAGATTTTGCCCTCAAGAAAGGAATTCTTATTGCCTTGCTCGCGGGCGTGATGAGTGCTTGCTTTAATCTCGGATTAGAAGCCGGAGCGCCAATCAAAGCCAGAGTGCTTGAGTTGGGCGCCAGCCAACTTACAGCGCTTAATCCGGTAATTATTCTCGTTACTTTTGGAGGATTTATTACCAACGCTATCTACTGCCTGTATCAGAATGTTAAAAATGATACGTTTAAAGATTATACAACTGTCAGCGGAAGCATCTGGATAAATAACCTCCTGTTTTGCGCTCTTGCCGGACTTCTCTGGTATTCGCAGTTCTTTGCTCTTGGTGTCGGACAAAGCTATTTTGAACAAGGAAGCATCATGATGGCCTTCTCCTGGAGCATTCTCATGTCGCTAAATGTTTTGTTTAGCAACTTCTGGGGCATCATACTCAAAGAATGGAAAGGTGTTAGCAATAAAACAATTGTAGTCCTTGTATCAGGATTGCTCATACTTATTCTTTCAATAATCTTTCCGCAATTGATGAAATAGAAATCAGTGACGCGCTAACTACCCCAATAACAGTGACGCCGATCTGAGTTAAAATCAAATATAATACAAGACAAATTCAATTTCTTACACATGAAATCTATTTTAGATAATCGCCCGGAACTGGCGAGGCAGATAAATGATGTTGCCGAGGTTGCTGGTTACCTTTGGCAAAAGGGATGGGCTGAACGTAATGGTGGAAACATAACTATCAACATTACGGATCTCGTTGACGACGAAATAAAGTCAATGCCCGCTATCTGCGATACTATTCCTTTGGGAAGAACTATGCCGCATCTTAAAGGTTGCTATTTCTTCTGTAAAGGCACTAACAGAAGAATGAGAGATCTTGCACGTTGGCCAATGGAAAACGGTTCTATTATCCGTATCCTTGACGACTGCGCAAGCTTTGTAATTATCGCTGATAATCCTGTAGCTCCTACTTCTGAATTAGCATCACACATGTCCATTCATAACTATATGATTGGCAAAGGATCTAATTATAAAGCATGTCTGCATACCCACCCTATCGAACTGGTGGCAATGACACATAACCGCGCATACCTGGAGAAAGATGTACTTACAAATCTTCTCTGGAGTATGATTCCTGAAACTCGCGCTTTCTGTCCTCGTGGTTTAGGTATCGTGCCTTACCTTATGCCAAGTTCCTTCGAGCTGGCTGATGCTACTATTGAACAGCTTGAAGAATACGACGTGGTGATGTGGGAAAAACACGGCGTTGTTTCCGTTTACGAAAACATCATGGAAGCCTTTGATATGGTTGATACCTTATCAAAATCGGCTCAGATTTACATGATTTCCAAATCAATGGGATTTGAACCTGAAGGATGTACCATGGAACAAATGAACGCTTTAAGAGATAAATTCAATCTTCCTAAGTAAGCTTCACTCGATAAGTAGAAAAAACCGCAGCTATTACACTGCGGTTTTTTTATGCACTTAATTTCCAACAAGCCATCTATCCTAAGGCAATCACGTCCCGCACATATTACCCATAGGATCAATATTTTTTTTATGTTTGCAGCCTGATTAACAATGGGAAAAGATAAATTAAGAAGATTCGCTGAAATAGATACTTTTAAGAACGTACATCAGCTGGAAGAGGGAAAAGAATTCAAGGGGCAATGGGCACAGAAACACTTCAACAATGATAAACCCGTTATTCTTGAACTGGCCTGCGGAAAGGGAGAATATACAGTAAATCTGGCACGACTTTTTCCTGAGAAAAACTTTATTGGCATCGATTATAAAGGCAATCGTATTTGGCGCGGTGCAAAAACTGCCATTGAAGACGGCATAGACAACGTCGCTTTCCTAAGAATTCAAATTGAAAATATCCTCGATTATTTCGCGGAAGGAGAGATTGACGAAATATGGATTACATTCCCCGATCCTCAACCACAAATTAGCAGAGAAAAAAAACGTCTCACATTTCCGGCGTTTCTAAATAAGTATAAACAAATCCTCAAAAAGGAAGGCATCGTACACCTTAAGACAGATAATGATCAATTGCATGCTTACACGGCAGAAAAAGTTCAGGAACTGAACTTACATCCGATCATTATCACTGAGGATCTGTATAATTCGAATCATGTAACCGAGGTTTTGTCTATAAAAACATATTACGAACGTAAATATCTTGCCACAGACAAAAACATAAATTATCAGTGCTTTTCTTTCGAAGCGATAAAATAAGACAGCTCAGTACTTCGTTTACAAGCAGGACAACCCTGTTTACGGTTGATAAAAGGCAATGGCAGGCACCAATTTTTATGAAAAAGTGTACGAAGTAGTACGGCAAGTGCCCTACCGCCGTGTAACCAGCTATGGGGCTATTGCCGAATTTCTAGGTAGCCGCAGCTCAGCACGGGTCGTGGGATATGCCATGGGGCACGCCGGCAGTGCTATGCCTCCGGTACCTGCTCATCGCGTGTTAAATGCTGCCGGAATGCTTAGCGGAAAACAAGCGTTTGCATCTCCTACGCTCATGCAGGAACTACTTGAAAGCGAGGGAATTCAGATAGAAAACGATCAGGTAAAAGATTTCAGGAAGCTGTTCTGGGATCCCCGGAATATGTAAACAGGCATTGTCGGGCAGCAACGCTACTTATGGAAAAGTACTGCGGGCTAAGCTTACTTTCACTATCTTTAACGTTCCATTATTTCACATAAACAATAGTAAAATGGGGCAGCTTATTGACGATTTCAACGACTATCGCACACGCATGAACGACCGGATCATGGCCACGGCGAATACAAACATAAAACGCTTTTTCGCATTAGACACCACTAGCTATGCCGACGGGGCACTATCGGTGAAGACCAAGGAGATGTTAGGCCTGGTAGCATCAATGGTATTACGCTGCGACGATTGCATAAAATATCACCTCGGAAAATGCCACGAAGCAGGAGTAACTACCGATGAGCTCAATGAAATCTTCATGATAGCAAATCTCGTGGGAGGATCCATCGTTATTCCTCACTACAGGCGTGCTGTAGAATATTGGGATGAACTCTGTGCGGAAAACTAAAATCAATCGCCATGCAAAACGAAAAGGAGCTTGTACGTTGCGGTTGGTGTGGTACTGATCCGCTATATATGAAATATCACGACGAAGAATGGGGCAAAGAAGTACATGATGACAAGGTGCTCTTCGAGTTTCTTATCCTTGAATCTGCTCAGGCCGGCCTCAGCTGGATCACTATCCTCAAACGTCGCGATAACTACCGTAAAGCTTACGCCGACTTTGATGTCGAGAAGGTTGCGCGCTTTGATGACGATGACATTCTCCGGCTGATGAACGACGAAGGGATCATTCGTAACAGGCTAAAGGTCGTTTCTAGCATAAAAAATGCTCAGCTGTTTCTTGACATACAAAAAGAATTCGGATCCTTCGATAAATATATGTACTCCTTTATGCCCGAAAACAAGCCCATTGACAATAGGCTGCTGTCATTAAAGGATGCTGTACCCAGTAACGTCATTTCCGACGCTATTGCCAAAGACATGAAAAAACGAGGCTTCAAGTTTTTCGGCAGCACCATATGCTACGCGCATATGCAAGCCACAGGCATGATCAATGATCACTTACACAACTGCTCTTTCAGACAATAAAGCTCTACCGGCAGCAACAAACACTTATTTCTCGCAATCCTGTACATTTTATGCAGATGAAAAAACTCTTTTTATTAGATGGTATGGCGCTTATTTACAGAGCGCATTTCGCATTAAGTAAAAATCCAAGGTTTACCTCTGGTGGCATTAATACTTCGGCGGTCATGGGTTTTACCAATACCCTTCTTGAAGTCATCAAAAAGGAAAACCCTACACACTTAGCGGTAGTATTCGATACAGAGGCTCCCACGGAACGACATATAGAATTTACAGACTATAAAGCACATCGCGAAGCTATGCCCGAAGATCTTGCGGCAGCTATTCCCTATGTCATGCGCCTCATTGAGGGATTTAACATTCCCGTTATAACATCCGACGGCTATGAGGCTGATGACATCATCGGAACGCTGGCAAAAAAAGCGGAACAGGCCGGCTTCACGGTATTTTGCATGACTCCCGATAAGGATTTTGCTCAGCTGGTATCTGAAAATATTTTCATTTACAAACCTTCGCGTATGGGTAACGAGGTGGAAATTATGGGAGTTCCTGAAGTACTAGCTAAATGGGACATTGAACATGTTCACCAGGTAATAGATATCCTTGGCCTGTGGGGCGACGCTGTCGACAATATTCCTGGTATTCCGGGTATCGGTGAAAAAACCGCCAAGACGCTCATCAAACAATATAAGTCTGTAGAGGGTATCATTGAACATGTTCATGAGCTCAAAGGAAAAATGCGCGAGAATGTACAGACCTATGCTGAACAGGGACTTATATCAAAGAAACTCGCCACCATTCTCTTAAATGCCCCGGTGGAGCTGGATGAAGAATCATTAACGTTAACAGCTCCCGACCGTGCCAAACTAGAGCCTCTTTTTGTAGAACTTGAATTCAGAACTTTAGGACGCCGCGTATTCGGTGAAGATTTCGTCGCTGCCGGAGGCAGTTCACTTATGGCTGGGCAACAGACAGATCTCTTTGGGCAACCTGCACCGCTCAGCGTCGCCAGTCAGGAGGTTATCGCTGAAACCGAGCAGACCGCATTAAGAACAATAGATAATACGCCACATAACTATACTCTTGTTGAAGATGAGAGCGCGATGCACGAACTCTCGATGCTCCTGCAGCAACAGTCGGCCATCTGTTTCGACACAGAAACCACCGGCCTTGATGCCAATAACTGCGAGCTCGTGGGCATCTCCTTCTCTGTTACTCCCGGCAGTGGATGGTATGTTCCGGTGCCTGCTGATAAGACTACAGCTCTCAACATATGTAAAATCTTCAAACCTGTATTTGAAAATTCCAACATCAGCAAGATCGGACAAAATTTAAAGTATGATATCCTTGTCCTCAAATGGTATGACATTACCGTCGCCGGAGATTTGTTCGACACCATGATTGCGCATTATCTGATCGATCCTGACACCCGTCATAATATGGACATCCTCGCTGAAAACTATCTCGGCTACAGCCCGGTATCCATAACCGCTCTTATTGGTGGCAAAGGAAAAAGCCAGGGTAACATGCGAGACGTAGAACTTGAGAAAATCAAGGAGTACGCATCAGAAGACGCGGACATAACACTGCAACTTAAAGAGGTATTCGTCCCACTTCTTGAAAAAGCGGAGGCATCAGCGCTTGCTCAAAAAATCGAAAATCCTCTTATCTATGTGCTGGCCGACATGGAGCGAGAAGGGGTACGAATTGACAGCATCGGACTTGCTGAATATTCTATACAAATGGAGAAAGAAATACGTCTGATCGAAGCTTCCATTTACGAGAAGGCAGGCGTACGCTTTAATATCGCCTCGCCAAAACAATTAGGAGAGGTGCTCTTTGACAAGCTGCAACTTGATCCGAAGGCAAAAAAAACTAAAACAGGGCAGTATCAGACGGGCGAAGACGTGCTTCTTGCTCTTGCCCCAAAAAGTGATATCGCCAAAGATATATTGGACTTCCGTCAGCTACAGAAATTAAAATCAACATACGTTGATGCGCTGCCGCAGCTGATAAATACCAAAACCGGCAGAATACACACCTCATATAATCAAGCAGTTGCTGCCACGGGTCGCTTAAGCTCCAACAACCCCAATCTTCAGAATATTCCTATACGTACCGATCGTGGGAAAGAAGTGCGTAAGGCATTCATCGCCAAGGACGAGAACCACCTGCTGCTATCTGCCGATTACTCGCAGATAGAGTTGCGCCTGATTGCCGAAATAAGTAAAGACCCTGCCATGATGGAGGCCTTTACCAATGATCTCGACATTCATACTGCTACCGCTGCGCGTGTTTATGGGGTAGCGATTGATGCGGTAAGCTCTGACATGCGGCGCAATGCCAAAGCTGTAAATTTTGGTATTATCTATGGGCAGTCAGCCTTCGGCCTCTCGCAAAATCTTGGTATACCAAGAAAGGAAGCCGCGGAAATTATCGAAGAATACTTCAGACAATATAGCGGCATACGTCAGTACATGAGCGATACCATGAACTTCGCCCGCGAGAATGGCTATGTAAAAACACTCATGGGACGCCGCCGATATCTACGTGATATCAACTCCGCAAATGCTACTGTAAGGGGTTTCGCCGAGCGAAATGCGATAAATGCTCCCATACAAGGTTCTGCCGCCGACTTGATAAAGATCGCCATGATAGACATACATCGCGACATACAGGAAGCTCAGCTCCAATCCCGCATGACCATGCAGGTACATGACGAACTCGTCTTCGATCTCTACAAACCCGAACTAGAGAAGATGAAAGAGATCATCTCCTTCCGCATGAAGAATGCCATAAAAACCGAGGTTCCAATTAATATCGAAATCGGTACCGGACAGAATTGGCTCGAGGCTCATTAAGAATTTCTTTGCCGCGCGCCCCCAAAGCTAATGTTGCTTTAATCAGCACACATTACCCGAACTAAAGAGCTAACACGCGGCAAGGGGTCTCTCCTTTCTCCATGAGAAATATACACGCTACATTTACTCGGGAGTTCATCAATAGAGAGCGTTGAACTCCCGAATAAATGTGGTAAATAACCAAAGGCGCGTTACTACCGATATTCTCTGGCGCTCCCCTAACCTTAAAACTCGCCAACACCAAACAAGGCTTCCGCCGACTTTGTTTGTAAAAATATCAATACCTTAAAATGGCTTTCTATTAATCAAAAAAACCGTTTAATTAACGCTTTTAAATTCTTTAACGATATATTATTTCCTAAATTAACCGCTCCAAATAAACATTAAAAATTATGAATGTAATCCACATTAGCGCGGAATGTTATCCGGTAGCCAAAGTTGGAGGATTAGGTGATGTTGTTGGAGCTCTTCCAAAATATCAGCAGGCAGAAGGAATTATGTCGATGGTAGTAATGCCCTATTACGACCGTCCCTTTATTCACGAACACACCCTTACCTTAGTCTTTGAATCCCAGTTACGCATGGGGCCTATGCTCCTGCCCTTTCAGGTATTCAAAGAAGAGCATGACACACTTGGATTTCCCCTGCACTTTGTACGAATTCCGGGACTGCTTGACCGTCCCGCAGTCTACTCGTATTCAGATGAGACAGAACAATTTGTCGCCTTTCAGTTGGCGGTTCTCGAATGGATAAGTCAGTTCAATAGCAAGCCTGATATTATTCATTGCCATGACCATCATACGGGCTTGATTCCTTTTCTGGTAAATCACTCTGCCAGATACACGCACTTGAAGAATATTCCTACGGTATTCACTATCCACAACGCTGAATATCAGGGCTGGATAGACTGGAGCAAGTTTAATTACCTTCCAGAAGTAGATCCTACAAAATTGGGACTGCTCGATTGGAACGGGTGTATCAATTCCCTCGCCGCGGCTGTAAAATGCTGCTGGCGCTATACTACGGTATCGCCAAGCTATCTCGAGGAACTGCTTGTTAATGCGAACGGACTACAGGACCTATTTCGGATGGAACAAGGTAAGGGCCATGGCATCATCAATGGAATAGATACCGAAATCTGGAATCCTCAAAAAGACGAAATGATCCCCTTCCATTACAATCCTGAGAATATTAACAAAGGAAAGGTTGCCAATAAAAAGGAACTGTGTAAAGAATTCGGATTCACTCAATCGCGTCCGCTCATCGCCTTCATCGGACGCCTTGTAGGCGAAAAAGGAGCCGATCTGCTCAGCGCGGCAATACACATCATATTCACAGAGCTGAAACTTAAAGCCAATATCCTTATCCTGGGATCTGGCGAGAAAAATATTGAGGAGTCTCTCACTGAGCTAAAAGCGAATTTTCCCAAAGAGTATCATAGCTTTATTGGTTATGACGAGAGCTTATCCCACAGAATTTATGCGGGAGCAGATTTCATACTCATGCCCTCCCGTGTAGAACCTTGTGGCTTAAATCAGCTATACGCCATGCGTTATGGAACAATACCCATCGTAAGAAATACCGGAGGCTTAAAAGATACGGTTCTCGACATCAGCGAAGACGAAGGATACGGCGTTAAATTCGACCATGAAAGCCCTGCAGCTATAGCAGATGCATTAGCCCGCGCAGTTGAACTTTGTGCGAACACAACTCAATCAAGATTGTTAAAGAAAAAGATAATGGGCCTTGATTTCTCCTGGAACCGATCCGCCCGTCAGTATATTAGTTTATATAAAGACCTAAATAATTACGCATGATGTCGAATGTAATCTCGGTAGTTTTAGGAGGAGGACAAGGTACACGTCTTCATCCGCTTACAGCTACCCGCTCAAAGCCTGCTGTGCCAATTGCCAGTAAATATAGACTGGTAGATATTCCCATTTCAAACTGCCTCAATTCTGGGATTGACCGCATATTTGTATTAACGCAATTCAACTCTGCGTCTTTAAACAAACACATAAAAAACACATACCATTTCAGCTTTTTCAGCGATGGTTTTGTAGATATCCTTGCTGCGGAACAAACGCCTAGTAATAGTGGCTGGTTTCAGGGCACTGCCGATGCTGTACGCCAATGCTTGCACCATATTGCACCTTTTGATTTCGACTATATCCTCATTCTTTCCGGTGATCAGCTGTATCAGATGGACTTCAATGAGATGATATCCAAACATGTGGAAAGCAATGCGGAAATTACCGTTGCCACAATTCCCGTTACCGCGAAGGAAGCGTCAGCGTTTGGCATCATGAAGTCGGATGAAAACAAGAACATTACCTCCTTTATTGAAAAGCCTAAAACAGGAATTGAAGAGTGGGCATCAGAGGTAAGTCCCGCAATGAAAGCCAAAGGTCGACTGTATCAGGCATCTATGGGAATTTACGTCTTTAACCGCAGTACCCTGCTTGATACCCTTACCAATTTCCCTCATACAGACTTCGGCAAAGAGATCATCCCTGAGGCCATTAAAAGCAGAAAGGTAATTACCTATGACTATGATGGCTACTGGACAGATATAGGAACCATTCCGTCTTTCTTTGAGGCTAACATTGAACTGACAGACAATATCCCTCAGTTCAATCTCTTCGACAATGAAAAAAGCATATACACCAGAGCTCGCATGCTGCCTCCATCAAAAGTACAGGGCACAACATTGGAGAAAACAGTCATTGCTGAAGGTTGTATCATTGAAGCAAGCCGCATTGAGCGCGCGGTTATTGGAATCAGAACAAGAATAGGAAAAGGCACTACAATAGAGTGCAGTTATATTATGGGATCTGACTATTACCAAACGCTGGAACAAATAGACAAAGCTAAAAAGACCGGCGATCCTATTATGGGAGTAGGTGAGCGTTGCTACATCAAGAACGCGATCCTCGACAAGAACTGCTCCATAGGAAATGATGTTCGCATCAACGGCGGCACTCATTTACAGGACGGCGATTATCCCTTATATACCGTTGTTGAAGGTATTGTCGTTATCAAAAAATCGGCAGTAATCCCGAACGGAACTGTCATATAATCATTATCGTCATAAACAAGAAAGGGTGACCGCGTTAGGCGGTCACCCTTTCTTGTTTATGATCTAAGACTTTTAGCTACACAAAAAATTCCTGACTTGCGCCTATCTCTATCAGATTAAGCTTCACACCAGCCGTCGCAAACTTCTCAATAGCCGCTTCTTTATCGATTTTTATAAAGCCAAACGTATCGTAGTGCATTCCAATAACGGTATTGGTGTTTACAAACTTCGAAGCAATTACAGCATCATCCACGCCCATGGTAAAATTATCCCCCAGAGGTAGAAATGCAAGATCTACAGCATATAGTTCGCCGGTAAGCTTCATTTCATAAGTTAAGGCGGTATCGCCCGCATAATAAATAGTCTTACTTCCGGCCGTGATGATAAATCCTGCCGCGGTGCCGGCATAGGTGCCGTCGGGCAATGAATTGGAATGTGCGGCATACACCATCTTCACCTTACCGAAGTCAAAATTCCAGCTACCGCCGAGGTTCATCGGATGAGCAGCAGTGATCCCCCGCTTCGACAACCAATCAACAATTTCAAAGGAAGCCACCACCGTAGCTCCGGTTCTGGAAGCAATAGGCACTAAATCCGCGGTATGATCCGCATGCCCATGCGACACTAAAATATAGTCAGCCTCAATATCATCAGCATTGATATCTTTTGCCAATTCATTAGGCGTAATAAAAGGATCAAATAAAATCTTCTTTCCCTGTAACTCTATCAGAAAACAGGATTGTCCGTAATATGTTACTTTCATCTCAAAATTATTGATGTAAAACTTTCTGAAACTACTGTCCGCCGCCAAATAGATTGCCCAAACCACCAAACATACTTTGGCTCATGGCTTGCATTTCTGATTGATGCACATTCTCTGCCTGATCCAAAGCTTTATTCACTGCCAATGCCAGAAGCTCCTCAAGCTCTTCCTTATCGGCATCTTTCAAAAACACCTCATCAATCTCAATAGATTTGATATGCTTGTTGCCGGTAGCGCTAACCTTTATCTTACCGCCCTCCGCTTCACCATGAACCGTTATGGCATCAAGCCGTTTTTTTATCTCTTCAGCTTGTTGCTGAACTTGCATAAGTTTATCAAACATCTCTTTTAACTTTATATAAATGATCCTGAGCACACAAAGCCAACACTAAACAGTGTATAGCGATGCTGAATACCCAACAGGCGTTGAAGGTACATTAATACCTTCATGCAACAAATCTGAAATGATAACGGTTTTGTAAGATTATAGAATTGTGTCTTTGAGAATATCCGGACTTAAGGGTTTACAAATAAAACCCTTCACGGTAGAAAACTCTTCCGAGCGCAGCCTGTCCTTTTCATCAACCGAGGAACTGACGATGAATATTTTTATGTCTTTACTTAACAGATCCTTCACCTTCTGATATTCTTCAAGGAATGTCCACCCGTCCATTATCGGCATATTCAGATCCAGCAAAATCACTTCGGGCAAATCCTCGCTATTCTTTGCATGTACTTGCAGGAAATCCAGCGCCGAAGGGGCATCCATGAAGCTAGAATATTCATCGAAAATCTGATTTTTAGAAATCAGAATTTGCGCTATTCGTTGGTGAATGGGATCGTCGTCAATAATGAAAACTTTACTCATGGCTGTTGTTTGAAGTATATCTCTGTGTGCATCGAATAAGAAACGATCAGCAAACCATATCAGCCCTTTTAAAGAATACAATATGTTAAACGTTGCTGCCGCCCCATGAAGTTAGGAAATTTTTTCATCACCCACATTTCATGGTGTAAATATTTAAACGTTCGTTATACCCGTTTTGTTACCGGAACATCAATATATTCCATCAACCAGACAAATGATATACCGAACAACCTTATTTAAGCCTTAGTCGTCTGATGAGTCGCCACCGCCAGTATATGCTCCCTTACGAACCACGGGCATCCCCACCATTTTATATAGCTCGTCAAGTTGCAGCAGACTGCCATTTGTAAGATTACCCAATAAAACGATCGTGCGATCCTCTGTAAGATCACGAAGATAGATATGTCTGAAACCATGCCACCATCCTGTGTGGTATACCACCTGGTGGCCATTGCCTGTAAATGTACGCCATCCATATCCGTAGTTAAAATGACCCCTAACCATTGGATTATGTGGCGCGTACGCGGAGTCTTGCCACGCCTTAGAGATGAGTTTATTCTGACGCATACAGCGGTCAAAAATAAATAAATCCTGCACGGTACTATACACTCCCTTATCACCTACCGGACCATCAAGAAAATTTTGCACTACCGAGTAGCGCCACGTGCGGTCATGTCCGACAACATCAACGGGAATCTTATCGTATTCAGATTTTGAATACACCGCGGTATTCTTCATTCCACACGGATTGAAAATATTCTCCTTCATAAACTGAGAGTACCTCATGCCCGACACCTTCTCAATAATGGCTCCCAAAATCATAAAGTTGGAGTTGTTATAATGGAACACAAAGTCGGCCTTTGTATATACCGAAGGATGGTGCTCCTCAATGAGCTGCATTACATCTGCATTAGAGATACCCTTACGCTCGTCCTTGTGCTCTGCCTTCCATATCCGATCAACGAAGTACACGTAATTCATCAAGCCCGACCTATGTGAAAGGAGCATCTTTATAGTAATACCCGGATAAGGGAACTTGGGGAAAAAATCGTTAACCGTCTGGTCGAGCTTCAGCTTTCCGCGCTCAGCTAACATCAGAATTGCCGTAGCTGTCATAGGCTTTGTAACAGAGGCAAGCTCAAACTTTGAGTTAATCTTCAGGCTATCACGATGAAGATAATCCGCCCAACCGAAAGTATTCTGGTAAACGATCTTTCCGTTTTTTGCTACAAGCACATTCCCGTTAAAGTTCTTCTTCGCATGAAGGTTCTTCATAAACGCGTCAATCTGCTTATCCGCTTTCGCCGCATCGTATGAAAGATCCACCTTCACCGGTTTTTCTTTCTCACTATCTGTAGGCGACTTGGCCTTGTCAGAAGAACAGGAACAAGAGGATGCTAAGGAAGAGAGAAACACAAGTACTGGAATGCAGGAACGAAAGATCATTATCACGTATATATTTTAAAGTTCGCTAATATCGATTTACAAGATTGAAAACACAAGGGTTCAGCTCCGCTAAATGCAATGAAATGTAAAATACCCTTAAATAAAAACTTCCCGGGGAGTCTATTAACAGCATTTACTGCCATAACATTACTAAAATATGCCCAATACCCATCTTTGAGCAATGTCAACTTTACAAAAAGCCTGAAGTATTATAACGCTAATTGTATAAGTTTGTGAGATACGAATCCTAAAGAAATATGAAATTCAGAACAGAACATGACACCATGGGTGAAGTTCAAGTTCCCGCTGAAAAATACTGGGGTGCTCAAACTGAACGTTCACGCAACAATTTTAAAATTGGACCAGAGGCTTCCATGCCCAAAGAAATCATCGACGCCTTCGCCTACCTGAAAAAAGCCGCAGCCTACACCAACACTGATTGTGGGGTGCTCCCTTCGGAAAAACGCGACCTCATCGCTCAGGTGTGTGATGAGATCCTCAGAGGCGAACTCCAATCGGAATTTCCCTTAGTAATATGGCAGACAGGCTCCGGAACACAGTCTAACATGAACGTCAACGAGGTAGTAGCCAATCGTGCGCACGTGTTACAAGGGCTCGCATTGGGCGAAGGTAAAACCTTTATTCACCCCAATGACGACGTAAACAAGTCGCAGTCTTCCAATGATACCTACCCCACGGCGATGCACATTGCCGCCTATAAAATGATTATTGACGTCACCATTCCTGGAGTAGAGAAGCTTCGTGATACCCTTAAAGCAAAGGCAAAGGCATTCAAAGATGTGGTGAAGATCGGAAGGACACACCTTATGGATGCCACCCCGCTCACCCTCGGTCAGGAGTTCTCAGGATATGTTTCCCAGCTGGAGCACGGCCTAAAGGCATTGAAAAACACCCTGGACCACCTCTCTGAACTTGCTCTTGGAGGCACAGCTGTAGGTACCGGCATCAACACCCCACAGGGATATGATGTTAAAGTCGCTGAATATATCGCTCAATTTACCGGTCTTCCTTTTCGCACTGCCGAAAATAAGTTTGAAGCTTTAGCAGCACATGATGCCATGGTCGAAAGTCACGGTGCCTTGAAGCAACTTGCCGTTTCGCTTATGAAGATTGGTAACGATATACGCATGATGGCGTCAGGCCCCCGTTCCGGTATCGGTGAAATATATATTCCTGAAAACGAACCCGGCTCCTCGATCATGCCCGGCAAGGTTAACCCTACACAAAACGAAGCATTAACGATGGTGGCTGCGCAAGTAATGGGTAACGATGTTGCCATCGGCATCGGAGGATCCAACGGCCACTATGAGCTTAACGTATTTAAACCTCTCATGGCGGCAAACTTCCTTCAATCGGCTCGCCTGATTGGGGATGCCTGCGTATCTTTTAATGATCATTGCGCCATAGGTATTGAACCTAATCATGAGGGCATACGCAAACATGTAGAAAATTCACTTATGCTCATAACAGCATTAAATCCGTACATTGGCTACGAAAATGCGGCCAAGATTGCTAAAAAGGCTCATAAGGAAAATAAGTCCCTCCGCGAGGCGGCTCTCGAACTCGGCTTGTTAACAAATGAACAGTTCGACGAGTGGGTACGTCCGGAAAATATGATCGGCAGTTTAAAATAAAAAAATCCCTCCCCCCTAAGGGGAGGGACTTATATATGAAGCTAATACTAAAATACACGTTACTCCTGAGCACACCCCTGTTGATGCTCCTCACATCCTGTCGTTTCAACCCTAACATGCAGGGCGAAGGTTCCCCCTCATTGCAAGGTGAATGGGTCGAGGCGCATCAGAACTATCAGGACAGCCTCATTCAATACACAAGCTCCAGGTTTACATTTACCTGCGACTCCTTTTACGTGGAACTGAATACAAAAGCCAAAGCGAATTATTTCGACGACCATTGTTTCAACAGCGGGCAATGGAAAGAATATGCAAAAGGAAATTATGTGCTCAGCAATGATACCCTATATCTTGTAGGAACGTTTACAAAAGCCAACTACAAGCAGAAACTTGATGGATGTTACCGCATTGGTCAGTACCTGCCTACCTATCTGGTAAAAAGTAGTAGCCCCGAGAAGATCGAACTGATAAACCTTCAGGAAGGGAACTCGGTAATCATTGATTTAAAGAAACGATTAACCTGTACACCAAAGCCACTTTAATAAAAACAATGAATAAGTTTATCAGAGCAGCATTCGTCGCTGCCATCTGCCTTTACTTCCCCGTTCGCTCCATGGCATGGGGCACCCTCGGACATCGGGTTGTCGCCGAAGTTGCGGAGCATCATCTTAACAGCAAAACCCGCAAGGCCATTGCCCGCATTATCGGCCCCGGAAGCCTCGCTATGGAAGCCAACTGGCTTGATTTTATCAAATCTGATCCGGCGTATAACTACCTCTACAACTGGCACTTTGTAAACATGCCCTCGGGTTGGGACTTCGACAAAGTGAACAATTTTCTGCAAACAGATACCGGCACCAACGCCTACAATCGTGTAAACTTCGTTATTGCCGAGCTAAAAAAGAAAGATCTTCCTCAGGACAAGAAACTCCTTTATCTGCGTGTGCTGGTGCACGTCTTAGGCGATCTGCACCAACCTATGCACGTTGGCCATAAAGAAGATCTTGGAGGTAATCAGATAAAGATCACCTGGTTCAACAAACCTACAAATCTACACGCGCTATGGGATGAAGCGTTATTGGATTTTCAGAATCTCAGCTACACCGAGTATGCTAATGCTCTGGATCACCCCTCGAAGACGCAGGCGTATGATTACGTGCAGGGCAACCTCGCTAACTGGATATTCGGCTCTTACAAAATTGCCTCGGCGCTATATAGTGAAGCCGAAAAAGATACCAAATTCAGCTATCGTTACAACTTTGATCACATTTCTACTGCAAATGAGCAGCTCCTCAAGGGGGGATTGCGTCTGGCGAAAGTGCTGAACGATATCTTCTCATAACGAAATCATCATGAAAGTATTAATGGTTTGCCTTGGCAATATTTGTCGATCACCACTCGCGCATGGCATCATGGAAAACCTCGTTCGCGAAAAAGGCCTCGACTGGCAGGTAGATTCCGCGGGGACAAGCAGCTGGCATATCGGCGCTGCTCCCGACCGCCGTTCCGTGGCTGTCGCGAAACGCTACGGTGTTGACATCTCCCAGCAGTGCTGCCGTCAAATTTCTTCCGCGGACTTTGACGCTTTTGACCGCATCTATGTCATGGACCGGATGAATCTTCGCGATGTCCTCGCCTTGGCTCGCAATGACGAGGATCGCCAGAAAGTGCAGCTTCTCCTCAATACAGAGGTGGTGCCGGATCCTTATTACAATGACGAGGAGTTCGAGCCCGTTTATCAGATGGTCCTGGCGGGTTGTCGTAAAATCATCGATCAGGAGTTACAAAAATAAACCCAAAAGGGAGCATGGCGAACTACCATGCTCCCTTTTTTCTTGCCTTTCAATAAATCTACCTATACATCACGCAACTCTTAACCTCTCCTTAATATTGCTCTTATAAATTTGTTGTTGGTAAATCCCTATGAGCTATGACCGACGTTCTAAATCACAGTCTGATACATCAGCTAAAGAAAGGCGACCCCGCGGCATTCGATCTCCTATACGAGCGTTATTGGAAACAGCTGTTTTCCATGGCCTACCATCGTACTGCCGATGAAGATACATCCAAAGATATCGTTCAAAATGTCTTTATATCCATTTGGCAAAACCGCGACAGCCTGAAACCCAATACCAACCTGGAAGCTTTTCTCAAGGGGGCTATAAAATTTCAAACGCTCAAGCATTTCCGCTCCGAGAAGGTGAAAGAAAAAGTTCTCGAACACGGGATGAAGACAATGGCGCAAGCCTGCTATACCATGCACGAGCTCAGGCCCTACCTTGAATTAGAGTCCGCGATCGAGAAGCAGATAGAGAAACTTCCCGAAAGAATGAAAAAGGCTATTAAGCTTCGCAATGAAGAGTACTCCATCAGGGAGATTGCTGACATGCTTAAGGTAAATGAACAAACTGTCTCCAACAATATTTCCGAGGGGCTTAAGCTTGTACGCGAAAATATTAAACTCAACTACATAGGAGATGTTGTAGCCTTAACGATCGTGCTTGGTCACTACCAGGGAACATATTAATGCCTCATCGCCACCACACGTATATCACATTCGCAGCATTTCCTGAATTCTTTCGATATAACCATGATTTAACTAACTCTTAATCTTTCCATAAAGTAGATGCGGGCCCGATAAGGTACTTCCTTATAAAAGCGACTGCATTTTGAAAAGAGAGAATTTTAAACGGCTAATAGCAAATTATCTGGATGATGACACGCCGTCATCACAACATCAAGTGGTCGATCACTGGTATCACAGTTTTGATGACACAAAGCAGGCGCCACTCTTCGACCAGAATAACGATGAGCAACGCATAAAGAAAGAGATTTATCATAACCTGTCCGGCACCTGGAAACGCTCCTACCATCGTCGTAGTCGTATGCGCCTGATGCTTGCCGCTTCGATCCTGCTTGCTACACTAACAGCGATCTTATCCATCCAAATATGGAATACTGGTAAAGCAACCGCAACATACATTAGCTATACCAGTAGTAGAGGAGCGGTCAGGAAGCTAGTCCTGCCCGATAAATCTGTTGTTTGGATAAACGCCGGCAGCACCATCCGTGTTCCTGATAAATTTAACCAACAGGAACGGCAGGTATTTCTTGATGAGGGAGAGGCATTCTTCCAGGTTCAAAAGGATCCTAAACATCCTTTTATCGTAACCACACCTACCGTAAGCACACGGGTGCTGGGCACCTCATTTAATGTGCGAGCCTACCGCGCGCTCCGGCAAATCAAAGTAACGGTGGCCACAGGACGTGTAGCCGTATCTGATTCACGCGGACTTATGAGCGTTCTTAAACCTGATCAGGAGCTATGCTACGACCTCCAATCCGGCAAGCATACCCTGGAATTCAGAAACGCGGGGCAAAGTAAGTCATGGACAACGGGCGACTACTGGCTTAGGAACGCAGACTTTAACGAACTGTGTTTTAGCCTGAGTAACATCTATGGTCTCCAGCTGCGCAGCAACAATGCCGACGTCAGACACTATCGTTTCAACCTTAAAATAGATAGTCACAGCTCTATCGAAAACACACTCAAAACAATATGTTCAATCCATCAAAACAACTACAGGAGGAATGGCAATGATGTAGAAATCTATTAATACCTCCCATACCGGACATCCGTGTATAAAAAAACCGGCTCTGAGGCAGAGCCGGCGATCCTGACCGAAACAGATTCCCGCCTGACGGTCAACATCTTTTCAGCAATTAATAACAATTACCTGTAATCAAAAATATGAAAAAAGACTTACCGCTAAAGCAGAAAGCTAAGCGAATACTCTGCATACTTTTCATGATCCTGCTGGCATCAGATACCTCGCTAATCTACGCGAAGTCACATGACGGCAAACTTAATGCACGCTTAAACATTCTATTTAACAATGACGGCCTGCTAAATGCTGTACAAAAGCTCGCCCAAAGCAAAATCGCCGACTTTGCCTATGATCCTGCCGATCTTGCAAGGGAGCATAAATCAATACCTACCCTAAATTTCGAAAACGCTACGTTGGAGCATGTTCTCAGCAACCTGCTCGAAAATACAAATATGCGTTTTCGGGAAGAAAACGGAACCATCATCCTTTACCGCATGGCACATCGCCAGGTTGACGAAAAAGTTACGATCACCGTCACGGATGAAAAGGGCGATCCCCTCCCCGGTGCATCTGTAAGAATTGAAGAAGTTAAAAGAACCGTCGGCACCGATCTTCAGGGGCGCGCCACACTCCGTCTCCCCGCAGGAAGCTATACGCTCATCGCCAGCTATGTATCCTATGAACGGATGCACATGCCCGCCATGCGCGTCAGAGCAGGCATCGAAAATAAATTTACCATCACCATGAAATCGGCCATGGGTTCACTAAACGAAGTCGTGGTCGTAGGATACGGCACCCAGAAACGCGAGAATCTAACGGGCGCCGTTGATCAGGTGAAGGGAGAAGTACTCAGCAATCGCCCCTTCTCTAACATCAATCAAGGATTACAGGGAATGCTCCCCAACCTCAACATCACTCCTATCGACGGCAAACCTATTCAAGCGCCAGCGATGAATATTCGTGGTACAACATCAATAGGTCAGGGAGGAAACGCCCTGGTACTCATCGATGGTGTCGAAGGTGACCCTTCACGCATAAACCCTAACGATATTGAAAGCGTCTCTATCCTGAAAGATGCCGCCTCCGCGGCAATTTATGGCGCCCGCGGTGTTTTCGGAGTTGTGCTCATTACCACAAAAAGCCCCTCCCGGGAACGCGCCTCGGTAAATTACAGCTTCAACCAGGCGATTAAAAGCCCCACCACCGTACCTGAGTTTGTCACCAATGGATACACCTTCGCCAGCATGTTTAACGAAGCCTGGTCCGCATGGAACGACTATTCGCAGTCGCCACAGAACATCAACAAGACCATACGTTTTTCGCAGGAATACCTGGAGGAACTTAAACGCCGCGATGCCGATCCCAGCCTTCCCAAAACTGAGCTCAACAGCAACGGCGAGTATGTATACTATGCCAATACGGATTGGATGAAGGAGCTTTATAAGGATCACAACACGGCAGCAGATCACAACATTTCGGTATCGGGAAGTAATGGAAAAACAGATTTCTATATTTCCGGCAGATATTATAATCAAAATGGACTGTTCCGTTATAATTCAGACGACTATAAAACTTACAACCTGCGCGCCAAAGGCTCGCTGGAAGTGTTCAAATGGTTGAAATTAAGCAACAACGCCGACTATTCGTCCATGAATTACTTCAATCCCATTAACGTGGGTGAAGGCGGCGGCATCTGGAGGAATATCGCCGATGAAGGACATACCAACTCGCCGATGTTTAATCCCGATGGAACCCTAACCTATTCCGCGGCATATACTGTGGGAGACCTGTGGTATGGAAAAAACGGCATTGACATGGATCGTCGGGTATTCAGAAATACAACTTCCTTCGCAACGAAGTTCTTCCAGGATCAACTGCGCATAAAAGGTGATTTCACCTTCCAGACCACCGACAACAATGAACAGCGTCGTCGTGTACAGGTGCCTTACAGTCGCAAGCCCGGCGTCATCGAGTATATCGGCGCAACTACCAACGACCTTCAGTTCACCGACCGTAATACTCAATATATGGCTACCAATATCTATGCTGAGTATGAGCCCAAGCTTGGCAAGGATCATTACGTAAAAGTATTGGCAGGGTTTAACAACGAGCAATCTACTTATAAAGGATTGAGAGTGCTTCGCAACGGCTTAATATTCGAGAATGCCCGCGATTTAAACCTTGCCCTCGGTCAGTCAATAACTACTGGAGGTGGCTGGGAGCAATGGGTGGTGCGCGGCGGTTTCTATCGTCTCAACTACGCCTTCAAAGATCGATACCTGCTGGAGTTTAATGGCCGATACGATGGCTCCAGTAAATTCCCGTCCAATCAGCGTTTCGCGTTCTTCCCTTCGGTTTCCGGAGGTTGGAGAATCTCTAACGAGCCCTTCTGGAAGGTCTCGCCTTCGGCAATTTCTGATCTGAAACTGCGGGCCTCCTACGGATCTTTGGGTAACGGTAATATTGACTCGTATATGTTCCAGGAAAAATATGCCATTGTACAATCTGGTCGTGTGTTGAACGGCACCCGCCCACAGCAGACAGGACAATCCAATGTACTTCCCGCGGGACTTACCTGGGAGAAGTCAACCACGCTCAATGGAGGTCTTGATATCGCCTTTTTATCCAACAGGCTAAACCTGACTGCTGATGCTTACATTCGCAAAACCACCGATATGTTTACCAAAGGAGCTACGCTTCCCGCTGTATTCGGCACCGATGTGCCCAAGGGTAACTATGCAGATCTCGAAACTAAAGGATGGGAGGCCAGCATTTCATGGAACGACCATTTCGACCTGGCTTCGAAACCTTTCCATTATAACCTGCGCCTTAGCATGGCCGACTATACAGCGAAAATCACCAAATACAATAACGCTGAAAGAAATCTTACTGATTACTATGAAGGTCAGAAGATCGGTGAAATGTGGGGTTTCCAAACTGCCGGATATTTTACATCCGCGGCTGACATCGCGAACTCTCCATCTCAGGTACTTTATAAAGCGTCGACCAGCGGACAACTATTACCGGGGGACATCAAGTTCGCTGACCTCAATGGCGACAACGTCATAAATAATGGTGGCAACACTGTTGGCAATCCCGGCGACATGAGAGTTATCGGAAACACAAGCCCCCGCTATACCTATGGCATCAATCTCGGTGCCGACTGGAACCGCTTCTCTTTCTCTGCTTTCTTTCAGGGCGTGGGTAAACGCGACTGGTATCCGGGCAAAGAAGCCGGAATTTTCTGGGGTCAGTACAACAGGCCATACAATAAGATTCCCACATGGCAAATTGGCAACACCTGGTCGGAAGAAAATCCCAATGCCTACCTTCCTCGCTACCGCGGCTATGTCGCTCAAAACGGGTCAGGAGAGCTAGCTCAGAATCAAACGAAATATATCCAAAACGCAGCGTACATACGTCTTAAGAATATCCAGGTTGGCTATTCCCTGCCGCCTTCATTAATCAAAGGTATCGGCATGAAGAACCTTCAGATTTTCCTCAGCGGTGAAAACCTATGGAGCTGGTCGCCAATCTACAAGCTCACTAAAGACCTCGACGTTGAAAATCTCGGACGCTCCGATGTTGTTGCCAGTCCGCCGGATGCTACATCCTCTGATCCTAATAATAACAACAGCGGAAATGGTAACAACTACCCGATCCTGAAAAGTGTGTCCTTCGGAATTTCAGCAAACTTCTAACAGAACAGTAAATAAGATGAAATCATATTCCCTTTTAATCGGCCTCATTCTGATTGCCTTCAGCTCTTGCAAGAAGCTCGATCAAAGTCCTGAAGATGCGGCGACACCCGGCGTGGTCTTCGGCACCACTCAGGGTCTCGAACTGTACTCCAATTCTTTCTACGATGTCCTGCCTACGGCAAATGACATCCATCGCAGCGATGCTATGAGCGACTATCTGGCGCGCTCGCAAGCGCCCGATTTCCTCATCGAGGGAGCCTTTGGTCCTCGTCAAAGCTCCGATTGGACATGGACGAAGCTGCGTAACCTTAACTATTTCCTGGAAAATAATGTTAACCTGGCAATTCCGGAAGCTACACGCCGCCATTATAACGGACTCGCCCGCTTCTTCCGGGCATGGTTTTACTTTGATAAGGTGAAACGCTTTGGCGATGTGCCATGGATCAATAAAACATTCACTGTGGATGATCCTGAGCTCTTTAATAAACGCGATAGCCGTACGCTGGTGGTAGACTCCATTCTTGCCGATCTCCGCTACGCCTGTAATAATATCAGCACGACCTCCGACAATAGCCGTACATTGATCACACAAAATATTGCCTGGGGTTTCCTCTCCCGCGTGGCACTTTTTGAAGGCACCTTCCGCCGCTATCATAAGACCTATAACATGGAAGCTTCCGCTACCGCCCTGCTTACTGAAGCTGCGGAAGCGGCAAGGAAAGTAATGGACACAAATGCGTTTAGCCTAAGCACCGCGGGTGGCGATGATAACGCCTACCGCCAGCTCTTTACAAGCTCCGCGCCTGTAGCTAGCGAAGTGATGCTTTCAAACGTCATGAACAGCACGCTGAATGTGCTGAACGACGCTAACTGGTACTGGACAAGCGCCACCTATGGTGCGCGATTAAGCTTTACACGCACTTTCATTAACACCTATCTTAACATTGATGGCACCCCTTTCACTAATAAGAACGGCTATGGGACGATGACGTTTATGCAGGAAACCAAAAACCGCGATAAGCGTCTGCAGCAAACCATCCGCATGGGCAAGTATCAGCGCATTAACGGCGGCGCTTCGGAACCCGCACCTCCTGTGTTCTCCTATACCTATACCGGGTATCAGCCGATAAAATGGACCCTTGATGATATTTACTATGATGGCGGCTCAAGAAATATCAACTCCATCTGCATTATGCGCTACGCAGAGATTCTTCTGAATTATGCGGAAGCGCGCGCTGAACTGTCACAGCTTAGTGCTGACGACTGGTCAAGAACCGTGGGTGCTCTGCGACGCCGCGCAGGCATTACCGCCAATACAGACAATGTGCCTACGGCAATCGATAGCTATATGCAGCAAAACTTCTTCCCCGACGTAACTGCAGCGCCCCTGATGGAAATCAGACGCGAAAGAGGTATTGAGCTCGCCTTGGAAGGATTCCGGTTTTACGATATTGTACGCTGGCGCGAAGGCCGACTGATGGAAAAAACATGGAACGGCTTCTACGTCCCGGCCGTAAATACAGCAATGGACCTCAATGAAGATGGCATCAATGATGTTTATTTTTATACCTCCATGCCGGCCACCACGCAGCCGGGTGTCACCTACATAAATGTAAGCCCTCAACTAGCCAACGGTTCTCCGAACCCTCAGCATCTTAGCGAAGGAAACCGCGGCGAGCTCATTTGGCTGGACAATATAAAACGCACCTGGGCCAAGTCAGCAGATCCAGTAGAAGAGGAAAAGCGCTACCTCTACCCTATTCCGGAAGCCGACCGCCTGATGAATGATCAGCTTAGTCAGAATCCCGGCTGGTAGCAGCCTTACTTCGTGTTATGGAATATCATTCCTTAATTATTCCATAACGCGAAGTTGCATTCGCCAGGTAAAGGGAACTTTTGCCAATCCGGTCTGGCAGGGCTTAACAACCTCAACGGATCAGGTTATCAGAAGTTCGCTAACTTTACGAATCTCAAAAGCGCAAACGTACTGTAACGAATCTTTCAATTTAGTTTTTATGAAATCTAACATCATCAAGTGGCTTTTAGCCATGCTACTACTTCCAGGATTCCTCAAAGCACAGGAAATCACTGCCGGAACGTTCAACCTGCGTTACGATAACTCCAACGACACTGGAAACCTTTGGAAAGATCGTTCTTCCGCTGTCAGCGGATTGATAGACTTTCACGACTTCGATATTATTGGCACCCAGGAAGGCCTGAAGAACCAGCTGGACGATATACAGGCCGCCCTACCTGGATACGCGCATTTCGGCGCAGGTCGCGATGACGGCAAGGATGCCGGCGAGCATTCCGCAATCTTCTATAAGAAGGATCGCTTTGTCGTACTCAACAAGGGGAACTTCTGGTTATCGGAAACACCTGAAAAACCGGGACTGGGATGGGATGCTACTTGTTGCAACCGCATCTGCTCATGGCTCTACCTCCAGGATAAAAAGAGCCGCAGGAAATTCTATTTCTTCAACGCGCACTTTGACCACCAGGGGGTGAAGGCTCGCGAGGAAAGTTCGCTGCTAATCCTGCGTAAGATCAGGGAAATCGCAGGAAATACACCCGCTATTTTTACCGGCGACCTTAATGGTGGTCACAACAGCAATTGGTATCTGAGCCTGAAAAACTCAGGACTACTACATGACACCTTCGGAAAGGTGGCAAAGCCTTATGCCAATAACGCATCCTTCAATAACTTCGGATCGGAACGAGCTATGAAATCTAACGAGATCATAGACCATATCTTCGTTACCGCGCAATTCAACGTTTCTAAATGGGGAATTCTCACGGATACTTACCGTGGCAAATTCCCTTCGGATCACTTTCCGGTATTAACAAAACTGCAACTAAATTAATTATCCTCCGCCATTGAGAGGGACAGGCATTTTTTGCTTATCTCTAACAGCAGCGTCCTTAAAAACAACTCCCCGTAGCACCTCCATCAGGAGCCACGGGGAGATTTTCCCAGGCGAATGCAGGAGTTCCGGCCCATCCTATTCGAAGAATTGCGATGTTATATAATATCATCAGCGCCCCCCGGTCATCTAAAACGTAATTATCTCATATCAATAGCGAACAACAAATCACTCTGAAGGCGTGATTCTATCTGGCAAGAGATCAACAATCGGGAAAGTCCTTCATAATATTGAAAATTCCCCCTCCCTGCATTAAGCAATAATTATAAGATTACAACCGAAGCTCTCTTCAACCGGAGGATTATTTCACTTTTAACCATCGTTGTTGCCCGATAACGTCCCGATAAGGCACCAAAGGATCCCCTGCAGTACCCTGACAGTACCCTGGCACTTACCTAAGAGTATCCGCATGTAACCGAATATAAAGCGAATAAAAAGGGTATTAAGACCGAGGGGTAGTCCGAAGGGTCGGTCTTTATACGGTCTGTGTTTCGGCAGCATATATGCTCATGCGGACACTCTTAGGTAAGTGCCAGGGTACTGTCAGGGGCTTGCTCGAATATTGTTGGGGTGTATTTAGCGTAGTGCAAGAAAACTGTCAGGGTACCGTTGGGAGCTTGCGAGGGTATTGCAGGTATGAGGGGATGGAGAAATAACCTACCAGACGTTCTTTATTAGCGATCGTACTGGTTTTGAGTATTTTATTTGCAATTATTTATTGACCTGAGTATTGTTTTTTCGTACCTTGACCGGATCAACGCAAGGCTGGAAGCTACGCTTCACA
>DKIV01000011.1 GCA_002454425.1 Sphingobacteriaceae bacterium UBA6709
AGTGGTGATCGACATTTCATCGACAAGTTATGGGCATTTCATGGGCATCTCATCGACTATTGCCCATGACATGTCGATGAAATGCCCATGAAATGTCGATGAGCAGTGCTGTCTGGTACGAAGCAGTCTCGAGTCACTCTCGAACCAGGTAGGTAGCAGTCCCCCTGGGGGGAAAGCCCCTCCAATAGTACTGAGATGTTCATCTTAGCGAAAGACAAAAGCAAGTATCTTAAACAACCAAGAAATTTTATTAACAAGCATGGCAAACAATCCTAATAAATTGATTTAACGCAAATTAACACCTACATCACGCTAAGCGCAACAGCCGTTATACTCATAATTAAAATTTTTAAACCCGCATTGGTGGACAATTTTCCAAATAGGCAGTGAGCTCGTGACGTCGCGGGACTGGACTGGCGAAATTCGTCCGGTAACCCATATTACATATTTGGTCGGGCGTATTTTCGATTTTATTTGGAGGTCAGTGGCCGGGCAGACGACAACCTTCATGCCTCAATAACAACATCGGAACAGGAGCACGCTAGAGACCGCAGATAGAAATGCATTCTGATCTTACGTTAATATTAGGTGATTTCAGGAAAAATGTTAAACTTTGGCGAGTCGTATCTCCGCTCATAATGTATTGGACAGAGAAAAATACGCATCAGCTGTTCGGCTTACCGAAACTGGACTGAAATAAAAACTATTGGCCGTGTAAAGCGGTTACAATAAACGTTTTAAAGAATGGATATATCCGTAGTAGTTCCCTTATATAACGAAGAAGAGTCATTACCTGAGCTGATTGAATGGAACAGAAGGGTGATGGAATCTAACAACTTTAGTTTTGAAATTATCCTTATTGATGACGGTAGTAACGATAAATCATGGGATGTTATCGAGGAATTTCAAAAGCGCTATACATTCATAAGAGGAATTAAGTTCCGTAGAAATTATGGCAAGTCGGCTGCCTTAAATGTAGGCTTTGCCGCGGCAGAAGGTGATGTTGTTATCACAATGGACGCAGATTTGCAGGATAGTCCGGATGAGATTCCAGGGCTATATCGTAAAATCAAGGAAGAGCGGTTTGACCTGGTGTCAGGGTGGAAGAAAAAGAGACACGACCCCTTGAGCAAGACGATTCCGACAAAGCTCTTTAATTCAGCAACACGGAAGATGTCGGGCATTGATAATCTCCACGATTTCAATTGCGGATTAAAGGCATATCGCAAAGATGTGATCAAGAGCATTGAAGTATATGGAGAAATGCACCGTTACATTCCAGTGCTTGCACGTTGGGCAGGATTCAGAAAAATCGGCGAACAGGTAGTTGAACACCGCGCGCGCCAGTACGGGGTAACAAAATTCGGCATGAGTCGCTTCATTAACGGCTTTCTGGATCTGCTATCAATTTTCTTTGTCGGAAAGTTCGGAAAACGGCCTATGCATTTCTTCGGCGCCATGGGCGTACTAAGTTTCTTCGCCGGAACCATGATTTCCATCTGGCTTATCGCTGAGAAGCTTATCGATATTTCCAACAATGCTAAATATCGGAATGTTACCGATCAGCCCTTGTTTTACATTTCGTTGGTAGCCATTATTGTAGGCTTTCAATTGTTCCTTACCGGCTTTGTTGCTGAATTGGTTTCAAGAAACTCTACAGAACGTAACGCTTATAATATTGAAAAAGTTATCGGCTAGATACCCCGATAATTTGCATTAGATTTATCCTGAATGTTTTTTTCTGTTATTATTCCTCTCTACAATCGACCTCAGGAAGTTGACGAGTTACTCGAGTCGCTCACGCGGCAGACTTACACTCATTTTGAAGTACTGGTTATTGAGGATGGATCAGTACTTGATGCCAAGGACGTTGTAGAAGCGTATAAGGATCGTCTAAAAATCAGGTACTTTGTAAAACCAAATGAGGGACAGGGTTTTACGCGCAATTTCGCCTTTGCTCGAGCTCAAGGCGATTACTTTGTAATTTTCGATTCCGACTGCCTCATTCCGCCCCACTATTTCGAGGAGGTACACCGACATCTGTCGTCCAAGTTCCTGGATGCATATGGCGGTCCTGACGCGGCACATGGGAGTTTTACCAGCATACAGAAAGCCATAAGCTATTCGATGACCTCCCCCTTTACCACCGGAGGAATAAGAGGCAGTAAAACAAATCTCGGAGGGCAATTTCATCCAAGAAGTTTCAACATGGGAATATCCAGAGAGGTATGGGAACGTACAGGCGGATTTATACTTACCCGCCTGGGTGAAGATATTGAATTCAGCATCCGCATACATTCCCTGGGCTTCAACATAGGATTAATTCCCGAGGCTTTTGTGTATCATAAGCGGCGCACGAATTTCAGGCAATTTTACAAACAGGTACATTTTTTCGGAAGAGCGAGAATAAACATATACAAGCACTTTCCTGCTACGTTAAAGGCCGTACACTTTTTCCCATCGCTCTTTACGTTGTTCCTTATTTTTACTATATTAACATTGGCGGTGCGCCCCTCGCTTGGGCTGATCTGCCTATACCTCCAACTGCTGTTTTCCGCGCTCATCTTTTTTCATTCCTGGCGCGTAAACAAGTCTGCCAAAGTAGCTGTTGAAAGCATTGTGGCAGCCTACATACAGCTTGTTGGATATGGTCTTGGCTTTATGCAGGATTTTTGGAAAAGAATAATACTTAAACATACATGATAGATTTTCTAAAGGAAAGTACATTTGCTGTAAATGACGTACTACGCGTGGCATGGAAGGCTCTGAAGACCCATTACGTCTCGATTGCCGGTCTTTGCCTGCTTTCATTTTCCACCTCCATGCTCTCCGGTTTCCTGTCGGCCCTCTTTGCTGATGTAAATATTTTCATCAGCGGAATCATGGCTCTTGGATTCATTCTTCTATATTTCGGGATCCAGTTCACGATGTTTAAATACATTTTAAACATTTTGGACGGAAAGGATGGCATGAACTTACGTTCTACGATACCATCGTACAGGCATTTCTTTACGTTCTTCAAGGCTACATTCTATTTCCTGCTAACCTTCGTATTGATATTCCTGATAATTCTGGCCCTGGTATACCTCATTGACCTGGTAGGCGTGAAAAGCAAGGTTGTCGTACAAATAGCATTGGCGCTAACGGTGCTGATTAGCTTCTTTATAGGCATTAGGATATCGTTTTTTCCTTTTTTCATCATTGATAAGAGCGCGCATGCTTTTCAATCGCTGAAATTTAGTCTCGCTATTACGCGTGGGAATTTCACGCAGGTAATCATGCTGCTAAGTGTGCTGGCTATCTTCCATGCTATTTCCGCTTACTTCTTCAGACAAAGTTATATCGCCTTAGGGTTTTTAATTCTGATCTTTAACTACGCGCTGATCGTTCCGCTCTCGGCCGTATCTATTTGTCTTGCTTACCGAAAGATGATGAGTGAATACGAGGGTGATCAGGATCCGGAGATCATGAAAAACATCATCTGATATGGGTTTAAAGGCGTGGTTAAGCAAACCCTTCGCCGCCCTGGCGGTGGCGTCGGAAAATCGATGGAAACGTAATGCCGCGAAGATCCAGGAACAGACGATGAAGGATCTGGTAGCAAAGGCATCAAACACGGTATTCGGCAAAGCTCATGGCTTTTCAGAAATCAGAACTTATGAGGATTTTAAGTCCAGGGTTCCTGTTCGTGATTACGAGGATTTGCGAGCATACATCGAGCGCGTAGTAAATGGAGAGCGAGATATATTATGGCCCGGCAAACCGCAGTATTTTGCGAAGACCTCCGGCACAACCTCTGGCGTAAAATATATTCCCATTTCCAGGGAGTCTATGCCTGAACATATTAAAGCCGCGCGAAATGCTTTGTTACATTATATTCATGAAACCGGTAAGAGTAGCTTTGCCGATGGCAAAATGATCTTTCTACAGGGTAGTCCTCTGTTACACGAGAAAGCCGGCGTACAAACAGGTCGCCTGTCCGGAATTGTGGCACATCATATCCCTCAATATCTGCAGAGTAACCGCCTTCCCTCCTATGACACCAACTGCATAGAGGACTGGGAGGAAAAGGTTGATGCTATTGTTGGGGAAACGATAAGGCAAGACATGCGTCTGATAAGTGGCATTCCGCCCTGGGTACAGATGTATTTTGATCGTCTCTCTCAGCAATCAGGCGGACAGCAAATTAAGGATATCTTTAAGAATTTTGAGCTCTTCGTATATGGAGGGGTAAATTACGAGCCTTACCGTGCCCGCATGGAAGAGGTGATTGGAAAGAAGATCGATTCGATAGAGACGTATCCCGCCTCCGAAGGCTTTATAGCATATCAGGATTCGCAAACGGAGAAAGGTTTGTTGCTTTTGGCTAACGCGGGCATGTTCTTCGAGTTCATCCCTACGGCTGAATATTTTGATCAGCAACCCAGGCGACTACAGCTTTCCGAAGTAGAACTGGACACAAACTATGCCCTGATAATGAGCACCAATGCCGGCTTGTGGGCCTATAGCATCGGAGATACTGTTAAGTTCGTTTCTAAGGATCCTTACAGAATTGTAGTAACGGGTCGTATAAAACATTATATATCAGCCTTTGGAGAGCATGTTATTGGAGAAGAGGTAGAACAGGCACTCTTGGAAGCTTGCGCGAAATATAATACGGAAATAACGGAGTTTACCGTGGCACCACAGGTAAGTCCCGAAGCTCCGGGTCTCCCCTATCATGAATGGTTCGTGGAATTTATTCGTGAACCGGAAAATATCGAGAGCTTTGTCGCGGCTGTCGATGAGGCCTTGCAGAAGAAGAACATCTATTATAAAGACCTCATAGAAGGCAAGATATTAAGGCCCCTGGTTATGCGCAGCTTAAATGCAGGCGCGTTTCGCGAATACATGAAAAGTGAGGGTAAACTTGGCGGCCAAAACAAAGTCCCGCGACTGTCAAATGACAGAAAAATCGCGGATAAACTAATTCAATGGATAAAGTAAAAAGTATCGCTATTCTTGGATCTTCGGGCAGCATCGGCACGCAGGCGCTTGATGTTATACGGAAAAATCCTCAACTCTTTCGTGTTTCTGCCCTGACAGTGAACACTCAGGCCTCCGTGCTGATTGATCAGGCTATTGAATTCAGGCCTCAACTCGTGGTAATCGCTGACGATTCACAATATACAAAAGTAAAGGAAGCCCTGGCACCTTACAATATCGCCGTTCTCGCAGGAGAATCCGCTCTTGAAGAGGCGGCATCTTTGCCGGAAACGGATATTGTGCTTACTGCGGTCGTTGGGTATTGCGGATTGAAGCCAACTCTTGCCGCAATAAAAGCGGGTAAAGACATCGCTCTGGCAAATAAGGAAACCCTGGTGGTTGCCGGATCTCTCGTAATGAATATGGCGCGTGAATATGGCGTTAAGATCCTCCCGGTAGATTCTGAACATTCCGCGATCTTCCAGTGCCTGGTAGGCGAAGAAAACAATGCCATTGAAAAGATCATTCTTACGGCATCGGGTGGCCCTTTCAGAGGGCGAAAACGCGCGGATCTGGCCACTGTCACATCCAATGAAGCATTAAAGCATCCTAACTGGACCATGGGCGCTAAGATTACCATCGATTCTGCCAGCCTCATGAACAAAGGCTTAGAAGTGATTGAAGCGCGCTGGCTATTCAATGTTCAGGCTTCTCGAATTGATGTCATCGTGCATCCTCAATCCATCGTACACTCTCTTGTACAATTTGAAGATGGCTCTATAAAAGCTCAAATGGGTCTTCCGGACATGAAGCTACCGATTCAATACGCGTTGGGGCATCCTGGCAGAATAAAAAATGATTTTCCACGTTTTGATTTTTTAAGGTTCCCCGAGCTGAGTTTTGAGCAGCCTGACCTGCAAACATTCAGAAACCTTTCGCTAGCCTTCAAGGCTTTGGAGGCCGACGGAAATATGCCTTGTATCTTGAACGCGGCTAACGAAGTGGTTGTCGCGGCATTCCTCAAACAACAAATAGGCTTCCTTGAAATGAGCGAGGTGATTGAGCAATGTATGAATGAAGTTTCTTATCTTCGTCAGCCTTTGTTGGAAGATTATGTACAGTCAGACAAGGAAAGTCGCATTTTAGCTGCGGAAATAGTAACAAAATTGAAGAAATAATATCCCAATAAATATTTTACGACATTATGGACGGATTAGTTATGGCAGGCCAACTTCTATTGGGCCTCTCGATATTAATTATTTTACACGAGCTGGGACATTTCCTGGCGGCCAGAGCTTTCGGCATTAAGGTCGAGAAGTTCTATCTCTTCTTCGACGCCTGGGGTGTTAAACTCTTTAGCTTTAAGTATAAAGACTGTGAATACGGCATTGGATGGCTTCCTCTCGGGGGCTATGTAAAGATCGTCGGCATGATTGACGAATCTATGGATACAGAACAGCTGGCAGGTCCGCCGCAGCCCTGGGAATTCAGATCTAAACCAGCCTGGCAACGTCTGATCGTCATGCTGGCGGGAATCGCCGTGAATATTGTTCTGGGAATAATTATTTTCTGGATGCTCACCTTCAAGGCCGGTGATACCTATATTCCCAATGACAAATTAGTTGACGGTATTGTTCCGGGCAAGATTGGAAAATCAATCGGCCTGCAGACCGGGGATCGTATAGAAGCGGTGAATGGCACTCGTATCGTGCAATTTGATGAGATAACAAGCTCTAAGGTTTTACTGGGAGGGGCTGAACTGACCGTTGACCGCAATAACGCATCAACAAACATCAAGGTACCGGATAATATTTTAGAACAAGTAGCCGATTTTGGGATGGGTGAATTTGTTCAGCCTCGTGAGAAAATGAGTCGCATATCAGAAGTATCTCCAAAGTCTGCTGCTTCTGCTGCCGGCTTTGCTTCTGGTGACAGCGTACTAAGGGTAAACGCACATCCGATTACGTTCTTTGATGAATATACTACCCTTGTTAAGGGAAATGTGAATAAGAAAATCAGTGTAGATGTACTGCGCAAGGGTCAAATACTTACGTTGACTCCCGTGGTTAATGAAGAGGGACAACTAGGACTTTTAATTCCGCGTAATGTGCCTACAGAAACTATCAATTATGGATTCTGGGCATCGATGCCTATCGGTGCCTCAAAAGCCTGGGGACTGTTTACCGACAATGCCAAAGGTATTGGTAAGGTAGTTACCGGCAAGGTGAAGGCAAATAAAGCATTTACAGGCCCTGTGGGCATCGCAAATATGTTCGGAGCTACCGTGAACTGGTATAAGTTCTGGACGCTGGTAGGACTGCTCTCAATGGCTCTGGCGTTAATGAACTTATTGCCTATTCCAGCCTTGGATGGTGGTCACGCGCTCTTCCTGATCATAGAAATGATAAAAGGAAAGCCTCTTAGCGATAAATTTATGGAACGTGCACAAATCGTAGGGTTCTGTATTATAGTGGCTTTGATGGTTTTTGTACTTGGAAATGATATCTTCAAGTACGTTTTAAAGTAAAAAACTTTCACATTACTATTGTGATATTAAAAGATAGTATATATATTTGCATCCCGCAAGGACGGAAAGGGTAAGAAAAACCAAGATGTCCTGCAAGCCCAGGTGGCGGAATTGGTAGACGCGCTGGTCTCAAACACCAGTGGGAAACCGTGCCGGTTCGATCCCGGCCCTGGGTACGGAGCTAAAAATTAAGGTAACAAAAAAGGCCTCTGCAGCATCGTAGAGGCCTTTTTTGCTATGCCATATAATGCCGTTGTTATTAGGTCCTAGAAAACCTTCTGATCTCACATATTAACAAACGCCGGATTTCCGAGGCCTGAATTGAAATAAAATTATCCATTTATATAACAATTAAGTACATTTTTATCAATAGGGATATAACTATATTTGGTTTAGCTGTTAAGATGTTAAACTAATAATGCTTATGAAACCTAACCGCAGAAACAGGTACACATTCACGCTTCTTATGTTTCTCCTACCGATTTCCTTATTGGCACAGGAAAGAATAAAGCTTGATGGAAGCTGGGCTTTCTCTCTAGATCCTGATAGTACCGGACTGAAAAAAAACTGGGCACTTAAAACGTTTAGTAACACAATAAATTTACCGGGAACAACCGATGAAGCAAAATACGGAACCAAAACGAGTAATTCTGATTATGGAATTCTTACCCGGGCATACAAATATATCGGACCGGCCTGGTATCAACGAGAAATAGAGATCCCAGCCTCCTGGAAAGGACATGAGGTGGTCTTATTCATTGAAAGAGTTCTCTGGGAAAGTCGGGTATATATTGACGGTAAGGAAATATCAAGACTTTCTCCCCTTTACACTCCGCATACGCATAGTCTCGGAATCCTGAATCCTGGAAAACATAAGCTTAGCATCTGTATAAACAATGATATGATCCATAATATCGGAGACAAAGGTCATGGCTATGGGGAATATACTCAAAGTATTTGGAATGGTATCGTAGGAAAACTTGAGCTCGTACGTAAAAACAGCGTATCCATTGAATCAGTAAAAATTTATCCGGGCGCTGACAGGCAAAGCATTGAAGCCCGTATGGTATTAGCCAGAAACAATAGCTCAGCACCACGGAAAGCCAATCTGGAAATAAGTATTGAGGACAGCTCCGGAAAAGCGGTGCGAACCGTTCATCAAAGCTACAAGTTTAAAGGCCTTAACGACAGCATCAGTATTACACTCGATAAGCTTAAGGGGATAAAAGCCTGGGATGAGTTTCATCCCAATTTATATACCGTTAGGATCAACGTTAAAGCGGGAAATGAACAATGCGATTATTCCATACAAACCGGCTTTCGCAAAGCAAGCACCTCCAAACATAAGATACTGATAAATGACAAAGTCTCTTTTATGCGGGGAAATCTCGATTGTGTACACTTCCCCCTTACTGGCTATCCGTCCTGCGATGTGGAAGACTGGATACAAATATTCAAAAAATACAAAGATTACGGGTTGAATATGGTGCGCTTCCACTCGTGGTGCCCTCCGGAGGCAGCTTTTGAAGCGGCAGACAAAGTCGGCATCTATATTCAGGCTGAAATTCTTTGGATTGACTGGTGGATGACATCCCCGCAAAAGGAAAGACCTGAAATGTATACCAAGGGAACGCCAGAAGGTCTCGGAAAAAATCCTTCTGCTGATGCCTTTGTTCAGGTTGAAATGAAACGCATTTTGGACACCTATGGAAACCATCCCTCCTTCGTATTCTTCTGCATCGGTAACGAGTTGGGCAACTCAGACTTTATACAAATGGAAAAATGGATCCAAAAAGCGAAACAAGATGATCCGCGCAGGCTGTATGCAGTATCTACCGCTCGCAAAATAATGCCGGTGGACGACTATATGGTAACGCATTATATTCCGGACGCGGGTTACACTTATGGAAACAGCTATAATGCTACAGACGCCGGGCTGGAAGCGCATTTCCAGAAAGCCAATATCCCAATCATTGCACATGAGGTGGGACAATACCCTGTATACCCGGATTGGAACGAAATAAACAAATATACCGGGGTGCTTAAGGCCAGGAATCTTGAAGGCTTCAAAGCTATGGCCGAAAAAAATGGAATAGCGGCTCAGTCACAAGCATTCCATCAATCAAGTGGAAAACTACAGCAGCTTCTATATAAAAATCTGATTGAGAATGTACTTCTTTCGCCCTCGGCAGGAGGATTCCAGATGTTGAGCATGGCCGACTATCAAGGTCAAGGCGAAGCCCTTGTTGGCTGGTTAGATTGCTTTTGGGACGATAAGGGAATAACGACTCCAAAGCGATTCAGGCAACACAGCAACGCCATTGTTCCACTAATACGTACAAAGTCATTTACATATACCAGCCAGGATACAATAAAACTGGGTATGGCGTTAGCTAACTACTCAAATAATAGTATTAAGCAGGAGATGGTATGGAACTTCAGTGACGCTCAGGGTAATACCATCATAAAAGGCACTTTACCTATTCGCAATCTCACTCAGGGACAGCTTATTGAGCTTGATAAATTAACAATTCCGGCAGATCGCTTTCCGGCAATACCCGCTCAATATACCTTAACATTCGGACTTGCAGATAAAAGCTACCAAAATTCATGGAACTTCTTCATATTCCCCGCCCATGTAAAGGTAGATAGCAAGGAAATATATGTAGCTAAAGCCTGGAATCAGGAAGTAGATCAGGCGCTGGCAGCAGGTAAAAAAGTCCTGTTATTGGCCAGCCGCCTGGGAACCCGAAGTACATCAGCGGCAGTGCATTTCAGTCCATTATTCTGGTCCTCATCCTTTTTCCCAGGACAGGGAAATGAAACATTGGGATCATTGATAGATTCGACGTCTGCAGCATTCAACGATTTTCCAAGCAGCGACTTTACGAACTGGCAGTGGTATAAGGTGAGTCCCAATGCCAAGTATTTCCGGCTTTCAGATATGCCTTTATCCTTCCGTCCATTAGTTCAACCGATATCCGACTTTCATTTTAACGAGAAACTTGGATCGATATTTGAAACTCGCGTTGGCCGCGGAAAACTATTGGTCTGCGGGTATGATCTTGAACAGCCAGATAACGTATATGCTCAACAACTTTATAAAAGCCTTACGAACTATATGAGGAGCAACAAGTTCGACCCTCTGATAACGCTTCCGGAAGAGAAACTTAAAAACATACTTCGCGCTATTCCGGTGGCGGATAAAGTAAGTGTTGGCAATGATCAATTTGCAGAGGCTATTTTATATGTAAAAGCGGGAGCTAAAGCCGCTGACAAAGTAGGGCCATGGGCTTCAGCAGATGACGAGACGAGGCTGACAGAATCGCTTAAATATTCGTTAACAGGAGCCACAACGGTAAAAAAAGGAACAGTTGGATTCTGGAGGGGGAACAAAATGAGCCTGTTAATCTATCCTCCACAGGGCATTAAAGGATATCTATATATCCATTTGACAAACAATGGATCTGAACAAAACCAAGGTTTAATTAGCATTGAAGGCAGGGAAGTTAATACAGGCAAAATTACCGATGAAGGCAAGTGGATAAGGTTATTTATGATGCGCGAAGATACAAACGATGGAATTGTGAATATTGAAATTAGTGGCCTTGGTCGCTATGAACTTCAGGTAGATGCCGTTAGCCTGATGAAGGATTAGCGTAAACAGATGACGCAAAAAAGATTCCGAAGTAATGCGGTAAAACAAAATTGCCTTTGACTCGATTCAACCGACAAGAGCACTGTTTGATTATAGAAAGGATAAATACCGTATTTGGAAGGGAAGATTTTGAGATTAAAGAGTACAGACGAAAGAAAAGGCTCGCCAGGTAACCTAGCCAAAACAGATAAAATAACCCAACTTCGTTACAATATACAGTCCCGAACGCAGGAAGTCGTGCCACGGCATTCTATCACTTCTTTTATGATTGCTTCAGCCTGAAAAATAAAACAATACCGGTTTCGGAACATCCTCGTGAACAAGGGAATGATCCGAGACTGGCATCGCTTTATTCAAGGAAGCACAGGCTGCAGAGGTACTAGTTCCCTACTCTTTTCTGCAGGTGTTCCGGGTAGCGGGCGCCTTCGATAGTGATCGCTGCCGTAGCCTCCGTTATCTTCGATAATTCATCACTGCTAAGCTGAAGCGCGGCAGCCGCAAGATTCTCTTCCAAACGATGCACCTTTGTGGTCCCCGGAATAGGCGCAATCCAGGGCTTCTGCGCTAGCAACCAAGCTAAAGCAACCTGGGCCGGCGTCGCTTGTTTCTCCGCTGCAATATCACTAATCAAGGATACGATCACCTGATTGGAAGTTCTGGCTTCAGCCGAGAACCGGGGAACAATGTTTCTAAAATCTGACTTATCGAAGGTGGTGTTCGCGTCTATGGCTCCTGTGAGAAAGCCTTTACCTAAGGGACTAAAGGGAACAAAGCCTATACCTAATTCCTCTAGTAATGGCAGAATTTCCTTCTCCGGCTCGCGCCACCATAAGGAATACTCACTTTGCAGAGCCGCAAGGGGCTGCTCGGCATGCGCCCGACGAATCGACTGTACCCCGGCTTCTGACATTCCGAAATATTTCACTTTGCCCTCGTTAATCAAATCTTTAACCGTTCCAGCTACTTCTTCCACTGGCACGTTCGGATCTACACGATGCTGGTAAAAAAGATCGATCCTGTCGGTCCTTAAACGGCGCAGAGAATCTTCCGTCACCTGCCGAATACGTTCAGGGCGACTATCAACGCCCTTGCTTGCGTCGCCATCCTGAAAGCCGAACTTGGTAGCAATTACAACACTATCCCGATAAGGAGCCAGCGCCTCCCCCAGCAGTTCTTCATTAAAAAAGGGGCCATATGCTTCCGCGGTATCAAAAAACGTCACACCACGTTCAATAGCTGCATGTAATAACGCTATAGCTTCAGCTTTCTGCGTTGCCGGACCATAGCCAAAGCTTAATCCCATACAACCTAATCCCAAGGCTGAGACCTCTAAGCCGCTTTTACCTAATATTCTTTTTTCCATTGTCTGATTATTAATTCACTATTACAAAAGTCGATGCAAAATTTAGGGTTTACCTTATACCAATCATGGCAATAACTACCAATTTCACCGATAACTGCCAGGGCATGCTTTAAGAAATTCTATTGTTTATACCTTTATAACACTGAAACGCAAAACAATGGATGAGCTTATAAGATTCGAAAGTGTAACGACCTACAATGAATTTAATAACCAGGAAACACTACATCCTCTGGTGACGGCAATCGATCTGTCAAAGGCACACCCACGCCAGAAATACAAGATGTACTTCGGCCTATATGTCATTATCCTTAAAGATGTTAAGTGTGGCGACCTTTTTTACGGACGAAACACCTACGACTACCAGGAGGGAACGCTGGTCTTCTTCGGCCCCGGACAGGTCGTCGGCGTACGAAGCGAAGAGGAATTTCAGCCTCAGGGATACGCTATAGCCTTCCATCCCGACTTCATTAAAGGAACACCTCTGGGACGCGCTATTCATGAATACGGGTTCTTCAGCTATAACACAAACGAGGCTTTACATATCTCCCAACGCGAGCGGGAAGTCGTATTGGAGTTAATCAATAAGATACAGTACGAACTGGAGCACGCTATTGACAAGCACAGTCGTAAGCTGGTAGTAAGCACTATTGAATTATTTCTTAGCTATTGTCTCCGCTTTTACGACCGACAGTTCATTACCCGGGAGGATATCAATAGCGGTATTTTAGAGAAATTTGAGGATCTCTTAAACAAGTACTTCCAATCTGATATGCCGCAAGAGCTGGGACTTCCATCGGTAAACTATTGTGCGGATATGTTGAATCTATCGGCAAACTACTTCGGCGAGTTAATCAAAAAGGAAACCGGAAGATCCCCCCATGAATACATTCAGGAAAGGCTCATTGACCTGGCAAAGGAGAAGATCTTTGATCCTCATAAATCGATAAGCCAGATAGCCTATGAGCTTGGATTCAAATACCCTCAGCATTTCAGCCGGCTCTTCAAGCAGCGGGTAGGAAGTACCCCCAATGAATATCGTACTTTGAATTAGAAAAGCTCAAAAAGCCACGATGCCCGCACACTTTTAGTATACGGGCACCGTGGCTTTTTGTAAATAATCCTCCAGCTTCTGCTATTTATAAAAAGAAATAGTTCCTTCCTTAAAGTTCAGTGTCGTTCGATGCTGATTCAGGAATGGAGTCCCCAGCAGTCCCACGACACCAAGGCTTTGCTCTCCGCTCCCCGCACCGATAGACTGATTCGTTAAGACAGTAAACATATCCTCAAACCTGAGGCTCCCGATACTCGCTCCCATCACGTATCCCGATGTTGCCGACTCGCTAGCCGAGCCAACACCATTTATAGCAACACCCTCTTCCTCTACGTCAAAGGATTTACCGATATCCTTTCTTACCGATGTCTGCATAACGTTGGCGTTAGCACCGCAATCCAATCCCATACGATAGGTATTTCCCGCTATCAAAAGCGTTACCACCGGAATATGACGGGTCATATTCATGGCAGCCTTAGCAACTAAACGCCCCTTGTACATTGGTCGTTGAATCAACTTACCCAGACTGTCAACTTTCTCAAAGAGAAGTAGCTGCCGTTGGTAGTCGAATGTAAGCTGGTAGTCGCTAAACATCCCGTACCCCAACAACCCGAGATAGTTCAATCCTCCGGGAAGCTCGCGGTCGCCCATATCCGAGGCCGGAGCATCCAGATTGGGCACTATTGAGCCCGCCCAATGCAGCATATTTCCTTGCGACCATACCAGCGAATCCATTTTACCGCCCATTCCCATAAAGTCGAAACTTACTCCTCTAACCTGCTTGTCCTGCTCAGTAAAGCGTTTATTGAGTAAGGTGACGGGACTGCCGCTGTCAAACAGAAAATATCCATTGATACCGTTCAACTCCGCGGCAACGTAAATCAAACCGTTCGCAAGTTTGAAGGGGACGCTCAAGGTATCCGGACGAGTTGCCGCCGATAAAGCATCTTTCAGGGCAAGCTCCGCATTTACGCGCTTTCTGCTGCGAATAATGCCAAGATTCAGTAATTTACCCTCCCTGTTAAAGGTCAAGGTCGGCTTACCTTTTTTGTCATCACCATAGCTCACGCTAAGAGATACCAGTCTATTTCCATTGGCAAGCAAGTCATCGGATATTATAACGTAGGATCTTATGCTACTAAAGTTCTTTAAAATTGCCGGCAAGACAAGCTTATTATCCACGTCTTCCAGATCGCCGATGCCCGCGCCGGAAGTCATCATTCCTAAAAGCTTTCCGGCATCTTTGGCATTAAGTGCAGAAACGATACTATCCACCTTCACCTTCGTGCCTTCCTGCCCGAAAATAATAGTCGATGAAGACAGCATTAAGAGTACCGAAAACAAAAATATCCTCTTCATTTGAAATCAATTTCTATTTAACCCGAGAAGCAAAGCAGAAGTTCCGCAATGCTTCCCGGATTTACTCTTAATTTACCGTCTTTGCCTTTTCAATCATCATGCTAAGTTCGTCTGAAAGTTCAGAGGGGCTGCCCATATAGCCCACCTCCGAAAAACGTAACCTGCCATCTTTACCGATCACCATTTTATGAGGAATAGGGCCTACACCAAACGCTTTAGACATCTTGGCGTCAGCGTCAAACAGCACATGGAAATCAAAGCCTTTCTCTGCAAGATATTTCTTCACGTAGCTCTCATAATCCTTCATCTTCTCCTGCGTATCAATAAAGAAAAACACAACGTCCTTATCGTTGGCATATTTATCCGACACCATTTTCATGCCAGGAAAAGCGGCCTTACATGGAGCGCACCACGAAGCCCAAAAATCCAAGACAACGACCTTGCCTTTCTGATCGCTCAGACGCACTTGTTTGCCTTTGTTATCTTTCAATACGAAATCAGGCACAGACTTGTTGATCATGGCCTCCATAACTTTCGCCTCAAGAGCTTTCTTGCCCTCTTCGCCCTTTAGTTGCGAAACATAAGCATCAAAACCTTCAGCGCTTTTATGCTCTTCAACGTATAGCTTTTTCAGCATTTCCAACATGAGGGGACTTACCTGATTTTTTTTCGCGCTGGCAAGAAGCACCGCCCGAAGCTTATCCTTTTGTCCCATGCGCTCTAATAGTACCGACTGCACCTCATTCAAGGTTGCTGTTCCGTACTGATATTTCTGCTGCGCAGAGCTCGCGAATCCTAATGCAGGTTCGTCTTTCTTCAGTTGCATAAGCACATCCGCGAAAGTGGGAATCAAATCAAAATACACATCCATAAACCGATCAGGCTTACTTGCGTTAAACTCCATCATTCGTGCTATAATAGGCTTAGCATACACGTAAGCCTGATCAGCCTGTATTGTCTTTAACGATACGTAAGGAACCTGAACCGCTCTATAATAAATGGTAGAAAGACTAGCAAACGGTGCCTCTGCAACGTATTTCTTATATGTGACAGTATCTTTCAGCACCGAAGAAATAGTGCCGATAGCTCCGTATATCCTGCCATAATCAATGTAATTATCGCGATCAAAAGAATGATCAGCACGATTCATAGGATAGTTTTTCAGAAAGTTTATATAAACATCCTGAAGTTTCTTGTAGTCGCGTTCCTGTCCCAATGCTTTATAAGCCTTCAGCTTATCGGCATTCTTACTTCTTATTGCTGTAGAATCTATTGAGGCAATGATCTTAGCTACAGAATCAGCGGATGCCGGTTGTTCCAGGATCTCGCTGTAAACTTTCTTTAAGCTTAACAGATCGTTCATCGAAAGGTCCGGCAGATTATTAACATACTTAATATCCTCGAAGGCATTCCGTCGGGCCTGCTCGGGATTTGTATTCTTTAATACCTTTAACGCGTAATAAAATATCTGTCGCTTACTCTGAGGAGCATATCGCAATTGCTGAGTCATCCAGTACGAAACAACATCGTTGCCTATCAAAGCTTTACCATCTGTATATCCGGGATACATCTCCGCTACCGTTGGATTGCGCAAAAATGCCCAGCCAGCGTAGGCACCCGGAAGGTTATTTCCGCTGGTATCCTGTAACATCCAGCCATAGGCGTCACCAATATCTGAAACCTTTCCACTTCTAAATTTGAAAGCCACTAATGCAACATCTTTTCCCGGAGTCAGTGCCGCGGTCCATAGGCTATCTTTCTTAGTCATATTGATTTCTGAAATATCCCAGGTATAATTACGGAACTGGTAAAGCGTAGCGCTGATCTTCTTTTTTTTCTCAAGAGGAGTCGCTTTTGGATTATAGCTTATGGTAATAGGTTCGCCGGCAATAGCCTTTTGCGGCGAAATAGTAAAATGTTTTACCTGCTGAGCTGTCAGTGCCTTTGCTACCACAAGGGGTAGCAGGAGTGCTAAAAATTGTTTCTTTAACATATTTCGATGAGATGTGATGGGTGCTATTTTATTTGATTCCCTTAAAATATAGTATCAGCACCTATACAACAAACAATGCTACAAAGAAAATCACCCCAATCATCGAGTCAAATTATCTATTTTACGAGAAAAAAAAACAGAACGCGCCAATACTTTAATATTTACACGTATTATTTTACCTTCATCGAAGTAACAACGACAATGAAACCACGATTGAGTATCCATTTTTGCAAAAAAGAAAGCGAAAACATTAGTAGAACACCAAAAACGGGGTAAATAACTAGCACACATCAAGAAAATACCAGTGAATATAAAACAAGGCAAAAGGTAGAACGTCGGGTACTAACAATAAAGCATACCGCAGCCGATGTTTGTATTCAGCTGCGGCATGCTAACGCGCGGTAGATTAAGCTTTCAAAGAAGCCATATCAATTACGAAACGATAGCGGACATCGCTCTTCAACATCCGGTCGTATGCCTCATTGATATCCTGAATTTTTATCAGCTCAATCTCAGAGACGATATTGTGCTTACCGCAGAAATCAAGCATTTCCTGGGTTTCGGCAATACCCCCAATTACAGATCCGGCAACAGACTTGCGTCCGAGAATCATCGGCACAGTATTCAGGAACGGATCTAAGGGACCTAAATATCCTACTAATACAATAGTTCCGCTGATGGCCAGCGTTGAAACATATGGGTTAATGTCATGCACATAAGGAACAGTATCAATAATAAGGTCGAACTTACCACGCACCGCCTGCATCTCCGATTCGTCTGTGGAGATCACCACGTGATGCGCGCCCAGATCAAGAGCATCCTGCGTTTTTGATGGCGTTCTTGAGAAGAGTGTCACCTCCGCTCCCAGCGCCTTCGCAAGCTTAATAGCCATGTGTCCCAGGCCACCTAAACCAACTACCGCAACCTTCGATCCTTCTTTAACATCCCAATGTCGCAGAGGCGACCAGGTAGTTACGCCGGCACATAAAAGCGGCGCCGCGGCAGCCGCATCAAGATTCTCCGGCACCCGTAATACGAAGTGCTCCTTTACAACAACTTTTTCTGAATATCCACCGAAGGTATGGCCGCCGAGGTGTTTATCAGCTCCATTATATGTGCCGGTAAAACCGCTGAAACAGTATTGCTCCAGATCCTCTTTACAGCTCGCGCACTCGCGGCAGCTATCGACGATGCATCCGACAGCGGCAAGATCGCCAACTTTAAACTTCGTCACGGCGGCTCCGACGCGACTGATACGTCCTACAATTTCATGTCCCGGCACTACGGGATAAGCACTGCCCCCCCAGTCGTTACGCGCGGTATGTAAATCGGAGTGACAAACTCCGCAATATAAAATATCGATCTCCACATCGTCGGAGTTAACCTCCCGTCTGTCGATCGTCAATTGCTTTAAAGGAGCATCCGATGCTTCCGTTCCAAAAGCCTTTACTTGAAATTTGTTCATTTATAGGTGTATTATTTTATTTCCTTGCTATTATAGATTTATCGGCAACTCTTCATTCACTGCCTTATAATCTTCGGTGCTCACCGGCTCCAGCCAGCTAACCTGCTCGCCGTTGCTTCTGTTGGTGATCACCACATGTGTCATACTACTGGTATCGGCGGCACCATGCCAATGTTCTACATGAGAGGGAATACTTAGCACATCACCTTTAGAAAGTATCCGCGCTTTTTCTCCACGCTCCTGGTAATAGCCGAAACCATCTGTGATAAGCAAAATCTGGCCAGCAGGATGCGTATGCCAGTTATTGCGACATCCGGCCGCGAACGTAACATTGCCTACCGAATAGCTGTTCGTTTCATCACTTGCCACCAGGATGTTCACCAGTGCCTCGCCGGTAAAATAGGCCTCACTTCCCGGCTCACCGCCAGCAAAAGGGATATTATCATTCTTTAATTCGCTCATAACAGTTTATTTATATTTTATTTCTTTAACAGTTCGGCAGATGTTGAAGTTTCCGGTAATGCAAAGGTGGATCTTTTTTTCCAGCCCCACTTATACAGATCACTGTAAAGAATACCAATATCACTGTTGACCACAAAAAATCCTCATCCTTTAGATATATTTGAATAAGCATTTATAAAATGGAAAAAATTAACAGGCTTGATAGTATCTGCGACTTCGCCAGTCAACACAATAATCCCTGTCTTCATCCCCTGGTTAACGTTATCGATTTATCACTTGCCGACAAACAATGTTATCAACGAAATCTCTACGGATTTTACACCATCTATCTTAAAGATATCAAATGCGGCGATTTGCGCTATGGATGCAATTATTACGACTACGAAGCAGGAACTCTCGTATTTATCGCTCCTGGTCAGATAATGGGGCTCGAGGCCAACGGCGACACCTATCAACCCTCGGGCCATGCGCTGGTATTTCATCCGGATCTCATTCGAGGAACCCCTCTGGAGAAACACATCGCCAACTATAATTTTTTTTCTTACGACGCGCGCGAAGCGCTGCATCTTTCAGAAGACGAGCGGCAGGTAATTCTTGGCTGTTTTGAGAATATCCGAAAGGAGTTAAAGCAAACGATCGACAAGCATAGCAAAACGCTCATCGCTTCGAACATTGAGTTATTTCTTAACTACTGCCACCGCTTTTACGATCGGCAGTTTATCACGCGAGAACATGTAAACAAGGGCATTCTCGAGCGCTTTGATGACCTTCTAAGTGGCTATTTCGCTTCAGAAAAACCCGTAGATCTGGGTTTGCCCAGCGTTAGCTGGTGTGCTGAAATGCTTAATCTATCGACGAACTATTTCGGTGACCTCATCAAGAGAGAAGCTGGAATTTCGGCACAGGAGTTAATACAAAAGAGAATTATTGAGGTAGCAAAATCGCGCATCTTTGACAGTGATAAAACCATCGCCGAGATTGCTTACGAGCTGGGCTTCAAATATCCGCAGCATTTTACAAGAGCTTTTAAGCAACAGGTAGGACGCAGTCCGCTGGCCTATCGAAGCTCCTTAAATTAATAACGCGCGCTGAAAGTCTCCGACCGCGGCGCGCATTATTATTAATATCATCGGCCATCGCCATCCAGCAGGTTGCCGAGGCCACCCAGGATGCTGCCTTCTTCCTTACGGGCGCCAGTGCCGAACTGTAAAATACGTGATGCCAGTCGACTAACTGGCAAGGTCTGAATCCACACCGTTCCGGGACCTCGCAGCGTGGCGAAAAATACGCCCTCGCCCCCGAAAATGGTATTTTTTATTCCTCCAACAAACTGAATATCATAGTCTACGCCATTAGTGAAGCCCACCAGACAACCGGTATCTACCTTCAACAACTCTCCCGGTTCCAGTCTTTTTTCAAGGACATGACCTCCGGCGTGCATAAAAGCCATGCCATCGCCTTCCAGACGTTGCATAATGAACCCCTCCCCTCCAAACAGTCCCGAACCTAGGCGCCGCTGAAATTCAATACCTACCGACACGCCCTTTGCGGCACATAGAAAAGCATCTTTCTGGCATATTACCCGCCCCCCCAGGCGTAGCAAATCCAGTGCTATGATCTTCCCCGGATAGGGCGACGCGAAGCTTACCCGTTTCTTTCCATAACCAACATTCGTAAACGCTGTCATGAATAAGTTCTCACCAGTAAGCAAACGCTTCCCGGCACTGAACAACTTACCCAACAGGCCACTGCCCTGCTGACTGCCATCGCCAAAAATTGTCTGCATCTGTATGCCGTCGTCCATCATCATAAATGCCCCAGGCTCAGCAACTGCCGTTTCACTCGGATCCAGTTCAACTTCAACATATTGCATTTCCTCGCCGAAAATGCGATAATCTATTTCATGGTTATTTATCATAGTTTCAAAGATTGTAAGCTGAAATTAATCAGATCCTCCCACATTTACAAGCCGTTCGGTTTAAAACAGGGCACCTGCAGGCTTAGGAGATGCAAAAACTATTTCTTGATGCTGCCGACCTGAAAAGAATCCTTTCTGATAGATATTGAGATATCCAACAAAAAAAATTATATTAGTAATGTGCTCTAAAAAATCAATAAACTAATTTGACAGTCTTAAACTTTTTATCATGATTACATCCAAACGTTCTATCTGGTCAGTAATTCCTGTTTTATGCGGAATTTTTTTTGCATCTGCTATCGTAAGTGACATTATTTCGTATGCAAAAACTGGTACATTAATCTATAATGGAACAGCAAGCTGGCTGGCGGTGACAGCCTTACTATGCATACTTTTTTTCAGACATATCAGGAACATGTTCCTGTCCCTTAAACTAAGCGATACCGAAATCGAGATCAAGAAGATATTTTCATCGCCCAGGAAATACAATAGAGCCGATATTAAAAACCTCACAGATAACGTATCAGGCAAGAAAACAGATGGATTTTATACGATGACATTTTATATTGAAAATAATAAGTATACCGTTTCCGAGTTATATTTTAGAAACTACAAGGCTTTACGCCAGGAGATACTAAAGGATTATGAAGCACCTGAGGGCATTCATTCTCCTCTTTCCTTACACAGAGTTTAGCAGTCACGGAAAACTTCTAACTAGAAAAAGGCATGATGTACACGCGTTATGCCTTTTTCTAATTTAGCTCCTCGCGACGTATCTTATCACGTCACCGCTGCAATCCGCCGAGGCTGTTTCCTAATTAGAAAACACTGCCTAAAAGCATGATTTTAAATTTAACTATAAGTATAACACACAATTTTATCCTATCGAAAAAACCAGCATTCAACAACTTAAATATCAACGCCTTAAACACCAATATTATAACAATTAAATCAAGTCCGCTTTCTGAATAAATATTTTCGCCACATTGCTTCTTCTAGAGCAACGGCAAAAAATCACCTGCTACCTACCTGGTTCGAGTCTTACTCGGGACTGCTTCGGAACAGACAGCACTGGTCATCGACATTTCATGGGCATTTCATCGACANNACTGAAGGACATGGACTTGACTGGCGAAAAAATTCATTTCATCTTTGTTCTGTCAGCCTTGCATACCGGTACCCATTGCAGCGTGACTGACAGCTCCGAAGTCACCGGGAGGGTTCAGGCGGCATGTGAATTAAATTTAAAAAGTTATAGCAGGAATTTCGAGAGCAGCGAAAAAGCCGCTTTGCCGGAAAGAACCCGATGGTAGTGAGCGATATTTCTCTGTTCTCTGGCTTCCAAAAAGCGGCACACTACGCGGAACATGTGTCGATTTCCTGAAGATATTTCGCTTATACTCCGGTCGACCGGGGTAGTACGTTGATCTAAGAAAAGATTCTGCAAAAAGAAAGTCTCCCAGGGAAGAAGAAAAACAAAAAAGGCCGGCTAAAGATGCCGGCCTAAAGGTCAAAACTATAAAAGTCCGCGATTGCGAAGCATCGGTTTAATGTCGGGATCGTGACCACTGAAGTCCTTAAACATCTTGCCAAGATCTTCTGTATTTCCACGCGAAAGAATCATGTCGCGGAAACGTTGGCCATTTTGCCGGGTCAGGCCACCATGCGACTCAAACCAGGCATAAGCATCGTGTTCTAACATCGAGGTCCAGCTGTAAGCATAATATCCGGCGGCGTATCCGTTGCTCCAGATATGTAGAAAATAGCTTGAGCGATAACGAGGCGGGGCGTATGAGATGTTAAGGCCGTCTTTGGTTAAGGCTTCTTTCTCAAAGGCATCCACATCCTTGACAGCGGTGCCAGCGGCGACAGTATGCCAGTTCATATCTAAAGCCGCGGCGGCGAGCAATTCAGTGAACACATAGCCCTGATTAAAAGATGAAGCTTTCTTAATCTTATCAAGCAGGGTCTGAGGGATGGGTTGTCCTGTTTTATAATGCAAGGCATAGTTCTTCAGCACCTTGGGATCAGAGGCCCAATGTTCATTGAACTGAGACGGAAATTCTACAAAGTCCCGCGCCACGCTTGTTCCTGAAATTCCCGGGTATACCTGATCGGCAAAGATTCCATGCAGGGCATGTCCAAACTCATGAAACATGGTTGTCACATCATCGAAGCTTATTAAGGCAGGCTTTCCAGCCTCTGGTTTCTGGAAGTTACAAACATTGAAGATCACAGGCTTAGTGCCCATGAGCTTTGACTGAGGCACGAGATTATCCATCCATGCGCCACCGTCCTTATTATCCCGCTTAAAGTAATCGCAATAGAAGAGGGCGATTTTCGAGCCATCCTTATCAAATACGTCAAACACACGCACATCTTCCTGATATACCGGAAGATCCTTACGCTCTTTAAAGGTAAGCCCATAGAGCTCACTGGCAGCGAAGAACACACCGTTTATGAGTACCTTATTAAGTTCAAAGTATGGTTTTACCTCATTTTCATCAAGATCAAACTTTGCCTTGCGCACCTTTTCAGCGTAATAATCCCAGTCCCACGCTTCAAGTTTTATACCCGGACTTTCTTTATCCATGACCGCTTGAATGTCGGCAGCCTCCTTTTTTACTTTCGATACCGCCGCCGGCACTACTTTCGCAAGAAATGCTTCCACGGCCTGCGGAGTCTGAGCCATCTGATCTTTCAGTTTCCATGCCGCGTAGTTAGGGAAGCCCATTAACCTCGCCTGTTCAGCACGGATAGCGGCAATGCGCAAAATAATCTTCCGGGTATCTTTATCGTCATTGCCTTCGCAGCGATTCCAGGCTTTTAAAAACAAGGTCTGGCGCGCCGCGCGATCATCCATTGTCATCAAGGCAGGCTGCTGGGTAGTGTTCTGCAAATCCTTATTAGCCGATTGCAGCCTGGTGGTAAACTGTGTATTGAGCGTTGCCTCCTCCTTATTCAGTTCCTTAAGTTTAGCTTTCTGATCTTCCGACAACTTAGCGCCGGCAAGTTCAAAGCGCTGGTAATAAACTTCAAGCAAGCGCAATGCCTCAGCGTCTAAACCTAAAGAGGCGCGCTTATTGTAAATCGCCTCCACTTTGGAAAATAAAGGACCATTCAGATAAATAGCATCGTAATTGGCTGCCAGCTGCGGTGCCAGCTCCTCTTTTACTTTCAGAAGTTCAGGATTAGAATTTGCCTGCGTCAACAAGGAGAATACCGCGGAAGTGCGGCGTAACAAAGCGCCACTCTTTTCGAGAGCAACGATCGTGTTCTCGAAATCAGGGACAGCAGAATTATTAACGATACTGTCGACCTCTACCATCTGAAGACGCATACCTTCCAGAAGCGCGGGTTTAAAGTCACCATCTTTGATCTTATCGAAAGCTGGCGCTTGAAAGTCAAGTTTGCTGGCTTCGGCAAAAGGATTTGATGGTGAAAAAGATACGTTCGCAGAGGAACTTTTCGTGGAGCTGCCATTACAAGCAACTCCCAGAACCGCGCATATCACGGGCATATATAAAATTCTCTTCATTAAAATAAACTAAGTTCCGCTAAATTTATAAAATCCTGCGCGCTATACCAATTACACTCATCATTGACGAGAAATCTATTAGACAGACATGGCGAGATTATCCTATGGAGCTGATATTTTCGAAAAGCCGCTCAAAAAATCAGCACACGATAACATAAATAGCAATAATGTAAACACAATTGGGAGGACGTTGTTATAGAAAGAAAAGGATAAGATCATGAATTATAAGAAATTAATCAACGACAACCTTCATGGAAGCTGTGATACAACAGCAGTAGTTGCAGCACTTTTAGCTGGTGTAGCCGTGGGCGCTGCCCTTGGAATTTTGTTCGCTCCCGATAGTGGCAGTGAGACAAGAAGTCAGATCTCCGACAAAGCCAAGGATCTTGCAGGTACCATTAAGGACAAGGCACAACAGGTAAAATCAAGCATCAGTCACAAGGCCGATGACCTCAAAGAGATGAAGGACGAATTTACTGAAAACGTAAAGGCAAAAGCTGAGAAGGTCCAAGCAGACGTTAAGAACGCTGCAGGAAGCACTACAGCGTAGCCTCGACACAGAATTAAACATTCACTTATTTAACGATATAATGCCAACAGAAGCGAGCGCCTCTGTTGGCATTATTTATTTACGCTTTTTCTGATGGTTAACCTGGCGGACATTGCCACCGTTCCTCAGACCTCGGAAATACCGAGCTGACGGATATTAATTTTCAGAAGCCCCGCCACCTTTTTTACTGATACCTTCAGACTATCAGAATCAAACACTTGTAACTCCAGCCGAAAACCTTTGCCATTCCATATCAGCGACTCATTATCCATTGCTGCTTCTGCTTTTTGAGGCCGATAGTCAACAAGCTGATTTCCGGAGTATTCGAAAACATAAGGACGTGGATTGTAATCAATGAGCCATGCCAGCAATTCTATATTTTGCTCGGAGGTATGCCTGGATTTTCCTTTTAGCCAATTGACCAGCGGTCGAAATTTATCGGGATCGACCTTTTTAATATGTAACATGAAGCTTTCCGGACTTTCTTTATAACCGAAGAAGTCGCGCAGGATCATAAGATCCCGGTCAGTACAGCGGCGGGGAATAAGCTCCAGACATTCATCCCGAAGCCTTGCGGCGGTAGGCCTTTTTAAATTCAGCGGTAGCTCTCCCCTTGCGCATTTATCAATATAATCTTTAAGAATCGCGGAGCGGTAATCCGCAAACATCAGAAACGGCACCTTACGAAAATAAAAGCTGAAGCATCCGCATTTTACGGGTTCCCGGAATTTCAGGAAATATGGGAATCAGATATCCGCTGCAGGCGGCTGCCAAAGTACTTTTGTGTAACACTAATGAGCAAATAGTGTAATGCTGTGCAAGATGTTGTCACGCGGAAATGGGAAGTAAACCAACGACACATCTTGCACCAGTACTCTTCCCATAAAGAGAGGCCCCTCTTTTAAGCTCTCCGTACGGACAGAATATCCGGCGGGTAAGTCATTCACATCTTAAAAGAGAAGAAAATGTTTCAACTGCTAATTGCGGCTTTATTGGGATTGGTATATCCTGAAAGCACAACTCCAAATCCCGCTCCATCAAGTTATACAAATGCGGAAAATAATTCAAGTAATGCTAGTCCTACTCAGAGTGATTCGGGAGACGAAGGAGGTAAGAGTACGCAGCTACCTCCTCCGTGATAGAGAACCAAAATGTTTACTTGCCCGGTATGTTTAAATACATTCCGGGCTTTTACATAAGCGAAAAGATTTGTAGAGTTTATTGCGCGCAATTATGTTTATTTTGTAAAAAAAATAAGTACCGTGCGCCCCATTCTGATATTCATCGTTCTGATACTGACATATACCTCATGCAAACATGAAAGCAGAGGACTTAAGCTTGGCAGCAACCCGTACTATGAAAAAGCCATTAAATTTCGTGATTCACATCAATCGGATAGTGCGTTTCAATATTTCAATGATGCGCGGGATCCCTTTCTTCAAGCTGGCGACCGTCTTGGTGTTGCCCGCTGTTTGATTAATATGGGGATTATAGCTACAGATCATGGCGATAATTTCGGTGGTCAGGAGTTATCGTTAAGCGCGATTCCTTACCTTGACCCAAATAATCCAGAGCAAAAAATCTTCATGTTCTCGAATTTAAATAATTTAGGACTATCATCCGCGAATCTAAAGAAATATGAAGAAGCCATTGCTTTCTATAAGGAATGCCTGAATTATATGAGCGACAGCTCGCTAAAAACCCGCGTGCTAAACAACATAGGGAATACATACTATGAGAAAAAGGATTACCGCAATGCCCTGGCATATCAAAAAAAAGCCTACGAGAGTACCGATGATTCTCTACAGTACGTGCGGGCGCTAAGTAATTATGCACTGACACGTTGGATGATAGACAAAAGGTATAACCCGGTACCGATCTTTATTAAGGCAATGCGTGTGCGTGAGCAATTAGAAGATATCTGGGGCCAAAATGCCAGCTATGCTTTCTTCACAGAGTACTATTTGAATAGCAAGCCTGATTCTGCCCTTTACTACGCAAAGAAACAACAAGTGATAGCCACTATCCTGCGAAGCCCTGACGACAGACTTTTAGCTTTGGGAAGGTTAGTGTTACTTAGCGATGAGCAAGCTTCAAGGCAATACTTCAGTCAATACCAGCAGCTTGCCGACAGCATCGATGTTAGCCGTAACCAGGCCAAAAACCAATTTGCGATGATACGCTACGAAACGGAAAAGCACAAGGCAGAGACCTTAAAATTCCAAAAGGAAAGTTCTAAGCGCTCTTTGGTTATTTATTCCCTTCTTTTTTTCATTACGAGCGTTAGTACCGTAGCGGTAATATGGTATAAAAAGCGGCAAGCGCATCTTAAACTTGAGAAAGAGCATGCCCTTAAAGAAAATCAGCTGAAGATGTCTAAAAGAATTCATGATGTGGTAGCCAACGGTCTGTACCGGCTGATGTCGGAAATTGAACATGGCGGGAAAGAGGAAAAAGATGAAATACTTGATGATATGGAGCGCCTGTATGAACAATCGCGCAACCTTTCCTATGAAGATGAAAGCCAGTGGGTAGGCAACGATCTTGAACAAGACATCAAACGATTACTTGCAGGATTCTCATCCAATAAAGTTAAAGTAATGCTGGTAGGCGGCAGTGACGAGTTTTGGCAACGCTTTGAGGAGGTGCCGCGAAAGCAGGAGATTAAGTATGTGTTGCAGGAGTTGATGGTGAACATGAAAAAGCATAGTGAAGCCAGCCTTGTGGCCGTGAGATTCGAACACACAGCGGAGGGTTTACGTATACTTTATTCAGACAACGGGAAAGGAATCTCAGGAGACAAAAACTGGGGAAATGGACTGCGGAATACGGAAAACCGTATTTTTAATATGCAGGGCTCGATTATATTTGAGACTGGAAAGGATGGCGGACTGCGCGTGCGTATGACTTTCCCAATTAAAAAGATCGCAAATGTTTAATAGAGTGTTAATTGCCGAGGATCACGAAAGTGCAAGTATTTCTGTGAGAAAAGCCCTGTCAGATTTGGGGGTGATACAAGCGGATTATGTTTTTTATTGTGATGACGCGCTGAAACGTTGTGTGCATGCGCAGCAATACGAAGAGCCCTATGATCTATTAATCACGGATCTTTCATTTGAGGATGATGAGTATACCGAACGCATAAAAGGTGGCGAGGAGCTTATTGAACAGATAAAGGCGGTGCAGCCGGGGATCAAGGTTCTGGTATTCTCGGCAGAGAATAAGCGGAGCGTTATTGACCACCTGATGAATGATCTGGCAGTTAACGCCTATGTACGCAAGGCCAGGCGTGATATTGAAGAGTTAAAACGTGCTATGGCCGATATCAGCAGTAATAAACGTTACTTAAATCCTGATCTTAAACACCAAAAGGAAGAGGTGAATACCTATGAATTTAGCGACTACGATCTGACGCTGATCAGACAACTTGCCCATGGTATGAAGCAAAAAGATATTCCCGCCTTTCTTGAGGAACAACAGATTAAACCTTATGGCTTGAGTAGTGTAGAAAAGCGATTAGGCTTTATGAGAGACGTCCTGGGATTGACAAAGAATGAACAGCTGATTGCTTTCTGCAAAGACCTTGGGATTATTTAGATTGGTAAAAGGAGCGAGAACTAGCGGGAGGCGGGATACAAACGCTGCTTTCTAAATAGAAAGCAGCGTGATAAACTAATGTTAAGTTGGAAAGCTTTCAACCTATAGGTTTAATTTTATAGTTTGAGCAACACGTAGATTCCGAACACTGATGTTTCAATGAGCTTTTTTGTGATAAGGATTGGTGCCCAGTCCCATTTTAACATAAGCATATCACACATGCTTTAACCAAGTAATTATTGCCAACACGACCAAATCGATGATGCCTTACAGAACCAGAACATCGTCATCATTTGATTCCTAAAAGTAGAACTTTAAGAGCGGTCTTTTTTACGGGTTCCCGTAAAGAAACTTCATAGCTTTTCAAAAAACGCAAGCTCGTATTACAAAATACTAAAAAACAACCACTTACAACAAACAAAAAAAAATACTTTTTAAACTTTTTTGTTCGAAATTTGGTAAAGAGTTGGGCTCAGAAAACTAACGTCATATCAGAGATGCTATTGCCATCTACGAGCCGATGATAAGATAACCGTTTAACATAACTATAGGGTTGTTAAAACGTTGCCAACGTTGATAGCCATTAGACAACGAACAGATCATTAAATGAAGGAAGGCAGCCGTTCATCTTATGATCTGTTAGGGTAGCCTTTCATGCTTAAACACCGCTAAATGCTGTAAATCCGCCATCTACAGGAATAATAGTTCCGGTAATAAAGCTGGCAGCCTTGCTACATAGAAACTGAACGGCTCCGTTAAGCTCAGTAATGTCGCCAAACCTTCGCATCGGAGTTCTGGCCAATACTTTTTTACTACGTTCAGTGTAGCTGCCATCGGGATTAATAAGCACCGCGCGGTTTTGGTCTCCTATAAAAAAACCTGGGGCTATTGCATTTACCCTGATTCCTTCGCCAAACTTGAGAGCCATCTCTGTTGCTAACCATTGAGTGAAGCTGTTGACACCGGTTTTGGCAACGGAATATCCGGGAACTCTGGTGATCGCGGAATAAGTGGCCATGGATGAAATATTGATGATAGATCCCGACTTTTGCTCAGCCATGGCTTCGCCGAATGCAAGACAGGGATATACGGTTCCATTTAGATTCAGGTTGGTAACCTTCTCCCAGTCTTCAATGGCCATATCAAACACACTCTGATCTTCTCTTAATGTTGCCCCTGGAATATTCCCTCCGGCACAGTTCACCAGAATATCGATCCTCCCCCATTGCTCCTTTATCTTTATCACAAGGCTCCTGAGATCGTCCAGATCAAGCACATTCCCCACGATGCCCATAGCATCGGGATGTATCTCCTGAAGTTCTTTGACCCTTAGGTCCAGATTTTCCTGCCTGATATCTGTAGCTATCACCTTTACGCCCGCTTTCATTAAACTCGCGGCAATGCTTCCACCCAATACACCACCCGCGCCTGTAACTACGGCAACTTTGCCGCTGATGTCAAATAATGATTCCATAAAATATTTATTGATATTAATTGTTAAGGGATCTTTCAATACCCATCTGTAGGGCCGCGATTTCAACGAGACCGCGCATCCTGCCAATTAAAGGATATCCTGGGTTACTCTGACGATCGAAATCGTCCAACATTTTTAATCCATGATCGGGACGAAACGGCATTCTGGGATCACCCGATCCGGACGTTCTTCGCCTTTGCTGTTCATTAAGGAGCAATCTTAAGATGGGGACCATATCTACAACACCATCCAGATGTGCCGACTCATAAAAACTTCGTTCTGAACTCCTTTTAATATTGCGCAAATGAACGAAATGGATCCGCTCAGAGAACTTCTCTATAATTTCAAGCAGATCATTGTCTGGCCTGACAGAAAGCGAACCGCTGCAGAACGTTAATCCGTTAGCAAGCGAGGTACAATTTGAAAATAGCCACTCAAAATCGGCGATAGTACTGGCGATTCGGGGTAATCCAAGTAGCGGAAACGGAGGATCATCAGGATGAATACATAAATTAATGCCACACTCTTCAGCGACAGGAACGACGTCATTGATAAAGGCGAGGAGATTCTGCCGGAGTATCTCAGTATCAATATTCCGATACCGGTCAAGGAATTTCAGGAAGACTTCCTTAAAATCAAGGACGTTCCCCACGGTTCCATTGATAAATCCCTGCGTAACCACAATGATATTATAAGCAAGCGTATTGCTTTCTTCCGGCGTCATTCCTTGGTAGATCTCCGCGGCGCGAAGTACCGTCTCCTGCGGATAATCGCCGCTCGCGCCAGGTCTGTTGAGGATGAAGACGTCGAAGGCTACGAAGGTTTCGTAGTCGAAGAGCATTGACTCTGTACCGAATTCATTCTTAAAATGGAGATCCGTTCGAGCCCAATCCAGTACTGGCATGAAATTATAGCATACCGTAGTAATTCCGCACTCTGCTAAATTTCTAAGTGAGGCGATGTAATTATCGACTTTTAACGATCGCTCGGGGCTGCATATCTTTATTTCTTCAGATACCGGCAAGCTTTCAACCACACTCCAACGCATGCCATGTCGCTCGATCTCGTGCTTCACAGCCATTATCTCTTCCTTGGGCCATATCTCACCAACGGGGATGTGATGAAGTGCCGTAACAATTCCTTCCACTCCAAATTGGCGTAGCTGTTCAAGTTTAATGGGATCGTTTTTTCCAAACCATCTCCATGTTTTTTCAAGTGCCATTTTTTATTAATTTACAGATACAAGAACCTCAGTTATAAAAGGGCGCCAGGTCAGATAAATCGCTGAGAACTAATCATTGCAAGCGCGTTAGCGAAACAAATGTAATGAATGCTTTAAGATTTATCTTGAAATTCGGAGTACGGGCAAAAACTGATGGTCTCCGGCAGGAAGTGAGCAAGAGTATCGTCCTCAAAGAACTAAGCATAAATCGCTATTTAAGTACAGCTAAAACGATATTTAACATAAAATAAATATCTGATTGATACTTTTGTCATATGCATGCAGAGAAGGCATCACTTAACGTCAAGCGATATCGATTCCCAACATAGAGAATGAAAACAACAAAATACATCAAAACACTCGTCTGTTTCTTTTTACTGATAACCCTAATCTTGCCCCAACCGGGCTTAGCCGAAGATAACCATCCACAAGAACCGGTAGATTATGTTAATCCTTTGATCGGAAATATCAGCCATCTGCTTGTGCCTACGTATCCCACGGTGCATCTTCCGAATAGTATGTTGCGTGTTTATCCCGAACGTTCGGATTATACCGTAGATCAGATCAAGGGATTGCCGGTAGTGGTCACCAGCCACAGAGGTAGCTCGGCATTCAACATAAGTGTAAATCAAGGTGGTATAGAGGAGCTTCAGCCAATAAAAAAGTTTTCTTATGATCAGGAGAAGATTAGTCCCTACCGTTACTCCGTTTACCTTGATGAAGAAAAAATAGCGGTAGATTATGCTCCCTCCCATCACTCGGGATTGTACGAGTTATCTTTTGAGAAAAACGGCAACAAGTCGCTAATAATTAATGTCGGCAACGGTAATTTATCATTCGATGGTGAGGGTATAAGCGGTTATCAGTCTCTGGGACGCTCGGCGACAAAAGTATATCTCTACCTGGAAACCAAACAGACACCCTTAAAGTCTGGAGCTTTGATAGATGGCAAATATATCTCGGGACAGCGAAGTGTTGATGGTCAAAATCAGGCTTTGGTACTTGATTATTCCAAAGAAAACACAATAGTGAACATTCGATATGGCGTTTCGTTCATCAGTACCGCACAAGCTAAAAGAAATCTGCGTGCCGAGATTAAAGACTATCAGGTGTCAACGCTCGCCATGGCGGGGCGCGACATCTGGAATAAAGCTTTAGGAAAAATCCTTATTGAAGGGGCTTCCGCAACTGAGAAGACTATTTTCTACACTTCCCTTTACCGCACCTATGAGCGCATGATTAACATCAGCGAGGATGGCTGTTATTACAGTGCTTTCGATGGGAAGATTCATAAGGATGGGGGAAGGAACTTTTATACAGATGACTGGGTATGGGACACCTATCGGGCGGTGCACCCGCTTCGTACGCTGATTGACGCTAACATGGAGGAAGACATGATACAGTCGTACGTGCTTATGGCACAGCAGTCGCCTCGTGGATGGATGCCCACATTTCCGGAGGTAACGGGCGATAGTCACCGCATGAATGCAAACCACGCGGTTGCTGTTATATGGGATGCCTATAGTAAGGGACTTCGAAATTTCGACTATAAAGCAGCATACGAGGCTTGCAAAGGTGCTCTCACCGAAAAGTCATTGCTGCCATGGACGAAAGTGGCGAGCAATGAGCTGGATGTTTTCTATAACCAGAAAGGGTATTTTCCTGCACTGCGACCCGAAGAAAAAGAATATTGTGCTGATGTAAATCTCTCCGAGAAGCGTCAACCTGTGGCTGTTACCCTGGGCACAAGCTTTGACGATTGGTGCATGGCTCAATTAGCGAAGACGCTCAAAGAAGAGGCCGATTACAAATACTTCATCAAGCGGTCTGCTAACTACAAAAATCTGTATAATGCGGGAACCGGATTTTTTCATCCAAAAGATTCAGCTGGAAGATTCATCCAACCGTTTGACTATCGCTATTCCGGGGGTATGGGCGCCCGTGATTATTACGATGAAAACAATGGCTGGGTTTATCGTTGGGATGTGCAACATGATATTGCCGGACTAATACACCTCATGGGTGGATCTGATATATTCGCCCGAAACCTCGACAATACATTCCGCGAGCCATTAGGTAAAAGCAAGTATAGCTTCTTCGCTACCCTGCCTGATCATACCGGAAATGTTGGGCAGTTTTCTATGGCTAATGAACCATCCTTACACATTCCCTACCTTTATAACTACGCGGGGCAAGCATGGAAGACGCAGAAACGAATTCGGCAATTACTGAAATCCTGGTTTCGAAATGATCTGATGGGCGTTCCCGGTGATGAAGATGGAGGAGGGTTGAGTGCCTTTGTAGTGTTTTCATCCATGGGTTTTTATCCTGTTACCCCCGGTTCAGGCAGCTATGCTATAGGTAGCCCCTTGTTCAGCCGCGTTAGCATCGATGTTGGCAGGGGCAATAGCTTTGAGATTATTGCTAAAGACGCTTCAGAAGACAATAAGTATATACAATCAGCAACGTTAAACGGAAAAGCCTGGAATAAGGCCACCATTGAACATTCAGACATTGTTGCGGGAGGTAAACTGGAATTGGTAATGGGAAATAAAGCGAATACTAGCTGGGGAGCTATACATTAAAACGTCTCCCTTAAATGAAAACAGCCTTCATATAGAAGGCTGTTTTGTGACCCCGCTGAGGATCGAACTCAGGACCCACAGATTAAGAGTCTGTTGCTCTACCAGCTGAGCTACGGAGTCATTTGGGAGCACAAAGAGACATAAAACTATTGTTAATTACAAGTTAATAGATCTTTTTTCAACAACCTAACTTCTATATCACTCAAAGTGAGCGACTTTTTTTTCTAATTACCGGAGACTTACCACCGGGGAAAGGTAATTCATGGAAATAACGGTACAGGTGTAAGCGTGCAAGTGCCTTGGGTTAGAAATCGGGAAAAGAACCCTAACAATAAGGGCTGCCTGGTGTTAACATGAAAAAGAACAACTATGGGGCAATCCTGGGTATTTTTCTCATTACTTGCTGCGATATCGGCAGCCGCGACTATTGTCCTGACGAAGGCCGGACTTAAGAACGTAGATTCCAACCTCGCCTTCGCTATTCAATCCGTGCTAATACTGCTTATCACCTGGTCTGTGGTCCTTAGCCAGGGAAAATTTGGCGAGCTCCACCAGATTGACCAGAATGCGTGGATATTCCTTATCGCGGCAGGTGTGACCACCAGCTTGTCGACCTTATTTTCCTACTACGCGCTGACACTTGGCAATGCCTCTTACGTAGCTTCGTTAGAAAGAATGTCTCTTGTATTTGCTATAGCCCTTTCGATCATCTTTTTAAAAGAAAAGTTCACATGGCAGCTCGCTGTAGGTGCCGCGATGATGATCGGTGGAGCCGTATTGGTTGCCTGGGGTGAAAAACCAGACTGAGAAACAAGTCCGCGGGATTAACAATGTTCAAATCCGCAGCTATCTGCGGCGAATTCAACTTGTAGGGTGGGATGTTGGATATTCAACTGCTTAAGAACCTTTATCGCTTCGCTTTTAGCGAACGTAACATCTTGTAAGGCCACTCCCCTGCGTAACACGAGATGGGCGGTTAAAACATTATAAGATCCATCCATAGACCAAACATGAATATCATGAACGTCATCAATATCATTAACCTCACATAACTTCATCCGAATATTTTCTACCGATAGATGATCAGGAACTGATTGTAAGAAGATTTTAAAGACAGAGATGATGTTCTTGCCAGCGTTAAAAAGGATGAAAGCAGCAATACCCAGAGACATTACCGGATCAATCCAATACCACGCGGTATAATACATAATAATACTACCGACAAGCACGGCAATCCAACCAAGCACATCTTCCATAAGATGTAACATCACTGCCCGTTGATTCAAGGAGTCGCCAGACTTTCTCAATCGCAATACGGCAAGACCATTGAAGGCTATACCAAATATTGAAAGAAGCAACATGCCTCCGGGCTTAACGGCCTCGGGTTCTATAAGTCGTGGAATAGCTTCAGCTATGATGAGTGCAGATCCTGCTAGCAAGATCACAGAAGTCAGGAAAGCTGCCAGGGTGCTAAAGCGACGATATCCATAGGAGAAATGCACACTGCGTCCGCGGGAGGAAAACTTCTCCATCCACCAGGCTATGCCGATAACTACGGCATCGCCCAGATCATGTACCGCATCTGAAAGGATAGCCACAGAGTTTGTCAGCGCCCCACCCACAAACTCAATAAGCGCAAATCCCACGTTGATAAAGAAAGCCAGCTTCAGATTGCTCACTACCGGGTGAAGATGCATCCCATGGGAATGGTCACATCCTTCATGGTGATGATCTCCAGATGCATGATGATGACCATGATGGGAGCAGTGCTCTTTATGCGGGTGATTACAATCGTCAGAATGGATCATATGGGGCTGTTATATAGCAAATATATTCATCTTAAGGGCATAATACCAAAGGAAGATACTTATAAAAAGCCTGATTCCCGAAAATCATTTAGAGCTGATCAACTCTTACCCAATCCATGCCTGCCGCTTTCGCAGCCTCTACTCCGGGATTGCCATCTTCAAATACAAGGCAACGATCTGGAGCGACATTTAACAAGCTTGCCGCTTTAAGAAAGGGATCCGGAGCAGGCTTACCAGACGTTGTCTCCCCAGCGCATACCAGCACTTCAACATGCTCCAGAAGTCCGAGCAGGCCAAGAGTTTTGCTGACCACCTCACGGGAGCTTCCAGACACTACCGCGATCTTCACCTTACCAACATGAGCTAAAAGGTGATTGGCCACGTGCTCTACGGGTCTTACCTTCTCTATATACTCACGATAAAACACTTCATATTTAAGCGCTTCAAAAAGAGCGGGATCAAAGTCGCAAGCATAACGCTTATTTATTTCCAGTACTACCTTCTGCACTGGCAATCCTGCTAACTCATCAACAATCGCCGGATCAATAGTTACGCCCAGATCCGATGCCACACGTACATAGGATAGCTTATGATCAGCCATGTTATCAGCAAGCGTGCCGTCACAATCATATAAAAAAGCCTCATATCCCTTATCGGAAATGGCCTTAAGTTTATCGAACTTCGTCATTATGAGAAAAAATTATTCAGCTCAGCAAAAGATTTAAAGGACGCCACCTGCGCCGCGTCAACTTCTCCGAAGCCATAAGAAACAAAAACAAAGGGAACGCCGGCAAGCGAGCTCGACTTATAGTCGCCCATAGTATCTCCAACGTATACCGGTGCTTTAAGCTGAAAATCAGTTACAATATCCTTAATATTTTCAGCCTTAGGCTGGGTTTTGGTGCCGTAACAAGCATGACCAGTAAAATAGCTATCAAGTCCGCTGAGCTTTAGAAAAAGTTCGATATAGCCGTTCTGACAATTGCTAACGATGAACAACTTGTAACGTTGAGATAGCTCGGGAATAAGTTCTTTAACGCCAGGATAGAGCGTGCCTCCTTCAGCGTTGAGCACGTCTAACTCATATTCAGAGCAACGCTTCTTAAAGCGCTCCAGCTGCTCTGGCGACAGGTACGGAAATAAATGTGTAAAGATAGCATCATAAGCCATGCCGGCTATTCCCGCCACCGTACCAGCAGTTATATCATCCTTAACATAATCAAACTCTTGTCTGGCCGACTGCCATGCCTTTGCCACTGTTGCTGTAGAATCCCAAAGGGTGCCGTCGAGATCGAAGATGATACTATCGTATTGGGTATTGTTTAATTTTTCCATCCGGCGCAAACCTATAAAAAACCGCTGTGATAGCAAACCTAACCTAAAAGAGCGGCCTTCGCCGAACGGCTTTATGACGTAAAAAAAACACTCCTTTTATGACTGAATGTATTCATAAAACATTAACAATCAATTCACATGAGGCCAATATCTTTGTAAGATATCAATAAATCGCATATGAAGAAGAGAGAGCTGGAGGTTGTGGTCATTTCAGATGTACATTTGGGAACTTACGGCTGCCGAGCCAAGGAGCTGTTGCGCTATCTGAAAAGCATCCAGCCTAAGATTCTCGTTCTAAACGGTGATATCATTGATATCTGGCAGTTCAGCAAGTCGTATTTTCCGGAAACCCACATGAAGGTAATACGTCGCATCATGAAGCTGATATCTGAAGGAGTAGAAGTTTATTACCTCACGGGAAATCATGACGAGATGCTCCGCAAGTTTTGTGACATGAAGCTGGGTGGCTTTGAATTGAAAAACAAACTAATGTTGGAGCTGGACGGAAAACTGGCGTGGTTCTTTCACGGCGATGTATTTGACGTGACTATGCAACACTCCAAATGGCTGGCAAGGCTGGGAGCCATAGGCTACGACTCGCTGATCCTGCTAAACAGCTTTGTAAACTACGTTCTCACTATCTTAAAACGAGATAAAATGAGCTTCAGCAAAAAGGTGAAAGCGAAGTTTAAAGATGCTGTAAAGTTTATCAACAAATTTGAAGACACCGCCGCGGAGTTGGCTATAAACAAAGGTTACGCCTATGTAGTCTGCGGGCACATCCATCAGCCAGCCATGCGAAGATTTGATAATCAACAGGGTACGGTAACCTACCTAAACTCGGGCGACTGGATTGAGAACCTAACCAGTCTGGAATACAGCAACAAAGAATGGAAAATATATCAATATCAGGAAGACCATTATTCAAGTAATACTGAAGACAATGATATCTATGATCTTGAGAATCTTAACACAAAGCTTGATGTAAAAAAGATCCTCGAGACCATAGCTATTTAAAGATGCCCAGCTAGAAACGAAGCGTACCACTTTCCTGAGCTTTTAATGATACGGCGCTGATTTTCATAGTCTACATAGATCAGTCCAAAGCGAGGGTGGTATCCTTCGGCCCACTCAAAATTATCGGTTAGCGTCCAGACAAAATAACCATCAACCTTCGCCCCCTCCTGTTTAGCGCGGTAAACTTGTTCAATGTTATCTTTTATAAACTTCAGTCTTTCAAGATCTTCAACCCTTCCATCTACTTCTTTATCGGGGAAGGCAGCACCATTTTCAGTGATTATCAGCTTTTTAATCTGCGGATAGGCATCATACTTCTTAATGATATGGTAGATTGCTGGCGGATACACCTCCCAGCCCATTTCCGTTAAAGGAACATTGCGCTTCTGCGCTTTTACCAGCTTAGCGTGAATATAAGGTGTGAATAAAGAGTAACGAACAATTTCGCGAGTATAGTTTTGAAGACCAATAAAGTCAAAATCAAACTTCATGTTATCCTCATCGCCAGGCTTCACAAAGCGCTCTATACGCTTCAATATCTTGCTTTCCGATGTTGGATATCCCATGCCGAGAACAGGCTCAATAAACAACCTGTTAAGGAAAAGATCGGCTCGTGCCGCAGCATCTACATCCCTTTGCGAATCACTAAATGGCTCTATATGCGAACAGGAAAAAGTAGTTCCTATCTGCGCCCCGGCAGGCAGGACTGATCGTAATACGCGTCCCCCTTCGGCCATACTGAGCACCACGTGATGTACCGTTGGAAGAAAATTAGACAGTCCAGTACGACCGGGAGCATGCAAGCCAAGGAAATAGCCGGCGCCAGCAAATACCATCGGTTCATTCATCACCAGCCAATGCTTTACCCGGTCGCCAAAATGCTGGGCACACAAAGCTGTATAGTCTGAAAACCAGGAAACGATATCCCTGTTAGTCCAGCCACCATGCTGCTCAAGAGCCTGCGGAAGGTCCCAATGATAAAGGGTAAGCCAGGGATCCACATCATTCTCAAGGCAATGATCTATCAGCCGGTTATAAAAGTCTAATCCCCGCTGATTTATCCGTCCCTTTCCATCAGGCATTACCCGGGGCCAGGAGATGGAAAACCTGAAATTGGGAATATTCAGGCGCCGTAACAATGCGACATCCTTCTGATAGCAATTATAGAAATCACAGGCCGTGTTGGCATTATGACCATTCTTGATGCGTCCTTTTTTTGAAGTAAAGGTATCCCAGATTGAAGGTCCTTTGCCGTCGACAGCACAGCTTCCCTCGATCTGGAAAGCCGCGGTAGTTACGCCCCACTTGAAGTTTTCTCCAAAATTATCGCGTCTGATGCCCTCCCCTACCCTGTTGGATCCGAAGGCCTCACTATTATTTATAGACATGCTGTATCTGAGAATCTATTGTCCAATTTACACTGGAATCATGTAAGTGTTTATTAACAATCATAGAAACGATTTCCTGCGTAGTATTCTTATAATCGACGGGGATCACCGAACCACTTTCCAGCCAATCGCCAATGATACCATGATGTTTCGATTTAAGGCTCTTAATCGCCGGAACGCCCATCTTCTTCAATGCCTCGGCGTTCAGTTGCTGCTCATATTGGCCCTTCATCGGAATAACGAGGAGCTTCTTTTGCATATATAGCGCCTCCGCGGGAGTTTCAAAACCTGCCCCGCAAAGTATACCTGAGGATGTAGCCATACTATCAACGAAAGCCTCATTATTAATTGGTCTTACCTTGATGTGCTTATATTGCCTCGGCTTTTTGTTATGCTTGCTAAACACCTCAAACTGCGTATCGGGGAAGCGGCTCAAATTTTCAACAATACGTTTATCATCATAAGCAGGAAGATAAACAGTGATATGTCCCTGGTCAGAAATGCTTTTATTACGCACCTGCGAGCGTATTACCGGCGTAAATATATTTTCATCATATCGTTCAAAATGAAACCCATAACGAGATGTTGCCGGCGCGTAATTATTCAATATAAGCTTACCAATCATATCTGAGCTTTCCGGGAGCGGAGCCGAAGGATGCAATACCGCGGCTTGGTGACTGAGCGCTATGCAGGGTTTATTTTTCATATAACACGCCCAGGCCGACACGGGTTCAAAGTCGTTAATAACGAGATCGTATTTCTCAACAGGCAGCAGATTGATACTTTTTGCCAAACGTCTCAGATCTGCCTTAACGAAGGTCTTCCATAGATTTACGCCCCCCGACTTGCCAAATATGAAGCTCAGGCCCTTGAGTTTATAAGAAACATCAAATGGAAGATCCAGATCACCCTGAATACCACTCACTAACACATCTACATCGGCAATCTTCTGCAAACAGGGTACAACATCCATGGCTCGGCTAAGATGCCCGTTTCCCGTGCCCTGCACCGCGTAAAGTATCTTTATCATAATTTCTCGTCGTTAACGCTTATCATCTGAACAACACCTGACAACGCCAATAGTTGAACAACACACAATTTCAGGTTTGTAAAATGAGGCTAAAAGTTCTTCTGTTTGATAAAAGTATACCTGCAATATTACTTGAATGTCCCGTATTTATAATGAAATTATTAAATTAAGAGTAGATAACTTAGGTATTAGCGCATCCAGATGTTGTAGAAAGCTAAGACGAAAGCCTTACCTTTGCGCAAAATACTAATACTATCTATGAAAATTGAACAATTCGAGGATCCATTTCTTTCGCATTACAGCTATGCTATCCTTTGCGAAGAACGGAATGAAATCGTGTTGATAGATCCAATGCGCGATCCCTCGTCCTACTATAGATTTGCGGAGGAGAATCAGGCAAAGATCGTTGCCGTGATAGAGACGCACTCACATGCCGACTTTGTCAGCTCACATTCAGAGATACAGCAGCACACTGGCGCTTTGATCTACATGAGCAGTGAGACCCCCGCAAGTTTTCATTTTGAAAAGTTTAATTCAGGCGATACGCTTTGCCTGGGCAGCCTGCGACTGGAATCGATAAGCACTCCGGGCCATTCCCTCGACAGCATTTGTATCCTCCTATACAGTGATAACAACCCCTATGCTCTATTTAGTGGCGACACCCTGTTCGCGGGAGATATCGGCCGCCCTGATTTGCGCGAAGCCAAAGCCAGCAAGGGCATTCAGCGCGAAACACTGGCGGCAATGATGTTCGACACCATAACCACAAAAATACTTCCACTCGCCGATGAGATAATTGTCTACCCGACCCACGGTGCGGGCACACTTTGTGGCAAGGCACTTGATAAGGTTACCTCAACAACGATAGGACATGAACGGCAACATAACTGGGCGTTAAATACTCCCGACATTGAGATGTTTATTAAGGAGCTGTGCACCAAACAACCGTTTATTCCCAAGTATTTCACACATGCGGTGGCGCTGAACTTAACAGGAGCTCCGGATCTGCAACCTTCGCTGCAAAGCATTACGCCGATACATGATATCAATGACTGTTTGTTGATAGACGCACGACAGGGAGATGCTTTTGCCGCCGGCCATATAAAAGGTGCTATCAATATTATGGAGGGTACCAAGTTTGAAACATGGTTGGGGACCGTCCTGGCACCGGATGAGAAGTTCATTCTTGGCGGCGACAGTCAGCAACAGCTGGAAAGACTATCTTATCGCACAGCCTCTATTGGCTACGAGACCAATATTTTGGGAACACTCGTATTGGCAGAGGGAACAGAGAAAAATCCAGTTCTCGATATTCAGGCATTTAAGGACTCGCCTGAGGCATATACCATCCTTGATATCAGGAATGATCCTGAACGGGAAGAGCACATCTATTTTAACGAGAGCATCCACATCCCCCTTCCGCGACTACGTGAAGAGGCTTCGTCGATCCCTACAGATAAGCCCATTGTGGTACATTGTGCCGCCGGTTATCGCAGCGCTATCGGAAGTTCATTATTGGCTATGCTTCTTGGCGGTAAAGTAGAAGTTTTCGATTTAGGAGAAGCTATTAAAACCTTTTAAGTAAACAAGCTGGCGGAACCTTTATCCGCCAGCTTGCCCTTAATGCGAAACACTCTTCAACCCGATAATAGAGCCAATAAGTGTTATTATAAAAAACACTCTCCAGAAGCTCGCGGGCTCCTTAAAGATAAAGATCCCAACTAAGACCGTACCTACCGCTCCAATGCCGGTCCATACCGCATAAGCAGTGCCTATTGGTAAGGTTTGCGTAGCCTTGATAAGCAAGGCCATACTTACAAAAAGTGACAATAGAAAACCTGCGAACCATAGGTACATGGTTTCACCTGCAGACTCCCGCGCCTTTCCTAAACAACTGGCAAAGGCCACTTCAAACAGACCCGCAATTATCAAAATTATCCAATTCATCTTATTTAAATAAGACGCAAAGGTCTGTATTTCGTGCTCAGGGATTTTTTACAAATGTAAAAAAATAAGACCTGGTCTATTTTATCTCTGCCCTGATGCGACTGAGGCTGACCTGTGACATCCCTAAATAAGAGGCGATATGGCCTAGCTGCACACGAAACAATAAAAAGGGATGTTCCTTCAGAAGATCCAGATAACGTTCCTGAGCCGTCTTACACTGCATGGCAATCAGGCGCTTTTCCGTTTTTATCAGTTCAAGTTCCGCAAGCTTCCTGCCCCAATTCGCGAGATAGGCATCATCCGCGTACAGCGCGCGTAATGCCTGAATATCGACCTCATAAAGCTCCGAATCCTCAAGAAGTTCAATGCTCTCGTATCCAGGCTGAGCCAAAACATAGCTGGCCATAGAAAGCACTACGCATCCTTCCCATCCGAACCAAAACGTAACCTGACCATTCTCTTTTTCGGCGTAAGCTCTTACCAGACCCGACTTAATAAGATAAAGCTTCTTTTCAACGCGTCCCTCTTCAAAAAGGAGATGCCCTTTTTTATAAGAACGTTGCTTCATTAAGGATAGCAGATTAGCCAGAGATGCCTCAGGCAGGCGATATATCTGTAAAACGATCTCTTTAATCTCCATAAACTACCAGAGACGTAAAGAGCCACCCGCAAACAACGAGTGGCCCTATCGTGTATACTTATTTAGTGAAAGCTGTTTTTCATGCTATTACTAAGCGTTTTCGCGCTCCAGTAACCACTTGCAATGATACGTCTTACAGTAAACAGGGGATCTTGCTGATCTCGCTTGTCGGCAAGACTGAATGCAGCTTTAAAGCCACGTTTCTTAAGTTCCGGAAAGGCCTCTTTGTTCCATAATCCAAAGGGGTATGCAAAATACTCGATGTTCTTTCCTGTTATTGTCTCCAGGGTCTTCGTAGGCTTATCAATCTGTATCTCCCAGTCAGTACCTTGATACTTCTTAACGTTATGATGATCCCAGGTATGGCTTCCTATCGCGTTTCCTTCGTCTGACAGCTGCTTTACCTGATCCTTGCTCATATAATGAGGCCTGTTCAGGGAAACAGTCATCACGAAATACGCGGCCTTATACCCATATTTCTTCAACTCAGAGCGAGCAATAAGAAACTGATTTTCTTCAGTATCATCAAAGCTCAGCATCACCGGCTTGGCAGGTAAAGGATCACCATATACAAGATAATTATAAACCTGCTCCGGAAGTACAGTATGATATCCACTGTCTGCCAACATCTTCACATGGGCTTTGAACGTCGCCACAGGAATAATATAATCTTTAGCCGATTTGGAATCACTTGCCTTCCAATCGCGAATCTGGTGATAACACAGAATCGGCACTTCCTTACGCGCGAGAATCTCCGCCGCGGAAGCAGGCTTACGTCCTGTATGATTTACTGTCGGAGCGACGGAATCCGCGCTTTCTGTACTTCCCGTCGTTACGGAATCAGCCGTTTTAGAATCTGAAGATTTATTGCTCTGTGAGCAAGAATAAGAGGATGCCACAATTAATGCCAGCAGTGTGTGGCCTATAATTTTCTTAATCATATAGAGATAATGAGTTTGCAAATTAACTTATTGCCACTCTTTTATTCAAAATAAAATGAAACGAACTTTCCCACCGCCTCTGCCGACCCACATGCTGACAGATTCCTGTTACACTATATTACTGTAAAGGCTTTATACTCACGGCATATCCTCCGCCCGCTGCCGCGTGCAGCCTTAGCCGGCTCTTTGACGTAACCTTAATTTTTTTTATGGTATACGCCTGCGGATTAGTCTTATAATTTGCATCTGGGGCATCCGCGTAAATTGTAGCCTCGAATTTCCGCCCCACAGGTAAAAATCCCAGGCCGATATTCGAGTCGAAACCTTGCTCTCCCGAAACATTTCCTATATACCAGGCATCTTTATTTTTAGCTTTCCGGGCGATAGTAAGATACTCGCCAGGCTCAGCCTCAAGGTACCAGCTACGCTCCCAATCGATGGCAACATCCTTAATAAACTGAAAGGCATCCGCAAAACGCTTGTAGTTCTCCGGAAGGTCGGCCGCCATCTGAAGCGGACTGTACATCGTTACATACAATGCCAGCTGATTGGCCAGCGTACTATTTACATGCGAATGATTGGAAGGATTTACTTTAGAAATATCCATCTCAAATATTCCCGGCGTATAATCCATCGGACCTCCAATTAAACGCGTAAAGGGAAGCAAGGTAACGTGATTGGCCTTCGACCCGCCAAAAGCTTGATACTCGGTACCACGCGCCGACTCGTTACCTATTAGGTTAGGCCAGGTACGACATAAACCGGTCGGCCGTACCGCCTCATGAGCATTCACCATAATACGATATTTCGCGGCCTTCTCCACCGCGTATTGATAATGATTTACAATCCATTGGCTATAGTGATTTTCTCCTCTGGGCAGAATATCCCCCACATAGCCGCTCTTGACCGCGTCGTAACCGTTAGCTTTCATAAAGGTATAGGCAGTATCCAGATGACGTTCGTAATTACGCACCGACGACGAGGTCTCATGATGCATAATCATTTTTACACCTTTTGAGGCTGCGTATCTATGAATTTCCTGAACATCAAAGTCGGGGTAGGGACTCACAAAATCAAATACGAAGTCTTTTGAATTCCCAAACCAATCCTCCCAGCCCTGATTCCAACCTTCCACAAGAACAGCGTCAAAACCATTCGCAGCGGCAAAATCAATATACTCCTTCACATGCGCCGTAGTCGCTCCATGCGTACCGTTTGGTTTCAGCTTTTTATAATCCGTAACACCAAGACGGACAGCGGGAGCCTCATTTGTATAAGCCCAGCTACTTTTTCCTGTGATCATCTCCCACCATACTCCTACATATTTTGTAGGCTTTATCCATGAAGTATCGTCAATCTTGCATGGCTCATTCAGATTCAACGTAATCCGGGATGCTAAAATACGACGAGCGTCATCGCTGATAATGATGGTTCGCCATGGAGTGTTAAAAGGCACCTGCACATATGCCCTGTCTCCACGCGCGTCAGGCGTCAGCCACGCCTTAAATACCATATTCTTATCATCAAGATTAAGGTGCATACACGGAAAATCCAATAATGCCGCCTCATGTAAATTGATGTAAATGCCTTTATCGGTCTTCATCATCAGCGAAGTCTGTACTCCCGTTGGAGAAAAAGAATGCTGAGATAAATTATCCGTAATAGATTTAGTCATTAAAGCACGAATTTCCGATAGCCGCGATTTAGTGTAGTCATACTCCTGCGTATCATAATCACCAGGAATCCAAAATGTTGTATGATCACCCGTCATGGCAAACTCGGTACGCTCATCTTTCACCACGAAATAAGCAAGCCCCTGCTGCTCGGGAAATTCATACCTGAAGCCGAGCCCCTCATCAAATAAGCGGAAGCGTATGCGCATGAGCCTCTCCGTCGTATGCTGCTGCAAGGTAACAGCAAGCTCGTTATAATGATCGCGAATAGAACGCTCTTCACCCCATACCGGAACCCAATTCGTATCCGAACTTTTACGGGCGACCTTAACAACGGTAAAATGATCATACAAAGAACTTCTGGACACGGTATCCTTGCCTTTGTTATTGTTATCATAGTTCTTACGGGCGGCGTCACCTTTTAATTCAAAGCCCAGACGTCCAGGCTTTATCACCTCCTGCCCCTTGTACTTCAGCGAGTAGGTCGGCACCCCTCCTTCCTGTAGGGTGAAAGACATTACGAAATTCCCATCGGGGGATCTTAACTCCTGAGCATCTAAGCACAGACACCAGAGAAATAAAAACGAAATAAGGACATATTTTTTCATCGTTAGCATCAGGTTTTATAGTTATTAAAATAGGCTATAATCAAATATACATACTTTTCGGGAACGTTTCCGGAAAAATATATAAATCGAAAAATTTTCCTCAATAACGGAGATACCATCAACAGAAAACAAGCTCCTCGCTCCTCTCTCTTATGATCCGCGCAATCCCCCCAAAAAGAAAAAAGCCACGAACAAGCATTAAGCTTGATCGTGGCCATAATCAACAACAAAACTGTATTAAACCAACTTATTCTGCATCTCTTTAGACACTTTCTTTTTATAAGAATAATAAAAAACAGTAGGGAACACGAACAAGTTAAAGAACGTATTGGTTATCAAACCTCCGATAACTACAATGGCAAGAGGTTTGGAAGCTTCAGATCCAATGCCCGTGGATATCGCGGCTGGAATTAGTCCTATTGCCGCCATCATTGCCGTCATAATTAACGGACGCATGCGAGCCTCTATTCCATCGCGCAAAGCCATCGGGAAACTATACCCGGCCTGCGGATGATGTTTCATCGTTATAATGTTATGCTTGAACCGCGTGATTAGAATAACCCCATTCTGCACACATATACCAAACAGAGCGATAAATCCGATACCTGCCGAAATATTGAAATTGATACCGGTGACCAGGAGAGCCAGGATCCCTCCCATGATCGCGAAAGGCACGTTATTGAGCACCAGCAGTGAGTCCTTCACATTGCCAAAGAGCACAAAGAGAATAAAGAAGATGATCAGCAAGCTTATCGGCACTACCTGCGTTAATCTGTTAATTGCTCTTTGCTGATTTTCGAAATCTCCCGCCCATTCGAGCTTATAGCCTTTAGGAAGATTTATGGCGGCATTTACTTTTTTCTGAGCCTCCTGAATGGTGCTACCCATATCACGGCCACGGATGGAGAATTTAATCGCGCCATAGCGTTTGTGCTTATCACGATAGATAATGCTCGGACCGTCAACTTTCTTTATTGAAGCAATCTCGCCGAGGGGCACCTTATTACCATTCATCGTCGGTACCCGCAGCGCGGCAATTGAAGACTCATTATTACGGAAATCCTCAGGATAACGGATCCGCAGGTCAAACTTGCGCTCTCCCTCATAGATCTGCGTGGCCGCTTTTCCGCCTATGGCCATTTCCACCACCGCGTTGGCGTCAGCGGCAGTAACACCATAGAGCGCCATTTTCTGCTGATCAAGGTTAATCTGCAATTCCGGCTGTCCAAGATTTCTGAGAATTCCCAAATCTTCAATTCCCTCAACCTTGTTAAGAATGCTATAGATCTTCTCTTCCTGCTGTTCTACAAAATTAAAATCATCACCGAACAACTTCACCACGATCGAGCCCTTAACACCAGATACGGCCTCCTCAACGTTATCCATAATAGGCTGCGAAAAGTTAAACGTCACCCCAGGGAAGCCTTTTAGCTTATCCTGCATGCGCTCTATCAGCTGCTCCTTAGTTTCCTTACGTTTCCATTCATTTTGCGGAAAGATATCAACATGAAACTCCGTGTTATAGAATCCCGTAGCATCTGTTCCATCGTTTGGACGGCCCGACTGCGACATCACCTGGCGCACCTCGTCGAAGCTCAGAAAGATCTTGCGCATCTCATCGGCCAATTTCTTTGATTGATCCAACGAGGTACTTAACGGACCCGTAGCCCGCACATAAATTGAGCCTTCGTTAAGCTCAGGAAGGAATTCCGTGCCCAGAAACGTAAATGAGAACAAGGTAACGATCAAAGCAATGATAGATACAGGAAGTACTACCTTGCGCGCCTTGAACGCCCGCTCATATAGCTTCAGTGTGTTCTTTGACACCACCCGGATAAACCAGGTTTCTTTCTCCCTAACGTTCTTTTTCAACAACACGCTACTCAGGGCCGGAACAAGTGTCAAGGTAAATAACAATGCGCCAAGCAAGGCAAAACCCAGCGTCCATGCCAAGGGCGAGAACATTTTTCCTTCCACCTTCTGGAACGAGAATATTGGCATTAATCCGGTAATAATAATGAGCTTGGCAAAGAAGATTCCTTTTGCATTCTCCAGCGCGGCTTTCTTAATGATACCAGTCTTTAGGAGCTTATTAAAGCGCTCCATTCCCACGGCCTTGGCCTTATGATCCAGGGCGACAAAAATCCCCTCGACCATGACCACCGCCCCATCGATGATGATACCAAAGTCTATAGCACCCATAGATAGCAGATTCGCCGACATGCCTTTTAAGTGCAGACAAATAAACGCGAAGAGCAAGGCCAGAGGAATAATAATGGCAACGGTAACTGTGGTACGCCAGTCGGCCATGAACAAAAGAACAATCAAGGTTACAAAGATGATCCCTTCCGCCATGTTATGCATCACGGTACCTGTAGCGAAGTTCACCAGATCTTCCCGATCGTAAAAAGGTTTGATCTTTACATCATCTGGCAAACCGCTTTCATTCAGCTCGCTAATTTTCTCTTTGAGGGCTTTGATTACCACACTTGGATTTTCACCTTTACGCATTACCACAATACCCTCCACAACATCGGGGTCGGCATCGCGTCCTACCTGACCTAATCGCGGCAATGCCGACTCGGTCACCTCGGCTATGTTATGCACATAGATTGGCGTTCCATTGATGTTATCAACAATAACATTCTTTATCTCATCAACATTATCCAGTAAGCCAATTCCACGCACCACGTATGATTGTCCGCTTTGCACGATAACATCGCCACCCACATTGATATTACTCTTTGATAAAGCATCGTAAAGCTCTAATGGCGTAACACCATATTGTACCGCTTTTTCCGGATTTACGGTCACCTGATAGGTCTTCACCTCACCACCGAAGCTTACAACATCGGCAACGCCCGGAACGGAAAGAATCTCACGCTCAATCGTCCAATCCTGAATGGTCTTAAGCTCCCGCACAGATTTCCTGTCAGAGCTTATCGTATAACGGTAAATCTCCCCGGTAGGTCCCGTTGATGGTTGTATTTCCGCTCTTACGCCGTCAGGAAGATCGGCATCGTCAATATGGTTATTGATCTGGATCCTGGCGAAGTTGTAATCAACGTCATCATCGAAAGTTACCTTGACAACCGACAATCCGAATAAGGAAGAAGAACGGATGCTGGTCCTCTTCTCTGTTGGATTCATAGCGATCTCCAGCGGACGGGTAACAAACTTCTCTACCTCTTCAGCACTTCTTCCCGGCCACTGCGTGATGATGGTTACCGAGGTATTGGTAACATCCGGAAAAGCTTCAATACTGAGCTGCCTGAATGATATATATCCAGACACTGCCAGTAACAACGACATGAAAAATACAAGATATTTATTCTTCAGCGCGAAGGAAACTATAGATTTTATGAACTTATTCATCTGATCGTTCTTTGAAATAAGAAATTAGTTCTTTAAGCCCTCAAAAAGATATAGCTGGCGTGAGGCAATCAGCTTATCGCCGGGTTTAACGCCATTACTTATGTAAGCATGGTCTTCTACTTTACGGGCCACTTCAACCTCCTGAATCCGCGCTGTTCTCTTGCCATCGGTAACAATGACGTAATTTTTATTATTGTCAAACACCAGGCAACGACTGTTAATCACAGGATATGAGTTATCATTATGACTGTTAACTTTAACCGTAGCGAACATCTCCGGCTTTAACAGTCCCCCGGGATTATCAACAAGCACCCGGGCTTTCATCACCTTATCATCACTATCAATGACATTATAAACCTTATCTATCGTACCGCTGATCATCTTATCAGGATAAGATAGCGTCGTGATCTTTACCGCGTCGCCTGCCTTTACTTCCGACACATCAGACTCGTAGATATTGATCATTACCCACATCTTGGTAAGGTCAGCAACGGTAAACAAGCTTTCCGGATTGTCCGCGCGCACTTGCATATTGTCGGTAACATTCTTCTCTATTACGTATCCGGATATTGGCGAACGGATAATATAAGAGGAGCCTCCACGACCGGGATTAAGCTGTAAGACTTCTCTCGCACGGGCATTTTCTGCCTGCGCTATTCTATATTGTGCCCGGGCATCCTCAAGTTCCTTTTCAGAAGCTATACCGCTTTTGTAAAGGTCTTCCGCTACCTGTAAGCTACGCTTTGCCGAGTTAACACCCGCTTCGGCGCTGGTAGCCTGACTAGCATAGCCGGCCATTTCTGTACTTCCCAGCGTAGCCAGCACTTGTCCCTTCTTCACATAATCACCCGTATGGACATGTACGTTCCCGATGATGCCGCTTACCATTGGGAATATCTTCACCATGTTATCTTCCACGGGCTGAATTTTGCCGGTAAATGATTTTTCATCCGAAGAGCTCGCGCTGCTTACCGTATCTACCAATAGTCTTTTTATCAGGCTGTCAGTTACCGCAAAGCCGGCATCTTTCGCTATTTCTTTCTTATGAGTGCAGGCACTGAAGAACATCATCGCGCACACCGGCGCGCAGAGATATGTTAAATTCTTTATTGTCATGATATAAACTGATTCTTTATGATTATTGGGCTACTATTTTACAGCAAGCACAGGTCTGCCTACCTGATAGTTCAGCTCTTCAACAGCGCAGAGCAAATCCGCTTCTGCCTGATTTCGCTGCAGGGTATTTTCACGATAGGATGAATAAAAGTCTATAAATTCTAAAATCCCGATGTTCCTACGCTGAAAGTTGGTGTTCATACCTTCCATCAGGCGATCCAGATCTTTAGAAAAACCCTGGTTAAACGCTGAAGCCAGCGCGTTCTGCCGTTGCAGCGTATGATAGGAATTACTTACATCGTTACGTATGGCGAGCTCTTTCGACTTTAACTGCGCGCCGCTGGCGTCTACATCGATATTAGCCTGCTTTATCGCTCCCTGATTTCTGTTAAATAGCGGCAATGGAATACTTAAGCCCAATCCGGTATAGCGCTTTACTGAACTTCCCTGCAGGTCGTAAACACCCGTAACAGTAAGGTCTGGAACTGCGTTTGCCTTTTGCAGGCGTAAGTTTATCGCCGCGTAATCTGTCTCCGCATGCGCGCGCTTAAAATCGGGTCGATTCAATAAGGCGGTGTCAATCAAGGGGGAAAGCTTTAACGACGTGATGTTTGTGCCGATGTCTTCATTATCGGCTACCACCGCTACGAGCGACTTATCCGGCCCCAAAGAAAGCATTGTTCTTATCTCAGCACTTAAGTCATCGTTACTATTCTGCAACGATGTCAGTTCCGCGCGCAACGATGCCAACAGGCTCTTTATCCGCAACACCTCTTTTTCTGATATGTTGCCTTTACCATATTGCACCTCAAAAACGTTAAGCGTCTTTTGCAATGAGTTGATCTCACTGAAGTAAACGTTCATAGATCGCTGGTTATAATAAAGTTTGAAAAAGTCAGTACGCAACGTGTACCGGAGACTTCGCATCAGGTCCTCGAAATCATATTCCGATTGCTTCAGCTCATTCCCGGCCAGCTGGATCTGCTTCTTACGTTTACCAGCTAATTTAAGCAGCTGCGAATACTGCACAATGTACTGCCCTTGCCCATCTGCTGACGAAGTTTGAAAAAACTTACGTGTATCCGGATTATACACAATATTCTCATAGCTGACCTCCGGATTGTCAAAAAGCTTCGCTGTGATAATTCCTGCCTTCGCCTTATCTACATTGTAACGACCGAGGATCAGACCATAGTTATTCTTTAAAAACACGCCCTCAGCCTCATCAACTGTTATCTTTAATGTGTCTGAGGTCACCTCCTGCGAGAATGATCGCGTAGATGCACCGCCACACAATATCGCGCTCATTACGAACGCCTTGCCTATAATGCTAAATTTCATAGCTCTGAATGTTTACTCAAAGCTATTCCCCGGCAATTAGAGGGCTATTAAAGGCACATTAGAATGGGATTAGAATGTATTCGATGACATTAATATTACTTGAAACTGAACTGTCATCACCGTTCCTGCCGATGAGCTGCTTTCTACAAAAAGCACCCCCTTAAAGAGATTGGTGATCTTTTGGCTAATATATAAGCCAATACCACTTCCGGGTTTAGATGCTGTGCTTTCGGCACGATAAAAAGGATTAAATATTGCCGCCTGATCCTCTGGCGCTATACCCGGACCATGGTCAATAATGCGGATTTGAATCTTATTGTCGACTACAGACAGCTCACAACGCACTTTCTTCTGATCTGAATATTTAAAGCCGTTAGCTACCAGGTTATTAATAGCGATATAAAGAAGTTGAGGATTGGCTTCTACCATAAGTTGCTGGTCATCCTCCGGCATTTCACCGAATACAATTTCCATACTCTCCGACCCTTCCCGCTTATGCCAGTCCTCCTGAAGTTCCCACAGCAGCTCATCTATACGCCCTAACTGAAGGTCGTTACTGTTGAAGTTACGTTCCACCTGGGCAAGCTCTAAAAGAGCGGCTACCGTCGCCTTTAATCGCTCCGCATCATCCAATACCGATTGCAAAACTTCTTTATAATGCTTTGCCTCACGTTCACTCAGCAGAGCCACTTCTATATTGCCAATGATACTCGTCAGTGGCGTACGTAATTCATGCGTGACATTCGACACAAAGGCGCCTTGTAAGGTAAAGGCTCGTTCCAAACGCTCCAGCAGATCGTTAAAACTAACGGCTAGCTCATTAATTTCATCTTTACGGCGCCCCGGTTCAATACGCAAATTAAGATCTGAGGCTCGGATGAGCTGAATACGCTCGCTGAGCGCTTCGATTGGAGAAAGAAGTCGCGTCGCGAGAAAACGCGTAAGCATAAATAGCGCGAGAATTACCAGCACAAACACCATCGCTAAAATTCGCTTTAGATTTACCAGTCGCTGATGCCCCATCACATCTACTGCCGAATCTATAACCACAAAGTCACCCTGGTTGTCATGGTAGAACTTTCCCACCACCTGACTGGCACCGTCTTTAAAATGCAAAAACCCTTTCCTACGGACCTCATCTATGAGCTTACCCGACCAATATTGCTGATCGTCTTTTATAAAGACCCCTTGGTTCCGGGAATCATAGATGCGGTATACTTCTTCGGGAAGCTTAAAAAAAAGATGCGCTTTTATGCTGTCTAACTCACTTACCGAAATTTCATCCGCTTCCAGATAGAGACTGGCGACAATACCATTGCGTTCCTTTACGCGCTCAAAGAATGAATATTCTACCGACTTCTTGAAGCCTAGATACACCGCGATCATTCCCAAAAGCAGGATCAGGCTGCATATCAAACTAAAATATAGCGACAGGCGACTTTTAATTTTCATCTGACTTCAGGATATAACCCATACCAATCACCGTATGAATCAGGCGTTGACCGAATTTCTTGTCGACCTTATTGCGCAGGTAGTTTACATACACATCAATTACATTGGTGCCCGTGTCAAAACCAATGTCCCACACCTTCTCGGCGATCGTTTGACGGGATAGTAATTTATTCGGGTTACGCAAAAAGAGTTCTAACAAGGCGTATTCCCGGGCCGTAAGACTTATGGCTGTCCCGGCGCGACTGGCAGTTCTATTCCATAAGTTAAGTTCAAGATCATGAAAGCGCAGCAGCTGCACTTCCTCATCCCCTTTCTTTCCGCGCCTTAGAAGCGCTTCAATGCGGGCAAGGAGCTCTTCAAAATGAAAAGGCTTTACCAGGTAATCGTCGGCTCCCGCTTTCAGGCCGTTTACTTTATCTGAAGTAGCCCCCAGGGCCGTTAACATCAGTATCGGGGTATCAGGATCGTCCGTTCGTATTAGCTTACAAAGATCAATACCACTGAACCCTGGTAACATCACATCAAAAATAAGCAGATCAAAATGACCGCTGCGAATAATCCCCATTGCCTCCTCGCTATTGGCGGCGAGCTTCACCAGATAGCCCTGCTCCTGCAGACCCTTCTGAATAAATGCGGCTACCTTCTGCTCATCTTCAACCAGACAAATTGACTTCATATTCTTCAGCTCACTTTAGGAGAGCATAAGTAACAAAAATTGAATATATTTTCAAACCTAATCTGCAATCAGTGACATCCCCGAAGCTATTTTACATCCTGACATCCATTTTCGGGATAGCCCAGAGTCTGCGGCATATGAACCTATTCTTAATAAAATGTAACAATCGTGTTAAGATAAAGCTCAACCCACATTGCAAAATTTATAATTTAGATCACATTCCTATTGCCAAAAGCGATCAAAAATTCAAAAAAGACGCCTCAATTTTCAATTTTAATAAAATTAAACATTTTTCTTTAAAAGATTTGCAAAACACCATTACCTAACCTATCTTTGTATCAACAAGTTCTTCAAAAAGACAAAATACTGTAGGGTGGTGAAATTGGCAGACACACCTCCTTGTCTCGGTGGCGGAGATCATGGGAAATCTGGAAACAGGCTAACCACTCCTTGAAGGTTCGACTCCTTCCCCTACAGCTCCTTTCGTTTAATTTAGGTTTATAATTGGTTAGTTTGAGCTTCCGCCCATCGGGAGCTTTATTTTTTTATAAGCTTTTTACGTATATTTTTATCTTTTCCCTTCGCGACAAGCACTTTGATCAACAATCAGGTCCGGAAACATAGGCACTAAGCATTAGTTCAGGGGTTGAATTAAAGACAAGAAAAAGCTTTATCTTGCAACACTTCGTATCTGGAGTTTATTTTTTTATCCGTCCTAGAAGGAGATCAGTTTAAATGTTTAACCTACAGCGAGTCGTTCTAACAAAGGTCTTCACTGATAACATTTCGAGACACCGAAAGTAAATTTCAAATCAAGGCTACAAGTTAACTACTATAGTAACACACTTTCATTTGACGATATCACTCCCACCAAAATACCAACAACCACCTATTAACAACACACACAATCTTTGTTAAAACATTTTCCTAATTCTTCATAACGCTAATCCAAAAGAAGAAATTCCTATTTGCCTTTTTGCAGGATTCACTCCGTTTCATATCCCGCGGACCGCTCCCATCCCTCCCAAAACCGTATGCTCCCCGTCCCCCCCCTGCTACCTACCTGATTCGAGNNCGATGAAATGTCGATCACCACTCGAGCGTGTCTCGAGTCTGTTCTGAGTCAGACTCGAAACAGGTAGGTAGCAAGGGGGCAAAAATGGAGGGCAGGTGTAAAACCAGAGCGGGAGGCGTCAGGGTTTCTTTGAGAGACATTATGTGACATAACAGGACATTTTTATATCCCTGCTGACAAGCTCGGTAAGCCGCTGCCCATTGGGATACGGACGCTGAATAGCTGGGTTCTGTTACGACGGACCGGATTGAATAATGAAGATTTAAGCAATTGAAAGATATGGGCTTGACTGGCGAAAATAATCATTTCATCTTTGTTCTGTCAGCCCTGCATACCGGTACCCATTGCAGCGTGACTGACAACTCCGAAGTCACCGGGAGGGTTCAGGCGGCATGTGAATTAAATTTCGACAATCATGGCATGGAATTTCAGAGGGCACAAAAGATGCTTTTGCTGGGAAAGGCGCTAAGGTGACGGATCTTTAGCTCAGGCAGCCACAAGATCAGAACTATCGCCTCAAGCCTGCCGGTCCGCAAAAAGCGAAGTACTGCTATTAATCGATATTTCGCCTACCGGCAGCAGAATGACAGGCGACATTGTTTGCTAAGTCCGGAAAGACGTAAACGGCCCCCTGACCCGATGAGATAAAGGCCTTCAACGTTCAAAAATGGAATATGACCAGGCCATTAAAGCTAAGGCTCATGTCTGTTACAAACCAGGCCTTGTTAATTTTTAATTTGGATTTCTTTGCAAATCTTCTTTAATTTGCAACCTAATTGCATACATAAAGAGTTCGGCGAGATTGAAAACGCTTAAGAAAAATTTCCTCCACACGATTGTCAGCATCATTCTTGTTGTTCTGATCGGGGGTATGCATACCATCCAAACACTACATCATCACGCAGATGATGAGATTAGCACGGTCACTCAAAAAACTTCTGCTAAGAGCGTCATCAGCAAGGCGGCAACAAAATGTAATATTTGTGATTATACTTATCATCATCAGCAGATAGCCGCTTTGTCGCATTCTCCGGAAACCCAGTTGTTTGACAGAACAACTGAGCTGACTCCTGAAGTAAATGATGAAGACCACTACACGATTTACCGTAATCACTTCGGCCAACGAGGCCCTCCCACCTGTTAATCACGCCCATCATCATTCCTGATAACGCGTCACGCTGTCTAATAAAGATCAATGGACACGAGCGCACTCCTTTGACAGGAAACATACACCTCATTTGCGGCACAAAGCAATTCAGCCATACATAGCTGCATGCTAAGTATTCCGGCCAGGAATCAGCGCCTGTAGCTATTAAATAACGCTTTTGAGACGTGTATGTCTCCGCTCTGTCAGGGGGAGAATTTAAAACATTATGTATAAATATCCTTTATTACTTCTTCTGATTCTATTTTCAGTTGTCAAAACCATTGCGCGCCAGCCTGCCGGTGCCTGCACTATTGAACTACGCGGAACCATTGTAGATAGCGACAATGGCAAAGCTGTTGAAGGCGCAACCGTAGTAGCTCTTGGAAGCGCGGCAAGGGGCATGACCGACAAGTCGGGAAGCTTCATGCTGTCTGGATTGTGCAGAGGATCGCTCGTGCTGGAAATCAGTTCGCTGGGTTATACAACGCATAAACACCGTTTGAATGTCTCGTCTAACACCCGGGTAACATTAAGCCTTCACGCTGATAATATTGAGCTAAACGAAGTGGAGGTAAAAGGTCACCGCAAGAGTGTGAACGCGATGAACAATTCGGAAGAAGTAAGCGGAGAGCAGCTTGAGAGAACTCGTGGCGCCTCGCTGGCAGGCGCACTCAAAGATATCGCGGGAGTAAGCATGTTACAAACCGGTGCCACCATTGCCAAACCCGTGATTCACGGTTTACATAGCAATCGTATTCTGGTTTTAAATAACGGCATCAGACAGGAAGGACAGCAATGGGGCTCGGAGCACGCGCCTGAGATTGATCCCTTCATTGCCAACAAACTCACGGTTATTAAGGGGTCTGAGGGTATACGATATGGAGGTGATGCCGTGGCTGGGGTAATACTTGTAGAACCGGCAGCCTTGCAATACAGCAAACGGCTTGAAGGCCAGGTTAACACTATTTACTCACAAAACGGACGTTCCGGCGTAGTGGCTGGAATGCTGGGAGGCAGTATTGGCAAGCTTGCCTGGCGGGCACAGGGAAGCGCCAAACGTGGCGGAAATCTGAGAACCGCCGATTACTATCTCGATAATACGGGCATTAAGGAGCTTAATTACTCCGGAACACTCGGTTACTCGAACAAAATATGGGATACTGAATTGTATTACAGTCATTTTAGTACAGAGCTTGCTATCCTTAAAGATTCTCACATTGGAAACATCAACGACCTTCAAACCCGTATTGAGTATGGACGTCCTTTCTTTGACGGAGATTTCAGCTATAAGATTGCCGCGCCGATGCAAAAAGTGTATCATGACCTGCTCAAGTGGAAGGCGCATATCCATCTGAACAACAACATCCATCTGAATGCTACCTATGCCTATCAGAACAATAATCGTCAGGAATATGACCAACGTCGTGTTCTCACCGGCACGCCCACGCTGTATCTGAAACTTCGTACGCATACCCTCGATGTGAATATGGAACATATGAGTGACCGTGGCTGGAAAAAAATAGTTGGATTGGCTTTTATTGATCAGGTAAATAATAATGTGGCCGGAACGGGTGTTACGCCCTTAATTCCTAATTACGACAGCTATAGTGCCGCTGCTTACGGTATTGTGAAGAAAATGATGCGCACATGGGAAGCTGAAGCGGGAGTACGTTACGAGTATAAACATCTTGACGCACTTGGCTACAACAGGAATAAGGAGCTGTACGGTGGGGTAAGGAATTTCAGTAATATCGCAGCCTCCGTAGGAGCTGTTAAGCATTTCAACAATCACTGGCATTTACGTTCAAATCTGGGAATGGCCTGGCGCCCGCCGGTGGTAAGCGAACTCTATAGCAATGGATTACATCATGGTACAGCTTCCTATGAAATAGGCGACTCGACATTAAACTCCGAACGTTCGGTAAAATGGCTTACGAGCCTGGAGCATCAAAGTGAGCGCCTGACATTCACCTGGGATGCCTATGTCAATCTTATTCAGGACTTTATTTATCTGCAACCGGCTGGAGAGTATTTCGAGAATATCCGCGGCGCATTCCCTGTATACAATTACCGACAGACGAATGCCCGATTATTGGGAACCGATATTTCCGCCTCGTACCGCATTACTGACGCGCTCAGCTATCGCCTGAAGTATTCTATGATCCGGGGACGCGATACAAAAAACGACACCTGGCTCCCCTGGTTTCCGGCTGACAGGATAAGTAATACACTACGCTATGAACTGCCTGCATGGAAGAAAGCAAAGAACAACTACATCGAAGCGGGACATCAGTATACTGCCCGGCAAACACGCTATGAAGCAAACAGCGACTACGTCGTGCCTCCCGCGGCGTATAACCTTTTTTCCCTGGCTGCCGGCAGTCGCTTGCAATTGGGCAAAAACACACTGGATTTAAATATTAGCGCGGACAATCTTTTCGATACACTTTACAAGGATTACCTGAACAGGTTTAGATATTTCGCGCATGACCTGGGACGAAACATTACCGTTCGCGCGACCTGGAAATTTTAATAAAAAAGTAGTAAACAAATAAATACAAACCACATGAACAAACTATTTAAATTTTCTTTTGCAGCCTTATTTTTAGGTGCGGCATTAAGCTTCAGCTCTTGTAGCAAAAAAGATGATCCTACTCCGGAAGTTGAAATGGAAGAACCGCAGGAGGCCATCATCACTTTCACCAAACTTGACGCCTCCGGCAATGAAACGACCGAGAAAACCACAGTCGAATTTGAACTTGGAGAGCACAATCATTCGCATACAAGCGCTGTGGGCACGCGCGCTGACGACCATAGTCATGACGCCCCACATATCCATTTGGATGCTGGTGCCAAATATCGCATGGCTATTGACCTGCTTCGCGATGAAAAAAACATCAATAGCGAATTCATCAAAGCCGCAAATGTGCATCAGTTCTTCTTTACGCCAAAAGATGCGAGTGGAAATGTTATGAACAATTTTGTTAAGTATACTTATGAAGATAAAGATGCTAACGGCAGAAACCTCGGATTAAAGGGAACTTTCGAAGTGCTTACCACAGGAGAAAGTGATGTTCAGGTTATCCTGAGCCACGGCCTGGATAAATCAAAAGTTAATCAGACGGCCTGGATGTATCCTGGTTTAGCAAACATCGGCGGAGATACGGATATGGATCAGACATTCGAACTTCACGTTGAAGCTGACTAATACAAAAAGCGGCATCGTATCTCTAAGAACGATGCCGCTACTTTTTCAAAATGCCTCAGCCCGCGATAATACCCGTATTGACAAACTAATCGTCAATAATCTTTTTCTTCCTCCCGCAACAACTACTTATCACTATTTAAAGTCAATATCAAACATTGGGAACCACCCGTGAGTTAACTAATTGTTATTCCGTTAGCATTTTATAGAACGGAAACAATCAGTTACTAACATAACACTTAACACATTTTAAATAATCGGTTAACGAGGAAATTAGTCCGTCCGTTAGTCATTCTTTGGCAACATTATTTGACTATTAAACAATAGTAGTCAAATAGTTTATAATATTGCTCCATGAAAAGAATCATCCCCTATGTATTCTTTGCTGCTCTTATGTACTTAACTGCATGCAACTCACTCGAATACAGTCCGAATCAGATAACGGACAATAATAGTCCGCGCGATCTGAACAACAAGAATATTGAGCGGCTGCTCGCTACGCCGGGCGACGACACCATTCGCGTTGTCCTTTGCGGAGACAGCCAACGGCAGTACTCCGATTCTGAAGATCTTGTAAAAACAGTAAACGCCATGAAGGGCGTTGACTTCGTCATCCTGAATGGCGACATTTCAGATTTTGGATTGCTGCAGGAGATGGAATGGATCAACAGGATTTTTTCCAAATTAACAGTACCGTATATCGGGGTGTTAGGCAATCATGACATGGAAGCGCGCGGTCAGCGTGTATTTGAAAAGATGTTTGGCAAGCCGGATTACAGTTTTGTATATCAGGGAGTCAAGTTCGTTTGTCACAACACGAATAGTCGACAAGTAAACTTTAACGGCAGTCTGCCCGATACAGCATGGCTAAGCACTCAATTTAAGCCGGAAGCAGGCGTCAACGCCTATGTGGCAGTAGCCCATGTTCCGCCAATAGGAAGCGACTTTGACAGTCTTCTTTTCGATAAATATGTGCGAACGATAAATCATTCGCCCAATACATTGGCTGCATTGTATGCGCATACGCACAGCAGGGCACTTTATTACCCAATGGATGAACCCATTCCCTACCTGGTAACGAACGCGATTGAAAACCGGGAATTTGAACTTATAGAAATCGTCAACGGTAAACTTAGCTTTAGAACAATTGATTACTAGAATACTAAACACCACTGCACTATTAATATTGCTCATTTTCGGCACCGCCCGTGCCCAGACAGACAGTATTGTTGCCAGTCGCGCTGACAGCAGCGAAGCTACTCACAAGACATTCCTTCAACGCCTGATACCAACCCATGCCACCATGCAATACGCGGGGAGCATTGGTCTGGGAAGTGTCGGCGTGGGTTATGATCTTTTTAAGAACAAGCGCGGATCCCTTGACTTTGGGTATGGATATGTGCCCAAAAGCGCCGGGGGCGATTTAAATATCTTGTCGGCCAAGTTCGCCTACCGGCCCTTCGTAATTAATGTAGGCAATCATGCCATATTTTACCCGGCAAATCCAGGAATATTTATATCCTACCATTTAGGCAAAGACTTCGAATTTATGCATGATAGCAAGCAGTTTCCCGATAACTATTATTGGTGGTCAACAGCGATGAGGCTACATTTATCATTAAGCAACGAATTCAAGATCAACCTTCCCAGACCCCTTTTACAGGGCGCCGTTAAAAGTCTGAGCGTTTACTCTGAATTTAACACTAACGAGCTCTATATGATCAGCATGTTTCAAAACTTTGGGTCGCTGCATTTGAGTGATATCGTAAAAATCGGTTTCGGGATAAAAATAGGTTTTTAACGATTCCGAAATATTATTTCTACCTTGTGTATTGTTGGTCCTCAGCGTGCCAGGACATGCCGACGATCAACAGTACTTATAGAACAGAAAATGGAAATCGGAATCAGCACCTTTGGAGAATATAGCCCGAGCGGAAGTCCGGGTAATGATACACAGGCGGCAACGCGCGTTCAGCAACTGCTGGAGGAAGTAAAGCTCGCCGATGAGGTGGGCCTGGATGTATTTGCTTTTGGAGAACACCATCGTCCGGACTTTGTCATCTCAATGCCGGAGATCTTTATGGCCGCGGCGGCGGCAATTACCAAAAACATAAAGCTCTCCAGTTCTGTAACGGTGCTAAGCACCGCTGATCCTGTAAAAATATTCCAAAGCTTCTCAACAGTGGATTTGATTAGCAAAGGGCGCGCTGAGATCATCGCCGGCAGAGGCTCTTTCATTGAATCATTTCCTCTATTCGGCTACAATTTGAATGATTATTCAGATTTATTCGCTGAGAAACTCGACTTGCTACTCAAGCTAAACAAATCCATAAACATCTCCTGGAACGGAAGGTTCAGAGCTCCAATAAATGACCGCGGGGTATATCCGCGGCCATTTCAGGAATCATTACCCATTTGGTTGGGCGTGGGGGGCACCAGCGCCTCGGCGGTAAGAGCCGGACAATTGGGAATGCCGATGATGATCGCCATTCTGGGCAGCGCGCCTGAGCACTTTGTAGCGTTCGTAGAGCTTTACCGTGATGCTGCGCGCCGCGCCGGACATGATATGGCTGGCTTACAACTCGGCGTCTCTTCTCAGTTTATGGTAGCGAAGACCTCTGCGGAGGCACAACGACATTTCTACCCTTCGTATGAGAAGCTCATGAACCGCGTAGGCCGCGACAGAGGCTGGTCGCCAATGACGCCTGAACAGTTCAGCTATTTACGCGAGCAGGGACCGTTGGTGGTTGGCAGTGTGCAGGAGGCGATAGACAAGATTATGCAACAACATGAGCTACTTGGGAACACGCGTTTTCTGGCACAGCTTGTTACCGGGCAAACGCCTCATAAAGAAGTATTAAAAGCCATTGAGCTACTTGGTACTGAAATTGCTCCTGTTGTGCGCAGGGAAACCGGCATAGCATCCGGCAGTCGACATCATACAGATTGACAGATCCGGGAAGCATTGAGCTTCCTGTGGTACTACAGGATAAATTCTTGCAGCGTACTGTAAAGCCCGGTTATTCTTAATACCTTTGACGGATATTGTTTAGCTATGTTAAAAGTAGGCACTTATAATAATCTTAAGTTAAAGAAGAAAACCTTCGAGGGTCTCATCCTTACAGAAGGCGAAAATGAAATTCTGCTACCCTTTGCTGAACTACGGGAAGGCGACGAGGAGGAGGAAGTATTTTTCGTATTCGTATATCATAATAAAGAAGGACGGTTGGTAGCCACCACGAAGCGCCCTTATGCCTGTTCCGGAGATTTCGCTTATCTAAAAGTAGTTGGCACCAGCGACCATGGTGCATTCGCTGATATTGGTCTGTCAAAGGACGTTATCGTCCCTAAGCGGGAACAACGTCATCCCATGGTTCAGGGCAATAGCTACGTAATGTTCCTGTATAACGATAAATTTGACAACATGCTTTGCGCTTCGTCCTGGCTGGAAGACTTCATTCCGGAAGGTGTGCCAACAGTGGAAGAGGGCGATGAGGTAACGTTGTTGATAGCCGAAAGAAGTGATCTGGGCTTTACCGCGGTGATCAACAATAAATACTTAGGCCTGTTGTACCACAATGAACTATATGAAGATCTGGAAATTGGCGAAGTGCGCCAAGGGTACGTTAAGAAGATAAGAGATAACAATAAGATAGATTTAAGCCTACGCGTTTCAGGGTTCGATTATATTATTGAATCGAGAGATACGATGTTGCAGTACATAAAGGATCAGGGAGGGGTAATTCACCTGGGAGACAAAAGCGATCCTGAGGAGATCCACAACCAGTTACGGATGAGCAAAAAAGCTTTTAAGCAAATCATAGGCGGCTTATACAAGCAGCGCCTTGTTACTATATCAGACTACGAGGTAAAGCTTGTAGATGGAAACGTTTAAAAACAGGCATCTGTTCTTTATCGGTCAGGCTTCTTATCCGACACAAAGGAAAGGAGCCTGACAATTTTTGTTTTAGCGGAAGATATCTGCGATTAGATTCTTTTCCTTATTGGCATAACATAGGTCAGACATTGCGTGGCTGCTATTTAAAAACGTTTAATTGACCTGAATACAAATATTCCGCTTAATTTTGTCCTTAAGGTATCGGCAAAACAAAAGGGAAAACATCGATGTCCCTAAACAAAATCAAGCAGAGGACGTTCACATTCAAGTATGCTCTTATTCAAAAACATTAAAATACCTGCGACTTTTATCCTCCTTTTCCTATCTGCGGCATGTTTCGCACAACAAACGAGCGTAGAAAATCTTATACTCGTGACTACCGATGGACTGCGATGGCAGGAAGTTTTCAAAGGTCTTGACAAAGCCATTACTCACAGCAAAAAAGATAATGAAGGTGCCGAGGCGGAACTGAATACTGCATTTGGCGGCACTGCTCAGGAAAGCAGAAGAAAGATATTCCCCTTCATCTGGACGGAAATGGCAACTTCCGGTCAACTTTTCGGAAACAGAGAATCTGGCAGCAAGGTAAATACAAAGAATCCGCATTGGTTTTCTTACCCTGGCTATGCAGAGCTATTTAACGGATACGTTTATAGGAAAATACGATCCAACAGTTTCCCGGAGAATCCAAAAACAACGTTCCTCGAATTCTTAAATAAGCAACCGGCGTTACAGGGACGGGTAGCAGCATTTGGATCCTGGGAAACCTTTGACAAAATCCTCAATCCACAAAAATCGCAAATCATCCTTAGCACGGCCTTTACACCCGTGAAAGGGCTTCAAAGCAATAAAATAGACAGTCTCATACAACATTCGGCCCGACCCTTTGGCAATGGGGTAAGCACCGATGAGCTGACGCATCTAAAAGCTATAACCTATCTAAAAGCTAAAAAACCGAGAGTATTGTTTGTAGGATATGGTGAGACAGACGAATGGGGACATGCGCGCAAATACAAATCTTACGTATATTCGGCACATCAATTCGACAAGTACCTGTCGGAACTATGGGAATTCGTACAGACAGATCCTCAATATAAAGACAAGACCGCACTAGTAGTAACGGTGGATCATGGAAGAGGTGAACGAATGTATTGGACAAGTCATGGCAACTCAGTGTCAGGAGCCAATGAAATATGGTTTGGTGTAATAGCTCCCGGCCTTACGCCGAAGGGTGAAATATCCGGAGGAAAAAAGCTACACCTGCAACAGCTGGCGCAGACATTATGTAAGATGTTAGGTTATACATTTGAATCGGAAAATAAACTGTCAGATGTTATTCCCTTAAACTAGCTTAAGATGAGCGGAATTTATAAAAAAAGAAAAAAATAAATACTTTTTTATCCATTTTTTAATCGATAATTGACTGATATTATTATATTTACATTCAAGAAACCAATTAACGTGCGAGGAGATTGCTTTAGCACAGCTGTTCCGATCCACATAATAAGATATGAAACGAATATCTGCATATTGGAGCACTTTGGGCGGTAAACTGGATGAGTTTTCATTGCAGGCAAGGATATTCCACGCAATATCTTTGATATCTATCGTGTTGCTTTTTTGTAGCGTCTTCAGTAATTACATTATTGGCTCCGGTGGGCTTGCGATGTTAATGGCAGCGTTGGTAGTCATTCTCGGGATTTCTTATTATTTGTCGCGGGTTGCTAAACGTTTTATGCTTGCGTTGAGCTTGTTTCTTGTAACCAGTCAGCTGTCTCTGGTAGTAAATTATTATTACAATAGTGGAATCTCTGGACCTACCTACTCGCTGTTCCTGCTTTTCTTTATCATGACCATCGCCGTCGTTCCTCCCAGGCAGTTTATCTTCTGGTTTACCTTAAATGTAGTGAGCCTGCTTTCACTGCTCTTCATAGAGTATCAGCATCCATCTTTCGGCTCCCTAAACTATAATACCAGATTAGGGAGGTTTGCCGACATGGGCTTCACGTACGTCGCGATCATGGCGATGATACTGATAATAGCATCATTTATTGTAAGGGAATTTACACGAATTCATAATATTTCTATCTTGAAAAACCGGGAGCTTGAGGTGAGCAATGACACTAAAAACAAATTGCTGTCCATTCTTGCTCACGATCTTCGTGACCCCCTGGCCTCTGTTCAGGGCTTTCTCGAGTTATTATGCGAAGTTGATCTTTCGGCGGAAGAGCGCGAGCCCATAGAAAAGACATTATTAAAACGTACTAAGGAGACTTCTTTTCTGCTAAGCAACCTTCTTTCCTGGACCAAAGGACAGATGCAAGCGGTGTCGGTGAATATAAGTCAGCTTAATATTCATAAAACAACCGCAGAGGCTATTTATCCGGTATTAAGTATCGCCAATGAAAAAGATCTCGACGTTATAAATGATACCGATCCGCAGCATCATGTAAACGGCGATATTGACATGTTACAAATCGTGTTGCGCAACCTGATTACGAATGCTATAAAATTCTCGACACCAGGTTCCGTTATCAGAGTGAGCTCTGAAATTGATGGAGGGGAATGCCGGATAAATGTGATTGACTCAGGACTTGGAATTTCGGCAGAGAAACAGAAAACCTTATTTTCTATCGCCGGTACTCCTACTTACGGGACTGCTAACGAACGGGGCGCAGGTCTGGGCTTGCTTCTTTGTCGGGATTTTATTCGTCATCAGCACGGAAAGATTGGCTTCACCAGTATTGAAGGTGCCGGAAGTACTTTCTTTATTCAACTTCCGCTGGCAAGCTTTAAGAATCCCAATGAATCGGTAGATAAGCTGGAATTGAGCGAACCCGCATAACTACTTTCGGTTTCCGCGTTAAGTAATCCCCTACACTATCTTTGTTCCCACGCTGCCTGTATTCTTAAGGGTACTCCTCCTATACTATTAATCAACCTGTGTATAATATTACCTCCCACCCTATCCTTCCAATATGGAAATAGCAAGAGTATTTACATATAAAAGACAAATTTGTCTTTTATATCATTGACAGGATTTACAATAAAAGATAACTTTGTCTTTTATTATAATAACATCATGGAAGAACAAATTTTAGACGTAACACAGATAGAACCAAGACTTAAGCATAAGACAATCTTCGATCTGTTTGACAACATTCAAGGAGGAGAAAGTTTCATCATTAATAACGATCATGATCCAAAACCTTTGTATTATCAGTTAAATGCCGAAAAACCGGAACAGTTCACCTGGCAATATCTCGAGAATGGCCCGGAAACATGGAAAGTGCGCATAGGAAAACCGGCGGAGCAAGCACCCGAGAAATCAATAGGTGAAATAGTGGCTGGGAACTATCGTACAGCGCAGGTGTTCAAGAGCTTCGGTATCGACTTTTGCTGCGGAGGAAAAAAACGACCGTCTGAAGTATGCGCGCAAAAAGGCTTAGACCTTGATGAGCTAATGCAATCATTAGCTGTCGTTGAAGGCCAGACGCAAGACAGACACAACGACTTTAGTAACTGGGATCTCGGATTCTTGTGCGACTATGTGGTAAATACCCACCATCGTTATGTGGCTGAAAACACTCAATTTATTTACGAACTGGCACATAAGGTTGCGCGTGTTCATGGCCCGGGCCATCCTGAACTAGTAGAAATTGCACGAATATACAGCGAGTTGGTTCCTGATCTGCAGAAACACTTCGCGCTGGAAGAAGCGGAGCTATTCCCTTACATCAAACGATTATCGGAAAAAGCCAAAGCAGGAGAAAAAGTTGAAACGGGAAAATTGGATTTAAAGGCGATCATTGAAAAGGTTGAAGGCGATCACGATGAAGCGGGAAATGCCCTACGTAATATCCGTGATTTATCATCGAACTACAGCTTACCAGAGGGAGCCTGCGCGTCATATACTATTCTGTTTAAAAAGCTTGAGGAATTCGAGGATGACTTACACCAACACGTACATATTGAAAACAATATAATAATCCCGAAGGCATTGGCGACAGAACAGCGCTTAGCATCGAACAAATAGACTCAATATTAAAGGAGTACTTCCGAATATTATATCAAAAGTGATTGTCTTCTTGTAGATGGCAATCACTTCTTGTAATTAAACTTAAGAATATGAATGCAAAACTTCCGGAAATCAACCGGAATACAAGAATAAGTGATTTGCTAAAGAACTGTAGCGAAAAGCTGATTCCGGAGTTGATTATTCTAAACAAGAACTTTAGTCGCCTGAATAACCCACTTATCAGGCGAGTGCTTGCGCCACGCGTCACCATAGAAAACGCATGTAAGATTGCAGGGTGCAGTGTGGCTGAATTTATGAAGGTGGTACGCACGTTGGGATTTCAAACTAACACGACAGAAGAAAATGCATTAAACTCGGCTGAGACCGAAGCTTTTGTAATAGATAAAAATAAGCTTATAACATTGGATGTAAGAGCAGACATCAAAGATGGCAGAGATCCTTTAAAGAAAATACTGAATACGGTGCGGAGTCTCTCAGCTGGCGATACACTGGAAATAATCAATAGTTTTGATCCTCTTCCCCTTAAAACCCTTCTCGCGCAAAAAGGCTTCTCACATTTCAGCAAACAAAAACAGAGCAACATATTCCATACCTATTTTAAGCGCTCAGCAGCGGATACTCCCCTCTTCAATCAAAAGAATCAGTTTGTAACCTCAACAGCATTTGAACAAATACTTAAATCATACGACAAGGATCTGCTTAGCGTAGATGTGCGCATGATGGAGATGCCGCAGCCGATGATCACCATCCTTAACACCGCAGACATGCTGCAGGCGAATCAGGCGCTGTATGTAAAACACAAAAAAGTGCCCGTACATCTTCTTCCTGAATTATATAAAAGGGGTTTTGATTGCGTAATCACTGAGACCGACATCAATGATGTCAAATTACTTATTTACAAATCATGAGCAGCTTAAATAATTCCAATCCCGACACTTACCGATTGGTAATCACTCATTATCTATTCTCAGCGATGTTCTTCGTTATCCTCGCTTTCGGAATGACGCTGGTGAGCGCAGACTTCGGCGGACACTATTTTAATCCCCGAATATTGGCACTTACCCATCTCGCGGCATTAGGTTGGGGTACATTGATAATATTTGGCGCTGTCTATCAGCTACTTCCTGTTGTTCTTGAATGCGAACTTTATAGCTCTAAACTAGGTTGGATGAGTATCACTTTGTTCGTTCCGGGGACATTAATACTTTGTTACTCCTTCTGGATTTTCGCGCCTGGAGTGTATATGCAGATGGGAGCCGTGCTATTATTATGTTCCATCAGTCTTTTTTGTATCAACGTTATACTTACTGCCCGCCACAGTCGCAAGCGGAACGATATACAACGCGACTACATCATTAGTTCCTGTCTGTGGCTACTTGCCACAGCAACTCTGGGAACATTGCTTGTTTTTAATTTCAGATATGCATTCCTTCCCAAAGATCATCTTAATTTCCTACGCCTTCATGCACACATGGGGATTGCGGGTTGGTTTTTATTGTTAATCATTGGCGTAAGCTCACGGTTGGTTCCTATGTTTCTTGTATCACGGGTACAGCAGACTAAACTTCTTGAATACTCTTATTATCTGATCAACATTGCCTTGATCTTCTTTATTGTAGATGGCTACGTGCAGGGACTAAATGCCAAAACCTATGTGATCGTATCGATTATGTTCGGCGGACTGCTCAGCTACGCCCGATACATGTATCTCTGCTATACGAGTCGAATCAAAAGAAAAATTGATCTGCCAATAGCGAACACGATATTGTCGGTAGTATTGTTATTTGTATGCGTTTTAACACTTGTAACTATCCTCATACGGCATCATCATGACGACGCGATTAAATTCAGCATGCTCTATGGCAACTTAGTGTTCATGGGATGGATCAGTTCGCTGATCCTCGGGCAGGCATTTAAAACGTTCCCTTTCATCGTGTGGGTGAAAAAATATCAACACCTAGTGGGCAAAGGAAAAAATCCGCTTCCTGCTGATCTCGTAAACGAAAAGCTCTTCAAATTACAAACCGCATCTTTTGTACTTTTTGTAGCAACGGAGATTTTGGCGACGTTCCTAAACTCTGTGGCGCTACATCTTATAGCAAGCGCATCCTTAGTGATATGTTCCGTTTCTTACACGATCAACCTACTCATCATTCTGAAACATCAACCAGTGCGATCAGTAACTAAAAATAATTAATCATGGATAATTTTGACATCACCAATCGATCCAGCTTTCTTAAATTACAGGTAATGGAAAGCCTGCGTAGTGTACCGGATCCGGAATTACACATTAGCATTATTGACCTGGGATTGGTATACGATATCCTAATAGAAGAAAATGAAAAGACCATTGAGGTTACGATGACCCTCTCGTCCCGACATTGTCCGGTTGGCGAGGCAATACTTGCCACCGTAAAGAATTGTCTGGAGAAAGATTTTCCGGCCTATCGCATCGGGGTCGTACTCACTTGGGAACCGGAATGGAATTATGACAAGATTACGGAAGAGGGATTAAGATTACTACAGGGATGAAACGGAAGGACCTGAGTGAAAGTGCTGCGTGCTACGCCTGCGCGAGCTTCGTGCTATTGGCTGTCATGGGCGTGATTTTGAGATCAATGCCCCTACTGGCGTTCTCCTGGCCGAACTATAAATTCCTTATGCATGCTCATTCACATTTTGCCTTTGCTGCATGGTGCTTCCTTTCACTGGCTATCCTACTTGCTAAAGCGGTTCCGGGTCTTCTTAAGGCGACGACTTTAAAGCGAATATCGATATGGACAATGATTTCCGCAGCAGGAATGTTATTCAGTTTTATTTACGGCGGATACAACGCCATTTCGATTACATTTTCTACCCTTTTCACCATCGTAACCTGGGCATTTGCCATTATTTGCTGGCATTCTCTTAAGAAAATCAAGCATGTACATTCCTCCGCGCTTGAGCTTATTAAGGCTTCCTTAGTATTTCTTTGCCTTTCCTCGCTGGGACCAATAGCCGTAGGACCTATTGGTGCTCTCATGTCCAAAACTTCGCCAATCTATATGGACGCGATCTATTTTTACCTGCACTTTCAAATGAACGGATGGATGACTTCCGCAGCAGCCGGAATTCTTCTAATTCAGTATGGAAGGCCAGAAAATCAGTCAAGTTATCAGCGTCTCAGCGTCAGGCTCTTTGTATGGAGTAACATTCCGCTATTCGCAGCTTTCTGCCTATGGTCCAAGCCTGGCATCATCTTAAATGTTGTAGCACTTATAGCATCCATCATGCAGTTTGCCGGCTGGCTTGGAATAGAAAAACAATTCAGAAAGAACATCTCAACAAAAAACAGTCTTATGAACCTGGCTTGGCTGGCACTGAGTTTTAAAATACTAACGCAAATGGGCATATGCATACCGGACCTGGGCAATTGGGTCTTCGCTTCGCGGAACATAATTATTGGCTACATACATATGATCATGCTTGGAGTAGTTAGCCCGACAATATTTCAAAGCATGAGCTACTGGGGATGGATAAAGAGCCGAAAAGTAATCACTTTAAACCTCGCATTTGCGCTACTTTCAGGTCTTTATGTAGGTCTTTTATTCGTTCAAAGCCTATTAGCACGCTGGACCTTCTCCATACCGTTCTTCAAAGAGTTGCTGCTTGTAATTTCTGTTTTACTGGCGGCAGTAGGACTGGGTTACTTCGCCTGTTGCTTATTAAAAAACCGATTCCTAGTTGCCATGGGGCATTGATTAACACTAAGCGTACAGGCTGATAAACATAAATTTTTTATTATTGTAACAATGATACTTTCAAAGTCATGTGAATATGCCATAAGAGCCGTGGTTTATCTGGGTTATCGCAGTAAGGCTGGAAATAAAACGGGCATTCCGGAAGTCGCTGATGCTATCGGATCTCCGCTCCATTTTACGGGAAAGATTCTGCAAACGCTGGCAAAAAAAGGAGTGATATCCTCATTCAAAGGACCTAACGGAGGCTTTTATTTAGAGAAACTAGATGCTACTTTTTTAGTTGATATCGTCTCGGCAATAGACGGAAACGACATCTTTACCTCCTGCATTATGGGACTTAAATCATGCTCCGACACGCGTCCATGCCCTTTACATGACCGCATTAAACCAGTACGACAACAGCTCCATAGCGAATTTGCCAGTAAAAGTATCAAGGAAATGGTAGAGGCTTTCGAAAAGAAGAGCTATTTCTTAAAATAACATCCAAATAAAAGAGGCGGAACATTCCGATTTATCGCAGACAAACCTTGAAAATGCTCCGCCAAAGTCCCCAATAGATGTGGTTGGTAGGATTGCGTGGTCAGGTGTATCGTTATACACTGATCAAATATAAAAAGTTGCCAGATAGTATGGGCGAAACCATCGCCTATTTTACAATGGCGGCTATATCCGGTACAAGAAAGCAAAACAAGGTCGCCAAAATGCTAGCTTGCTCCACGCATTGTAACTACAGCCTCTACTTAACTAAAAAGCTTGTGGTAAGACCAAGCCAGGTGGCTGTGTAATCTTTGCCATTCCAAACACCCGTTTTTGTAGCGCTGTGGCCCCATTCGGCTACGTACGTTCCAGCCCATAATGCCTCGGCAAATACCTTACCCGAGGCATCAGTCTTGTATGTTTTAGACCATCCCGCGGGAGTCATTATCGTAATATCTTGTCCGGCAATAGGTTGCCCCTTTTCCAATAACTGCAACTGAACCTTTGCCGATTTCTTGAATGTTCCCGGCACAGCACGTAAAGTATATTGCGAACCACCTTGTGTGGCCGCAGCAGACTTCCCTACTTGTATCGCCAGCTGAGAGCCGAATTCATACAAAGTGGTTCCTCCAAGATCCTTGGAGGGATGGATGCCCTCTATAATATAAAGCCCATCACTTTTGGGAAGAAAGTGGGCTTCCATGAAGGTACCTTTATCTTGAAGCTCAAGCTTTGTTTTATTTCCATCAGGATGGATAACGAAGACACTGATGCTTTTCAGGTCAGAATACCAGGCGTCAGTTTTCTCGATTTCCTTAGTAGCGTATTCGCCATAATAGATCTTCACGACATGATCAGCGCCTTTTACCCCCAGGGTGTTTGCTTCGAACCATAGCGCATGCGCGTTCGCCATTTGCGCGCAGGCAAATGTCAATACTGCTGAAAGCAGTAAACGTTTGATAGTTTTCATAATTTCTTTTTTGTTTGAGATCAAGAACGTAACGATCACTCAACAATGACACCTCTTGTGCTGTTATACAGACAAGTGTATAATTTCGCATTTAATGATGAGATTAGCGGTAGATGGTCTTGATACTACAAAGTATAGGGTTTAGCGAGTAATTTACAAATGAATTTGGTAATTTTTTCATTACCGAATCGCGAGTCTAATTGCGTTTATTCCCGCATATTGATGGTCGACATCAGCGAGTCGCCAGGCTTAAAAACAGTGATGGCAAGACACTTATCACTCAGGCTATCAATATCAAAACTGATTCCGCGGGAGATGTCCGAGTAAATCAGAAACTGCTTATAGCTTCCAGTCTGCCGTAATGAGAAGCTTCGGCCAATTGCTTTCAACGACTGACCTACAGATATCCCTTCTATCGTAGCAAATTTCGGAGATGTGACCATGGCCTTCTTTATTCTAGCAACATGTTCATCTGCCATTCCCATGTTATGCTGAACGAATACACTCAGAATCCACTTATCCTGTTCATCCTTACCCGTCCAACGCAACACCGCGCTCCCCATACCGGCATCACTGGATACCGGACTACCTAACACGCGTCGCAGACTATCAGCATCTGTATTAACACGTATGTGTCCGATAGCCTTTCCGGGAATGATCAACCAATTGGAGGTACCCAAGGAGTCTGCGGCAGACCTGCTTGAATTTCTGGATGATTCGGCACAGGACAATAAAGAAAACAGAGCATATATTACAAAAACGACACAAGCTGAAATTCTATTCATTCATGAGGTATCTATTAAGATATAACGTCTAGCATTCCAATAGGTTTTCAGCAATATATGCAATGACGGGGAGCAGTCCTTATAAAGTTAGCGACTCTTCTCTACGAATAGACTCAAGCGTGTTATATATTTGATATAGCGCACGCGGAACATGAAAACATCCCTTCCATTTTCCGCCTTTTAAGTTCAACAAGACCTCACCTCTACGGTTGAGATAACCAAACCACTCGCCAAATTCAGGATCCCGAAAGTGCTGCCAGCTATATTGATGTAAGCGAAGGAACCATTCCTTACATGCGGCATTTCCCGTCAAGCGATATGCCTTAATCATACAAACCATGGCTTCCAAGTGTACCCACCAAAGTTTCTGATCCCATTCTAACTGTTGGGGCGGAGCACCTTTTAAATCGAGAAAGTAATATATTCCCTGATACTGTTCGTCCCATCCTTTTTTTATTACCGAAAGTGCAATAGACACAAGGTTCTGAATTAACACCTGATCATCGTTGCGTTCGGCAATATCAAGCATAAACCAAATTGCTTCGAGGTTATGCCCGGGATTGAAAAGACGGCCATCAAAAGTATCACTAAACGATCCGTCTGAATTTACATTCTCAAGGATAACGCCAAACTCGGTGCTATAAAATCCTCCAAGAATATCTTCCACAATTCCTTTCGTAAGCTCATTAACGAGCGAAGGATCAAGAATATTCTCAAGCTCCAGCGATAAATTACTGAGGATCATAGGTAGTGCAAAGTTCTTAAGCTGACGATTTTCCGCTATCAGCTTTGAATACTCTCCTTTAGGGTTATGCTGACGATCCAAAATATTAAAAAACGTAGTTTTTGAGATACCAGCATATTTCTTTTCGTCGGTTGCTCTATAAAGCGCCGCAAAAGCCATCGCCGCGAAACAGTCGGAGAATATGTTGTATGGCTTAACAAGCGGCTTACCCTCTTTGCTGAGCGCAAAGTACCAGTTACCATCTGGGGCACGTCCATATTTCTCAAGAAAATCGGCGCCGTGCACCGCCATCTCCAGCCAATCATGGTTTCGCTCTATTTTGGAATAGAAGTTAGCAAACGTCCACACCTGCCGGTTTTGCAACCAAATAAATTTGTCAGTATCAAACACCTTACCTTCTCTGTCAAGACAGGTAAAATATCCTCCATTAACTTCATCTTTGGAATTCTTAATCCAGAAGGGAAGAACATTGGTTAATAACTCTTCTTTATAAATATTTATATACTCTGTCATGTAGTAAATGTATTCAGGTACTCTTGATATCGGTTAAACAAATGACCGGCTTGAAGGTATGCCGATTGGGGGCTCATAAAGTGCGAAAACTCAAAGGTAATGGCCTTATCATATCCTGCCCGTCTTGCAGCTTCCAGCTTGAGCCTGAGCTTTTCGAATTTTATTGGCAGAAACTTTATAGGCATATCTCGGTCAAAGGTCTCCGCATTTGTCCAACAGGAAAGACCATGCTTATCAGCCAGTGTTTTATTTACATCAAAGAACGCATCCAACTCATGATAGTCAATATGTCCATCCTGGAATGCCACGGCATCCACCGCCCCTTTAATGCCATCAAATATTTCATTCCACTCCTGTTCATGTGATGCCAGTGACACAGCTTCTGTCTTGGACAAGTTAGAAGACGATGCTAAAACGGCTTTCTTACCATCGATCCAGGGAGAAATAAAAGTAGGCAAACCATTGCTGACTGATTTACACTGCAATCCAAGCGAGCGAAAAGCCTCAATAGCGCCAATAGTGCGCCGGCTTATTTCAAGGCTTAAATACCAGCCTGCAAAGCTTTTATAATGCCCGTACTTGCTCCATACTTCGTCAATAACATACCTGTTTACTTCTATTTCATGACTAAGATCTCCGGTATCCCAGTATCGGCCGCTATCATATAACCCGAAATAGAACTTCATGTCAAACCGAAGAGATAGTTCGAGAAACATTTCTACCAGATCGACAGAAGGAACGTAACAGCGATGGTTGTTACACAGATATGCAGAGGGATAACTTAGAAAGGTGCGGTAGCCCGAACGGATAAGTATTACAGTATCTATGCCAACAGATTTCATATGTAGAAAATCCTGTTCCCACTCCTTCCAACCCCAGTTCTGATGGGGAATGTCGTGCGATATCTCGTCTATAAAAGTTCCAGTAATTCGCATATCTCTTTTATAAGTATTTTTTTTCCTTCAGAAAATTAACCCATTGCACATAAGCACTCGCCTTAAGATGGATACCATCGATACTAAGTTCCTTTTTTAGCTCGCCATTTTCGTTGGCAAAAAGTGGGTGTAGATCTATGTATTCAATCTTTGCTGAATCGGCCAAAACCCTGATCTGGCGGTTAAGTTCTTGTTGCATCGGATTACGTCCTTGCAAATATGGGGCTTTAGTCATCTCCGGATTTAAAGGAAGGACACTCTGAATCAATAATCTTGTCTTTGGACTACCTGTTCTGATCTTTTGTATGATACGCTTATAGTTGTTAATAATTACGCCATAGGGCAATTTGCGGGCGAGGTCGTTAATGCCAATAAGTAAAAAAATAGTCTTTGGCTTAGCGCGAACAATATCCTCCAGACGAGCCAATACACCGAAGGTATTATCGCCACCAATTCCGCGGTTCAGCACTGGCTTATCGGGAATAAGTTCCTGCCACTCGCCATGTTCTGTAATACTATTACCTAGAAAAACAATCTCGTGCTTATGGTGCGGCATTTTACTAAAAAACTCCATCCGCTGCAGATAATGGGAATTAGCATAATTACTGTCAACCTTAACGTTTTGAGCCATCAGCGATAAAGGGCTCAAAAGAAAATATAGAAATCTAAGTTTCATTGCTTTAAATTACGTGAACATCTTTTAAGTATTTGGCCCACAAAATATAAGATGCAGAGCGAAGGTGAATTCCATCAAGGCTAAGCTCTTTTTTCATTCGCCCATGACTGTCCCGGAATACCGATTGAACATCTAAATAGTTGAGACCTTGCTCCTGTGCAATCTCTTTGATAATTTCATTAAAGCGATCCACTAATTGGGGGCTAAGGTTTTTATACGAAGCATGGAACATTTTATCGTTAACAGGAAGTAAGCTTTGTAGATAAAGCTTCGTCTCTGGAGATGCCTCTCTGATATATTTAACAATTCGCAGGTAACTCAGTTTCGTTAATTCCAAGGAGATGCCTCTTTTTAGGTCATTAATACCTATCATCAGGAATATCTTTGAAGGCTTCGATTCCAATAGTTTTGACAAACGGGCATAAACTCCATAGGTCACGTCACCGCTAACTCCACAATTCAACACCTTCGCCTCCGGAAAAAGCTCCTGCCACTCCCCCCCTTCCGTTATGCTATTCCCTAAAAACACAACAGCTCTTTTGGCAACCCCCGGTCTATTGAAGAAGTCCAACCGCTGCTGATAATGAGCATTACTATATGAGGAATCAATCCCCTGCCCAAACAATAAGTTTGATGAACTCAATGTGAGAACTACCGTTACAAATAAGAAGAGCCTTACAATGGCATTGAACTTGTCTCCTAAATACGAGCCCATGTCTAATATTAAATTTAATTTCAATAAGAGCTAATTTATAAAATTATTTTATAAAGTATTAAAATTTAATATAATTATTTTATTAATTAAAGTTTGAATTCTATTTACTTTGAGAAATTACCTTAGCTTTGGTGAATTTAACGATGAAAAAGACCTTTTTTGAAGAATTGAATGCGGAGTATGGAACTGGGGTTATATACAAAAATATAAACCTTAAGAAGACTGTAATTTCCTACCTCGCACAAAACGGAAATGCTACCGTTGCTGAATTATGTAAAGAGCTTAATCTCAGCGCGCCTAAAGTGGCGAATCTGGTAAATGACTTAATCGCCGACGGAATACTCAAGGACTTCGGTAAAGTAGAATCTACCGGCGGACGTAAGCCTAACATTTACGGACTGCAACCAGAATCAGGCTTCTTTCTTGGAGCCGATGTCCAAAAGGATCACGTTAACATAGGCCTTACTAACCTGCAGAAAGAACTTGTTCATTTTGCGGAGCACCAGCCCTATGAGTTGCGTAATGACCAGGAATCACTTGACGAGCTATGCAATCTTATAAAGGACTTTATAAAAAAGGTCAATATTTCCAAAGATAAAATCCTCGGGATAGGCATCAATCTCTCAGGGAGAATCAATTATGCCACGGGATACAGCTATAGCTTTTTTCATTTCAACGAAGAGCCTTTAAGCAAGATCATTGAATCGCGTATCGGCATAAAGGTATTTCTAGAAAACGATTCAAGAGCCATGGCTTTCGGAGAGTTTTCATCAGGCACGGTGAACAATGAAAAAAATGTCCTTTTCCTTAATCTTGATTACGGAATCGGCATGGGGGTAATGATTAACAGCCAGTTATATTACGGAAAATCAGGTTTCGCAGGCGAGTTCGGCCATATTCCAATTTTCAATAACGAGATCATCTGTCATTGCGGAAAAAAAGGATGTCTCGAGACCGAAGCCTCCGGCTGGGCACTAACGAGAATTTTCAAAGAACGAATTATACAGGGGTCATCAAGTTTATTAACATCCCAGATGCAAAATATGGAAGAAATAAGCCTCACATCCATTATTGATGCCGCAAACAATGACGACACGCTGGCAATAGAACTTATAGCCGAAATTGGAGATAAACTTGGCCGAGGCATTGCGCTACTTATCAACATTTTCAATCCAGAATTAGTAATTCTAGGTGGAAGTCTCGCATATACAGGAGAGTACGTCCGTTTGCCTATAAAAAGTGCTATTAATAAATATTCCCTTAGTCTGGTTAATAACGACACCGATCTAAGAATTTCCGATCTTAAGGAAAAGGCAGGGGTAATCGGAGCCTGCCTATTAGTCAGAAATCGCTTTCTTCTACCCGCCTAGGTGCTCCTGAGCACTTAGGCTGATAGCAGAAACAGCTCAGACATCGGCTTCTTTCAACCTGTCCCACCAAAATTTCTTTAACCACAAAGAACTCAGAATAAAGACACCACTCCAGATAACGAGCTGTGTGTTCTCGCGGATCATGAAATAAATCGGAATTACTACCTGTGCCATCTGCCAAACAATTCCGGCAAAAACATTTAGCATATCGCCTGAAAAACTTTTGTTGGCAGAAAATTCAGGATCCTCTTTGCGAACTTGCTCTATCACTGGTCGCCAGAATCCCCAGGGGCGCGTTTTCTTATAGAACTTTAACACCTCTGACATATCCGGCTTCTGTCCGATGAAAGTACCGATTATACACCCGGCCAATGAAATTAAAAGGATTACAGGAAAGACGTAGATATCAACTATCTCAGGATAAAATACGAGTTTTGCAGTAGAGGCAATGAGTCCAAATAACATGCCCCAAAAATAACCCTCACCTGTAAATCGCCACCATATCCATTTCAACACATTGGCTGCCACATACCCTCCATACAGCGCTGAGGTTAACCATAATGTAAGTTTAGTTAACGAAGAAGCGTTAAATCCGAAGATGATACCCACAACAACAAGAATAACACTGGATAAAATACTTAAACGGATATACTTCTTTTCTGATGCATTTGGATCTATATATTTCTTATAAATATCATTAACAATATAAGCGGGAGCAGAATTCACAAAAGCTGAAAAAGTACCCATAAATGCGGCAAGAAATCCGGCTAAGAGCAACCCTTTCAACCCTACTGGCACAAATCGATTTATTGCCATAGGAAGCACTTGTTCAAAATCAATCGCAGAACCCATCTTACCCATCTCAGGACCAAGATATACCAAGGCAAGCACTGCGAATCCGGCAACCATAAAATAGCGTGGGAGATACATAACGATGATGGTACTCCAGCTCATTTTTGCGGCTTCCGAAGGTGTTCTGGACGCGAGAATACGCTGCATATCATAGCTCGGCACAGGCCCCGCAATCGAAGCAAAAATTCCCTTGAGCAACATCATCATAAACAAGCTACCAAACCCAACAAAGCCATCTGCAGCTATTTTATCGTTAACATTCGGAATGGGCGTTTTACTCCAGTCAAGATCAAGCGACCAGCTGAAACTTAAATCAAACCAACCAGGAGGCACCATACTTCTTATCTGCTGCGCATCAACCGAATTATAAGCAATGATACCAATAGCAAAGCAGGACAATGTCATAATAACAAACTGAAGAATCTCCGTTGCCACAACGCTATACATCCCTCCCTTAACGGTATAAACAGTGGTCAAGCCACAAATCAGCAAAGCATAGGCCCGCTCTGATGAAACATAATATCCAGCAACAGTAAAGCCAAGATCCCAGGGGAGTATTGAGGTGCAGTATTTCCCGATACCTTCAAAGAAATATGCGATAAAGCCGATCACACTAATAACAGCAAATATTACCACTATAATATGTGAAAGCCGGGCTCCTCTTCCCTCTCCGAAACGAAAAGTAATCCATTGCGCTCCTGTCATGACTCCCGAACGGCGCATCCATATAGCTAAATAAACAAAGACAAATACCTGATTCCATACCGGCCATAACCAGGGAATCCATGCACTCTTTAATCCATAGATAAAAAGGATACTGACCGTCCACATAGTGCCGGATGTATCGAACATACCCGAAGCATTACTCAGTCCGAGGTAATACCATTTCATTGTATTCCCTCCAAGGAAATAAGACTGGAGGTCTTTAGACGCTTTACGAGCAATGTAAAAGCCAAGGAATAATATACCCACAATATAGGCCAGTATAATCCCTGCGTCGATAAAACTTACCGGCATATTATTTAACAATTATATTGAGTTCTTTAATCTTTGAAGCCATCGTCAGCTGGTTAGCATTCGCGGCAACAAATGTTACTTTATACTCTCCGGCCTTCGTAAAGGTATATTGATAATCTTTCATCTCATCAAGGATAGACTTAACAGGCAACCCGATATCCGGCGCAACCTTATTAGGAAACAAAGCACCGGAAACGGCCCAGTCCTCGGTATATATCAAACTACTGGCAGGAGTAAAATAAATCATCGTAGTGTTGTTTAGCGTCCAGACATTGGCAGGATTCGCAAAGTCAACAGCGATCCACCCCGCATTGGCGCGAGTAGCAATAGAAAGATTACTGGTCGCGGAAACCTGATTTGTCAAATCGAAATTATAAATACGCCATGTACGCATTGACTTATCAGTATTTGCGTCCCCAACATACTTAAACGCAAAATACAGGGGTTTACCTTCCTCGATGATATCGGAAATATCGACAAGTCCACTTTCTGTTCTTACACCTACAGCTCCTGCCGCAGCATTGGCCCAGGTAAAACGACTGCTAATATCAGTCCATGAAGCAGCTTTAAGGTTCTCTGCATCATAGATGCCATTAAAATCCGTAGAACATAAAAGCTTAAGATTGCCTTGCTGCGATCCGTACAGCACCTGAGTATTCATGCTCAAAGTGAGCTTACCTCCGGAATACTCAGTCCTGTCTTTATACTGATACTCACGCCCTTCTTCTCCGGAATAGAACGTAAGCAGATCTGCGTCACCACGTATCTTAAAAGAGACCGTATCGCCAACACCATACGTTTCCTTCTCTATAGAGACATCGAACTCCGGAGTGACAACATCATCTTTTGTACAGGCCGAAAAAATCAGGCCTGCAATTCCAATAATAATAAACTTTAGATTTTTCATCGTTAAATACATTTAAGTTACCATCCGGGATTCTGAACAGCCTGATTATTGAGTGAAATCTCATTTGACGGAATAGCAAATAAGGTATCCCGGGCAGATACATTCTGTCCTGAACGAGCCCCATAAGTATAAGTTGTATTTGACGTTGCAATCTCATTAGCAACATTCTTCATGGCGGTTAAAAAGCCCCCCCAACGAATCAGATCAAAGCGCCGCAATCCCTCATATCCTAGCTCCCAGGATCGTTCCTTGCGAACGGCATCTTTAAAGGATTCATAATCCAATCCCGTGGGTAAGTCTGCCTGGGCTGCCGTGGCTTTGCCCTGGGTAACCCCATAAGCGCGTTCGCGAACCTGATTGACAGCACTATATGAAGCGGCCGAAGGTCCTTTTTGAACCTCATTATCTGCTTCAGCAAACATGAGCAACACATCAGAATAACGGAGTAAAGGAAAATTAATAACCGTTGTTCCATTGAACTTCGGTGTAGCAATCTCATATTCACGACGCCATTTCGCATCACACCGATTATAGATAGCCGTAGACGCATAATAAACTTTCGTGGCATCAGTTGCACTGGTATAATAATAATCATTAATATTCCAGTCACGCCGCAAGTCTCCAACACCAAACGAATTGTAATATGAGCGGGTGGTATGCTTTGCCCCATAACTATAACCTATGGCAGTGTTAGAGGTACCAATCCCGTTGATACTACCAAGCGACCCGTCTTCCCCTTGAGAAGCATTGTAACGACTAAACTCAACCTCCCATATTGACTCCTTATTATCATACCGCTCTGCGCACATATTCTTAAAGACCTGCGTATAGTCTGGATTTAATACGTGAAGTGAATTATTAATAACCATTTCGGCCCATTTACGCGCCTCTGCAAACCGACTAGCATCCCTTAATGGAGCTCCTGCCATTTTTAGATTCACACGTGCCAATATTCCCCAAATTGCAGACTGACTAACGCGCCCGCTATGATTATAGGCAGAAATAGGCTTTACCAAAGTTGCCGCTTCCTCCATATCAGCAACAATACGGGCGTAAACATCCTTATAGGGGGTGCGGCTGATGTTTACCATATTAGCAGAGGCTGTAGCTTCGAGCTTCAACGGAACATCGCCCCAATTACTTACCAGAATAAAATAGTAATAAGCCCTAAGAAACAATGCTTCACCTCTAACTTGATTTTTCACCGCATCGGCGACAGAAACAGCATTTCCCATGTTATCAAGCAAACTATTAGCGCGGTTTATACCTTCATATAGCAAGGTCCACGTGGTGTTTAACTTCACGTCGCCTGGACTATAATTATAAAGACTGACATCTGCTGTCCATGAAGACAGGGCAACAAAACTGTCGTCAGCGACATCCATCTCAAAATAGAGGTACCTGCCATAGGTACCAGACTTTCCAAGGATATCATAAACCCCAGTAAGCGCATTATTTAACTGAGCTTCGGTTTTGTAATAATTTTCAGGAGCGAGAGAGTCCGTGGGCACAAGCTGCAAGAAATCTTTACACGAACTAAAAATTAGAGTCATTAACAGAGCACAAAATATCTTTCTCATAACAATCTGATTAGAGGGTAGCTTTCAGTCCAAAAACAATTGTTCTCGCACGCGGATAGGCTGAATAGTCAAATCCTGGCGTAAGCGCTGAGTTACGCACCGACACTTCGGGATCGTATCCGGAGTAACTGGTCCAGGTGTATAAGTTCTGAGCCGTAACGTACACCCGCAGGGCACTCATCTTAATGCTTTTAATAGTTGCACTGGGAAGGTTATATCCCAAAGAAACTGTTTTCAGCCTAAGAAATGATCCGTCTTCAATAAACCTTGACGAGTAAGTTTTAAGAGTAGAGCCCTTGGCAGCAGGAATATCAGAATCCTGATTCTCCGGTGACCAGCGATTGGCGTAAGCGGCAAACTGATTAGTATTATACAGATTCCCGGACTCGAGCATGATACGGTTCGCATTCAGAATATCATTACCGTATGACCACTGAAAGAACACACTAAGGTCAAAACCCTTATAACTGAAGTTATTATTGAAACCTCCTATATGTTTTGGATTCGGATTGCCAATTACTACTTTATCAGCTTCTGTAATCAACAAATCCCCGTTAAGATCTTTATACTTAGAGTCGCCAGGCAAAATTGTCGATCTCGATTCTCCATTTGCTGTAACATTTGCCTTAAGGACATAATTACTTCCCACCTGATCAAAATCACCATATCCATAAACGCCATCATAAACATGTCCATAAAACATGGCTATAGGCTGGTTAATACGGGCTATATATGGAAAGATATTAATCCAGTCGTCTCCCCAGTATTGAGAGGTCAGCATGTATCGCTGGTTCTCGGCGAGCGACAGTACTTTATTACGATTAAAAGAAATATTAAAGTCTGCTGACCAACGGAATTTCTTATCAAATGGAACCACGGAAAGTTGAAACTCAAGTCCTTCATTTCTAACTTTTCCAATATTCTTTGTTGCGGCAGCATAACCTGCTGATGGAGGCAAATCTGCGTTCAGCAGTAAATCGTCTGTATTCTTACGATAAACATCAAACGTAAAGCTGATCCGATCCTTTAAAAAACCAAGATCTATCCCCAGGTCCGTTGCATAAGTGGGTTCCCATTTTAAATTCCTGTTTCCAAGACTACTGAGGTACGTACCCGCATTGTAAGTATTCCCGAACATATACCCCGACGTGGTGGATATATTCAAACCCGCGTATGAGGCAAAGTTACCTACACCGTTATTGCCTGTCGCCCCCCAGGAGGTTCTCACCTTAGCATTTGAAATAAAAGAAAGCTTCTTCATAAATTTCTCAGATGAAAGTCTCCATGCAAAGGCTGCCGAAGGGAAATACCCCCACACGTTTCCATCCTGAAATCTAGTAGAACCGTCAGCTCTTAAACTGGCGGTAAAGAGATATCTGGAATTAAACGTATAGTTCGCGCGCCCCAGAAAAGACATCATCCGCCACTTAGTACTAGATGCTCCTATAGCATATGGCGTTCCTTCGTCCAGCCCATTCAGACCGAGCACCTCATTAGGAAGCAGCGTCGCATAACCTGAAAAGTTTTCACTCAACCCCGACTCTACCGTCATACCCGCCACAACATTTAAGCTATGCTTACGACTTATCTTTTTATCATATGTCAATGTATTTGTATTCATCCAGTTCGATGATTCATAATAATATTTCCCTCCGGCAACACCGTAACTTCCTGTCACCGCAGATCTTGATAAGGGACCATTAAAGACATCATAACGTCTTAATCCTTTCGTATAACTACCGGCAACCCGAAGCTTCAGATCTTTAGTAAATGCGTACTCTGCAAAACCATTAGCCAACACACTATTGCTAAAAGTCTCACGTAGCTCTTCCCGGGTAGTTAGCAGGGGATTATAGCGATAATCCGGAGCTTCATTATCTGCACCCTCATTTAAAAGATCCTCATCTCCCGACACCTCCACAGGCCTGTAAGCCCATACCGCATATAATAGGTTAATGGTATTGCTATAATTTGAGGAGGATGTTGGTGCTCCAAACATTTTAGTATTTGAAAAAGTGGCATTCAAACCGACTTTTAACTTATCTGATACTGTTTGATCAAGACTAAAACGTCCTTGCACCCTATTAAATCCTGAGTTCAGAATTATACCGTCCTGACCCAGATACGACATCGAGGCACTATAGCGGGTTTGGTTGCTGCCCCCGCTAAGGGAAACGTAGTGACTTTGCATGGGAGCCTTCCTGGATACCTGATCCTCCCAGTTGATGCCGGAAACATTTTTATAGGAATCCAGATTCAACTGACCATTCAGAAAATAAAAGCTTTGGGTACGCACCGGATCAATTTCATTCTGAAGCTTCACAAATTCATATGGATTTAATACATCCATCCGGTTCTTGTTCTCCTGCTGCCCATAATATCCATTATATGTTATTATAGGACGTCCCATTTTTCCTCGCTTCGTGGTAACAATAATAACCCCATTAGCACCTCGCGCGCCAAAAATCGCCGTAGCTGAGGCATCTTTCAATACATCTATCGACTCTATATCATTGGGATCTATTGTATTGATCGGATTCACCACCATATCCTTAGCATTCTCCATCGGAAATCCATCAATAACAAAGAGTGGCGAATTATTACCTGTAATCGAATTGCTTCCGCGAATCACGATATTAATATCTGACCCCGGCTGGCCTTCTGAAGAATTTACCTGCACTCCGGCCACTCGGCCCGCCAGAGCCTCATCGAAAGACTTTACAGGAGCCTTTACCAGATCCTCTACAGAAACGGTACCCACCGAACCAGTGAGGTCCGTCTTACGAACCGTACCATATCCGATATCTACCACCGCTTCCTGAAGTGTTGTAGATGACATTTTAAGAGTCACATTGAGCACCTGCGAACCAGCAGGAACAAGTAGCTCCTGATTTTGAAATCCGATGAAAGAAAATACGAGAACACGATCGTTAGGGCCAACGGCAATGGTAAAGGTTCCTGAGGAAGACGTGACAACACCCTTGCCCGTCCCCTTAATCTTTACAGAAACTCCCATTAGCGCCTCCCCTGACTCATCTTTAACTAGCCCTCGCAAGGTTTTGGTCTGAGCCTGAACATACTCAGGCAGGCACAATGCAGATAGCAACAGCAAAACAAGGCTCGTCACTATCTTCCAGTGAGTTAATTTTTGCATAGTCAGTATTTATAGTTATTGGTTTACAGATTTAAGTTCATTACGTAGCGCTCCAGAGAAATCAATATCATGATTGAAGGGCTGTAGCAACTTATCAATTACTACAGCGATCGTAGCACGATCAAGCACCTCGCCTTCAGCCGAAACAGCACTAAGCTTTCTGCCCGCCACCAGCTGTTGAACATTTACCGCCTTAATCTCAGGCTTTATGACATTAAGAACCTTAATCAAAAAATCCAGCGTAACCAATGAGCCATCGCCAGTCACATCTTCCGGCAGCGGATAGTAGCCTCGCAAGCCGGCAAGCAAATCAAACTGACTAACGGGAAGCTCCGGATAGAACCAGGTTTGATTCGCCCACTTATATGCAATTCCGTATCCCTTCATAATCCCGGTGCATCCTACCCGCTGAATCGACTGAAAATCAGCACTCTCCGAGGTCACATCGAGAAAAGGCATCAGGTAAACTTTAGAATCCAATAAGCTTTGCTGAACTTCACGAATATTAACTTCAGCTGGGGAGGTATTATTTTTCAAACATACCGCTGCTAAAGCTCCTGCGGCCTGGCCCACTCCCAGTACTACCGGCTGCAATCGAGTGGCACCCGCAACGATATTTGTAACGCTTATACTTTTCTCTGCAATGATAATTCCGTCCTGATTTTCTGAAACAAGCGCACCTAAAGGAACATTATAGGAAGGCACCTTAATTTTCACAAATTCGATCTCCGGAGCTTCCGGATTCTTCAAATGATGATGATCTATCGGATAATCACCCACCGCTATTCCCGATCTATATAAAGCCATCGAACTGTTATAGGGATCACGAACCTCATTCAACGTCAGTGTAACTTTACCTTTAAGACGACGCGACTCACGATGATAAGGCAACATTGGCAAGTGGTCTCTCGTTGGAAATTCATCGTCAGCAAGGCCTAGATTTTTGAACCCTAGTACAGTCTGCAAATAATACACGAACGACAAGGTATGTTCCTTTGCTTTGTCGAGCTCCTTTTTACGATCAGCTTCTGTTAATTCAACGATGTTCAGGTAGATATCATTTCCACATTTTGGCCAGTTGATCATATACTTTCCATTGGGAAGCTTTCCGTAGTTCAACATGGCCTGACAATCCATTTTCGAAGTCACTGCAACTGACGAGGGATCCGCAACATCACAGGATCCACGAAACAGCTCAGGATTATAACCCTTAGGCTTAGCAATCGTCTTATCAGCCTTAGGCCCGAAATCTTTCAGAACAGCCACATAAGTCATATCCTGAATAATATCATTCGCCTGCGGTGGAGCAAATTCTTCGCCGGTATCCTTGCGGCTATCCATACCCAGGCGATAGGGAATATTTAACGAACTCATTACGTCGCCTAGCTCTGTAGCATCAATAATCAGTTTGGCTCTGATACTCATAACTTTATTCTTTTTACGAACCCGTACCAACCAAGATTTCCCGTTCCTGACTGCTGACAGGAACTTAGTATGATACCAAACCTCCGCGCCAGCGTGCCTAACGAGATCTTTAAAAACCTTATCTCCATAAGAAGGCTCGAACAACGTATTACTAACCCAACCTGTTTCTACGGCCGATGGCCCACCATAATGATTATATAGCTTTTGACGAAACTCCGCCCATAATCCAGAAGGAAGACGATGATTCCCATCAATTGCAGAAACGCCGGCGGAGGTCAGCATACCACCGAGCCATGGCCCTTCTTCAAGTAAAACCGTTGTAACACCCATACGGGAAGCCTGTATAGCGGCAGTTGAACCACTAGCGCCCCCTCCTACGATGAGTAATTCTGTACTTAACTGGGCAACCACACCGCGCGGAAGCGCTGCCAGCAAAAACAACAAACAAGAAAAATGTAAGATTCTATTCATAGGCCTATTACTTTTTTAAAATTATTGCAGACATTATTCCTCTTGCTGAATTTCCGGACGGCGAGATCACCTCTTCTTCTCCGACCACCATGCTGGTAGAGCCTCCTCCATCAAGATTTAAAGCCGCCTTACAACGCAATGACAACATAAGCTCCGCCAATCCTTGCAAGTCAACGCCGGTATTTCCTGTCACGTCATCGCCCTGTACCGCCACCAATAAAACCTTACCGTCCGCGGTATAACCAATAGCCGATCTTGCACGTCGTGAATCATTATCTATGTTTATCAATTCCTCATCGGCCGTAATCCGCACCTGCCCATCGTAAACTAAAACAGGAGAACCACCAATCGCGTTCAGAACATCCCAGGACACACCATTAGCAGGATACAAAACACCGGGCTTAGTCCGGACGCCACCAGCAGGGGTATTTAAAGACGGATGGGGATAAGCAAACAACCTACCGTCATCAAGCGTATAAACCCACTTGATTTCCGGAACACCAGAACTTGAAATACCAAAAGCCCCGCGTGTCGGATAATACGTATCGCTAATTCCGTTTACTACCCTATTAAGACTTCGGATATTATCAGACATTAATCTGCCACCGCTCTTAACAAGGCTATAAGAAACATTACTACCAAAATATCCACCATTTATTGCTGCAATTTTGCCAGACTGCTCTTTATAGATTTCTGCCAAAGTCTTATTTCTCGTAACCAATACCGGGTTAAATGAAACTCTCAGGGGATCAATAGCTAAACAGGCAGCCTTAAAAGAATTATCGTCATTTCGGTTTAATAGATATAGTTCGAGTCCATAAATCTTCCTATTCCCTGGCAAATCGCTTTTCCTCCATCCGACGGGACTTTCAATCACAGGAGTTGTATCTACCGCCCCTACAGGCAATTCAGGACGGATAGTCTGAATCGAACTCTTAGAACATGAAAAAAGAATTGCTGGCAACATGAAAGCGCAAGCCCCAGCCCCCAATCGACCAACTACCAGAAACTGATAGCAAGCAAAAACGAAGTTTAATCTGGTAGATCCCATGTGAGTATTTTATCTTTTTTACCAAGCGTCCTCAACAACACCCTTTACATGCTCGCACCGCCCTATTTATAAAGCAATTAAAGACTTTTTAAAGACAAAAACAAGCTTTTTATTAATTTTTTTAAAAAACAACCCATTACATATTTAATTTTATAAATAAAAAGAGCATTTTAAGCGTACAAAAGACACCAATAGTCTAAAAAAATAAAAAAACAGCCATAAAAAAAGCCCAAATCGCAACCAAACACGATCCGGGCTTAAAAAAACATGAGATTTAATCTATTTCATATCAATTGGAACCAATACCAACGGCATTGGCAAACAGGACGCACCAGGCGGAGAGTAGGTCAACGACAATACCTGCTCGCGACCATCTGAAGCCGGCGGAAAAATCTGAATAACAACAGCTTCCGGAGCCCCTTTTGTAACCAGACGATCTGAGGGAATTTGAATAATCCCGCCCTTATGCAAGCCATCACTAACAACCATAGAGGCAGCCATACCACTACACCATTTACTATCAGCCGCCCTTGGATTCCAGGTCACCAAAGCAAGCCCCCTCCCATCACCACTCTTCCACTTAACATCAATTGAATACATAACGCCGTAATTTCCGGCAAGCTTAGCTTGCTGACCTGTAGCACTATCATACCCTAACACCCACGGGTCAATTTTTCCATCTGCCAGCATTAACTGAGCAACACCATCCTTCGTATCCAATACCCCTTTACTGGTAACTTTATAATTAGAAACCCCAAACAAACCACGCCCAGCGTTACTATGCCTACTATCTATCACCTTGGGATTGCGCTCATATGCGGCAATTGTTGATTCACCTGGCGCGGTCTGCACCACCCCAATCTCACCTGGCTGATCTACCACAAACTCATAAAGCCCATGAACAAGCTCATTATACTTAACAATATTCCGTTCCAATCTGCTATCTAAAATCTCAGACTTCCCCGGCGCGATCAACCGAACTTTATCCTCTGCTTTAGAAGCGAAATAATCCGCCAGCCCTTGCTTTCCTATCTGAAAATAGTTACCACTTGGCTTTTGCGATGAATACTTCAACATGCGCAAATGCATCGTGAAACTCCCCGTGTTTTTTATTACTACCGAAATCTTACGATCCATATTAGCGGGCTCCATAACACCATTTACGTTATAAACATACAACCGAACCGAACCCGGCTGCACCTGCTCTCTGATTGCCACGGCTTCCGGAACTCGTATATACTCAGGATCATCGGAAATAATAAATTGCGGTCCAGCCATAACCTGCTTCTCGTAAGGAATCAACTTAAAGTCTTCCCTCAAAAAACCCGGAACATTAACAACACTGCCTTGTTTAGCCTTACCAAACAACCCGGAATATTCAGAAGAAAGAGACTGAGCAGATACTAATCCGCTAAAACAGGCGCAAAATAAAGAAGCACAAACAACACTTTTATACATAAAAACGCTCATTATTACTTGTTAAGATTAAAATTCAAATCAGGTTCTTTTGACTAAAGGTCAACCAAAGACTTAAAAAATTCAAAATGCAAAGGAATACTCTTAGTCCAATACCCACCGGTATGCTTTCCCGGACGTGCTATATAGGTCGCTTTTATCTTTAACTCATCGCACTTTTCCCTAAACTTACGACTGGTAACATACAGATAATCCTCTGTTCCTGAATCAAATATCAACTGCTTGTCTGTATTCTGAATATTAGACAACAGGTTTATCACTGAATAAGAATCAAATAATTTATTTTCATCCGAATATTCTCCCAGAAGACTGGCAAGTGTCGACTTTCTAAAGCCGGAATATCGCAAATTCAACACCCCGGAGGTACTGCCCGCGCTTTTGAACAAGGATGGATGCCGCAGAAAGATCCTCATCGCACCATACCCCCCCATACTTGCTCCTGTAATAAAGATATTTGTCTTGTCAACATGATATTTAGAAGCAACGAAAGGCATCAGTTCTTTAAGGAAAAAACTTTCATACTGCCAACCCGCAGCCGACGGCGAATCCATATACCAACTACTTTTTAAGCCATCAGGACAAACAATAATAAAATTATACCTATTGGCAAACTCCGACAAGTCAACCAACTTAGACCATGATTGATAATTTGCTGAATGCCCATGCAGCAGATAAACCAAGGGATAGCTTTTTGAGGGAGAGTAGCTCGCCGGTTTAAACACCAAAAGACTATCATCCTGCCCCAGATAACGAGACGAAATAACACAACGCTCCTGAGCTAACAAACCTGAAGCAATAGACACCCATACCAAAATCAAAAAAACTTTCCTCGCCATTTGAATATTTTCGTTAACACTACCACAATTTACATTTTTTATTAAATACAAACAATCTTTTTTAATTTTTTTAATTAGTAACAAACTATTAAAACAGAAAACATAGAAACAGCGTATCCGCAATTCAATAGCAATAAAAATTACAAGAAAAAAAAAGGGAAATTGCCTGAATTTGATCATTCTTCACCTGCTGGCTGATATAATCTAAATATCGAACCTTAAATGAAGGCATACATCAAAACACTTGTTGAATAACCACTATTCGAAAAACTCAAGATCAGGCCAATAAATAGTAGCTGTAAGGGCAAAAACAGAATCCCCGCTCAGACAATTAAGGAGAACATACAAAAGGAGTTAAAGTATTGACTTCACTCATCATCAAGTGCATGTTGAAGGGCCTGAGCGCTTAGCCTGACTTCCTGGAAGGTAAAAAACAGGGCGATCATCAGCGCGAGCATGCTTACCGAAAATACCCATACCGCAATCGTATTTGCGCCAACATATAATAAGAATATGGTAAAGATGCACATAAAGAAGCTCGCCGTACCAAAGGCCTGCATATTCCGGATGTAGTAAATACGTCGCCTCAGATTATCTATCTGTAATAAGATAAGCGACGCATTATCACGATGATACTGAGCTTTCAATACCCGGAGCAATCGCGCCAACTGCACGAGCTTCTCGGTATAGGCAAGCAAGATCAACGAGATCGCTGGGAATAGAATGATGGGCATACTGATACTGAATTCCATCGCTTATAGGGCTTCATCGTTTCTAATAAGTTCTTCGAGATCCTCCAGATCTATTTCCAAAGCCTTTACTGAGATCTGAATCTCCCGGAAAGAAATTAACAGCGAGAGCATAAGCAGTACCAGACTGGCTCCGAACGCGTATTCAGCAGCCTTCTCCTGGCCATTATACATTAGCCACATAGACAACACACAAATTAAAAAACCCAAAATCCCACAGGCCTGCATATTTCTCACCTGAAAGATACGCCGCCGGATATTGTCTATCTGTTTGATAAGTTTGGGATTCCGATTTTCTTTGTACTGGCTTTTCAAATTACGAATCAAACTGGCAAGAGCCAGAAATCGATTGGTATAGGCAAGCAATAACAATGCTATGGCTGGAAATAATAAAGCCGGGGTAGTAAGTGTAAGTTCCATGATGCGACACGCTATTCTGATTCAAAACTACAAAAAAAACGCCTATGCGTTGTTTGCTACAGCTCACTTACAAAAATATCATCTATGCCGGCGTTGTTGCTTAGCTTTCTGGATGTCAGAAAGAATGCGCTTCCCCCGGCTCTGCATCGCGGCGCTACCATTCTTCATTAAATAACGAACCTGCTCCGCGAGCTCCTCCTCTATCCATTCCTCCACAGTCCGCAGTCGCCATAAGGCCGACAAACAATTTGCCTGTACAGCTACCGGAGTCTGCGAATCACTAAGCCATTCAAAACAGGCTTCTACAATAGGCAGAAAATTATATGCGGGCAGCGAACTTCCCGCATCCAGAACCCGGCAAAGTATATTAGTATAATGACGTCTGCAGCTTTGATTGCTCTGCGCAGGAAAAGCACCAAGAAACTGTAACAACACCTTTTCAAATAAATCAGGATAATATATTTGAAGCGCCTCGAGCGTCCAGGAGGCACGAAACTCAACAGCCTGTTCTTGCGAAAAATTAAGCTCAATAAGACTACTGGCGAAGTCGGCATCCCTCTTTCCGCTGTCCAGAAGTCTTAACATTTCTGCCTTTGTTAAGGGCTTCGAGAATATTCCTAAAAGCAAATCCTTTGTCATAATAAGCACTTAAAGATATTCTTTTTATTACTACTACTGGAATATCTTATTAGAATAGCTACCTTTGCACCTCATTTTCAAAGGCATGATTACAGTATCCAACCTCTCCTTACGTTACGGAAAACGCACACTATTTGAAGAAGTTAACCTCAAGTTTACTCAGGGCAACTGCTATGGTGTAATAGGCGCAAACGGCGCAGGAAAGTCAACATTCATGAAGATTATCAGTGGAGAGATTGACCCCTCAACAGGATCAGTGAGCTTTACTCCCGGTGAACGCATGGCTGTTTTAAAGCAGAATCACTATGAATTTGACGAGTTTCCTGTTATCGAAACCGTACTCATGGGCTACAAAGAGCTTTATAGCGTAATGAAGGAAAAAGACGCCTTATATGCTAAGGAAGATTTTACCGATAAAGACGGAGAGCGCGCCGGAGAGCTGGAAAATATCTTCGCTGAAATGGATGGATGGAATGCTGAAAACAACGCGGCAACCATGCTTAGCAATCTCGGCATTAAAGAAGAACTTCATTATAAACTTCTTAAAGAGCTTGATGGAAATCAGAAGGTACGCGTGCTCTTAGCGCAGGCACTTTTCGGCAATCCCGATATTCTTCTGCTAGATGAGCCAACCAACGACCTCGATATTGATACCATTGCCTGGTTGGAAAACTTCCTTGCCGATTATCAAAACATCGTATTGGTTGTTTCCCACGACCGTCACTTCCTCGATACCGTATGTACGCACATCGTGGATATCGACTTTGGTAAGATGACGATCTACACCGGAAACTATACTTTCTGGTACGAATCAAGCCAGCTTGCCCTTCGTCAACGTGCTGATCAAAATAAGAAGATGGAAGATAAGGTGAAGGAACTTCAGGAGTTTATCCGTCGATTCAGTGCCAACGCTTCCAAATCTAAACAGGCGACCAGCCGTAAGAAAGCTCTCGACAAGATTAATCTGGAGGAAATTAAGCCTTCTAACAGGAAATATCCGGCAATTCTCTTTAACAATCAAAGCAGGGAAGCTGGTGATCAGATACTTGAAGTTAAGAATCTCAGCAAAGAGCAATCTGGAGAAGTGCTGTTCTCTAACTTGAATTTCATGGTGAATAAAGGTGATAAAATAGCCATCCTCTCTCAGAATAGTCTTGCTACAACCGCTTTTTATGACGTTCTTGCTGGAAGAAACACCGAATTTAGCGGTGAGTTCAAATGGGGAGTGACAATAAACACTGCCGATATTCCCGCAGATAACAGCGAATACTTTGAAGGTAAAGATGAGAATCTTGTCGACTGGCTTAGAGAGTATTCTGAGGGCGAAAAAGATGAGCAGTTTATTCGTGGATTCCTTGGAAAGATGCTCTTTTCAGGTGAAGAGGTAATGAAAAAGTGCTCGGTACTTTCCGGAGGAGAAAAAATGCGTTGCATGTTCTCACGTATGATGCTTCAGCAGGCAAACCTTCTCATGTTTGATGAACCGACAAACCACCTGGATCTCGAGTCAATTACAGCGCTTAACAACGGAATGAACGACTTCAAGGGTACCATTCTCTTTACTTCACGAGATCATGAGCTTACCAACACCGTAGCCAACCGCATTATCGAGATAACACCTAAGGGTGTCATCGACAAACTCATGAGCTACGATGAATATATCCAGAGCGAAGCCGTTAAGCAACAGCGTCTTGAGTTATATAAATAATTTATTGTAAAAAGGTGTTGCAAGAAAGCATAAAAATCCCTTTCTTTGCAGCACCAAATGACTCCGTAGCTCAGCTGGTAGAGCAACAGACTCTTAATCTGTGGGTCCTGAGTTCGATCCTCAGCGGGGTCACAAAACAGCCTTCTATATGAAGGCTGTTTT
>DKIV01000028.1 GCA_002454425.1 Sphingobacteriaceae bacterium UBA6709
CTCGAACCTGGTAGGTAGCTGGCTGCCTGCCGGAGCGAACAGCATGGGAAGCCGGTAGGTTTGCCCCAAAATGTAGATGTCTGAAAATAATATAAATTATTGCGAAGATTTTTTAATCAATATGGAGGTGTATTTCAAGTGATTGTTAGTGAGTTAGTTGTGGGTTTTTTTGAATGCGTTTAAGGTGGTAGTATACTTATAGTTTAAATTTTGAATCATGATAGGTGGACTGTTTTCCAGGTTTGGTAACAGTAGTTGGTATGCAGTTGTCGTATGGAAATAAACTCCGGGGGGATACATACTTAGCAAGAGGTATCTGAAAAAGACCGCCTTGTGTTAATTATGGGATCATGTGAGACAAGAGTGCGGAAAAATCAATATGCTAAAAAGGTCGTCTCATTTATTTTTAAGACGACCTTTTTAGCATATATAGGGCTCTTACCTTATAATACGTTATTAAGATTCCTGCTTTATAAAGGGACTCGTAACACGCAGGTCATTTAGATGAAGTATTTGCTCTTTATAGTCTATAACGGCCTGATACCGAAAAAGGATATCTCCCCCGATAACCCCGACCAGCGGTGGCATATTAAGTTGCTCGTAGGCTACTCTTATCGCGCTCAGGTCTAAAATGGCAGAAACATAGTTGTTAATAATAAAATCATCTCCTATGCGAAGCTCCGGAATGGTTACGGTGAAACTTTGCATAGAGTTAGTACCTAAACCTGCAGACCGGTTATCAATTTCTTGCAGGGCGAATTCTCCGGCAATGTCGGTGATGGTCTGCTGATCGAAGACCGTGCGGGACGCGCCTGTGTCAAGAACCACCTTATACCGACGGTCAAAAATGGAGACATCTAGCAGTAGGTGCAACCCATCGGAGTCTATGTTAACGAGTTCAAGAGGCAGGGAGTGCATTAGTCGAATTTAAGGATACTATTCATGGAACTCACCGCGGTAGCACTTTTGAGGAAGCTGCTCTTATCTTCGTCGTCTAAATCAATTTCAATAACCTTGCTCCATCCATCCTTCCCAATAATTGCAGGTACTCCGATAGCTATATCCCGGAGTCCGTATTCACCATCCAATAATACAGAACATGGTATTAATCGTTTTTCATCTCTGAGGATGCTCTCAACAACTTTAGAGATTGCTGCACCGGGAGCATACCACGCGGAGGTTCCTATTAACTTGGTAAGTGTAGCTCCGCCTGTCATGGTTGCGCTTACAATCTCCTGTTGCTTATCCTCTGAAAGGAATCTGCTGACCGGAACGCCATTCCAGGTAGCATGTTTTATTAACGGAAGCATCGTCGTGTCACCGTGTCCCCCGATAACCATAGCGGTAAGGTCTGATGGTGAACATCCCAGGGCACAGCTCAGGTAATATTTAAAGCGAGCGGAATCGAGCCCGCCACCCATACCGATCACCCTGTTTTTCGGTAATCCAAAATTCTTAAGAGCTAAATAGGTCATGGTATCCATTGGATTAGAAACCATGATGAAGATGGCATCAGGCGAATATTTGAGGATTTCAGAAATCACGGTTTTTACAATCATCGCATTGGTGTCGACGAGGTCCTCCCTGGTCATACCCGGCTTACGCGGCATTCCGGAAGTGATCACCACGACGTCAGATCCCTCGGTAGCGGCATAGTCATCGGTAACGCCGCGAATGTCTGTATCAAATACTAAGATAGCGGCAGTTTGCATCATGTCAATGGCTTTTCCTTCAGCAATGCCCTCTCGTATGTCTAATAACACAACTTCGCGGGCAATACCTCTTTGGGCAATGACGTTAGCACTAGTAGCACCTACGGCACCTGCTCCAACAATAGTTACTTTCATGTAGCTTAGTTTAAATGAACACTTATATAGGGTTTCGTAATATAGGAACAATTATGTGAAGCTCGGATAGCTAAGCTTAAATTGAAAAATTAATGATATAATACTTCGCGCCTATAAGAGCAACGGTATCAGAATTTTAGATGTATGAAAAATTATTGTGGACGATGCTATAGAATACATTTTAAAGATTTAATTTGCGGGCCGTTTACCTATGGGTCTGCACATCTGCCTAAAGGAGCTGATTAGCGATATTGCTTACAGCAGCTGTTGAATTTCAGTGGTTGTGTAAATAGTTTGTTGCGTGTAACGTTTGGAAACGTTGTTACGTTCAGACAGTATAGTGTTAACGAATAAACTATTGAGATGGCAGTACTGTTGGATATATCGGGATTGGAAGCCCTTTTTAAGATGAATTATGAGTCGCTTTGCAGCACTTCTTATCGCCTCGTGCAGGATAAGGAGATAGCGGCCTTCATCGTTCAGGATGTATTCACACGATTGTGGAAAGAACGTGCCTCGTTAAAGCTTTCAGATACCGTACAAAAGTATTTGTATCAACGCACCATCATTCAATCTCTTGCTTATACCGCTAAACTTGGGCATGGCACGGCACAGGTGAAAGTTGAGGATTATTCGCATGAGCGTTATCCGGAAGTTGAGTTGCTTAAGGACGTACGTCGGTCAGTAGATCAGACGATCAATACCATCCCGGAGCCCAGTCGTTCCATATATATTCTCGCCAGATATGAGCATTTAAAATTTGAAGATATCGCATCGCTTCTGAACTTAAATACCGCTACCGTTGAAGCTCAGATGTCGGCAGCGTTGTTAAAACTGCGTCGTCTGATAAATAAATAATAGCATTGAATGTATATGGAGCAGACAGCCGATAATAGAATGTGGAGCCTGATGGTGAGGTATATTTCTAATGAGTTAAACTTGAGGGAGACTGATGAGTTATTAAGTTGGTTAGGAAATGTACCTGCGCGAACTGAGTTGTTAAAAGAGCTTCGTGAAACGTGGGACAAAAGCCGCGACTTTCAGCTACCTCGCTTTGGTGATCCGCAAATTGCGTGGAATAATCTCAGGAACAGCATCGAGCGTCGCGAGCCGCCGGCACGTCATTTACTGTATAGAAAGTATAAAATTATTACCATCGCCGCGGTTTCATTAATCGTTGTTATATGTGTTTTATTTTTAGGACTCCGGTATGGACGACATAGTTACTCAATAGATACGGCGGGAAATGAAAATGTGGAGATCATTCTTCCGGATGGGAGTTTCACCTGGTTAAGTGAGAATGCTTCCCTTAAGTATAAACGCTCGTTTTTTGATGTGCAGCAACGTGAGATATTACTGAGGGGCGACGCTTACTTTGAGATCAAGGGCTATGCGCGGCGCGATTTCAATATACATGCGGGAAAGGCTGTGATAAATACCAAAGGAGCCCGGTTTTATGTTGAGCATGGCCCGGCTAATGAACTTAAAGTGTTGGTAAAGTCAGGAACGGTGGTGTTGGGCTTGGATGGTAAAGACAGACAACAACAATTATTGAATGCCTTAGATGAAGGGACACTGTATCAGGATGGGAGCATTGGTAAGATGCATCTGGATAATTTTCCCGATGAAAAGCTGAAGAAGCGGCAGTAGCAGGAAGTTTTGCTACCGTTAATGCCAATAAAAATGGGGCAGCGATGACAGGGGTATATCTGTTTGCTGCCCCATTTTTATTGAGGGGCGACTTCCTGCACCCAGCGCAGGGTTTCGAAAGTCGCCATATATCTGAGGGTTAAAAAGGATAACCTATGGCCAGGTTATACACAAGGTTCTCGCGGCGCCAGGATTTGCTTCCGAAATCTATCTCATCAAATACCCAACGATCACCTTCGGCAAGCCATGGCTTGCGAATAGGGAAAGCTACGTCAAGGCGCAAGATGAGGATAGATGCATCAATGCGTATACCTGCTCCTGTACCTACGGCCATTTCCTTTAAGAAGTTCGAGCTGAACTTAGCTCCCTGTCTAACAGTTTCCGTATTGCCATTAAGGGCTTGATCATTGCGTTGCAGCCAGATGTTACCGGCATCAACAAACACAGCACCATTTACTACGCTAAATAGCTTACGTCTATATTCTGTATTCATCTCCAGCTTAAGATCTCCGGACTGGTCGGCTGCCAGGTAGTTATCATTGTCAAGGTCGAGCTCAGCATCGCGATAAGTTCCGGGGCCGAGGGCTCTGGCCCGAAAGGCACGTAAGCTGTTGGTTCCGCCAATGAAGAATTGCTTAACATAGGGTAGTGAGCGGGAGTTTCCGTAGGAATGGCTATATCCTAACAACACCCTGTTTGCCCATTGCGCGTTTAGTCCAAGCTTCCGGTAGTAACGGAAGTCGATCTCTGCTCTCACATATTGGGAGTATTCCTGACCGAAGATTTTCTTCTTTGATGAATCGTCACCCTTTTGGAACAAGCCGATGATGTTACCAGAGAAGTCGAAATTTCCGTTAAGGTAGAAGGTGTTCTGCCTGTAAGTATCTTGAGTATTGGTGAAATTGAAATTGTAGCTCGGACCAATGGTAAACTGCTTATTTATTGCATTCTGATAAGAAGGAATAGAGTCGGCAAGGCGCTGGTATGCGGGTTGCACATTGGAGGGCTGTACATAATTTACCGCGATGATATTAAGCTGGTGCTCCTTATATTGATCTTCCTTCCACACATAGCCGAAAGAAGTACGTGCAGAGCGTAGCGTATAGCTGTCCTGACGTTTCAGGAAGTCGTAGCCCAATGTAATTTTCGTATGCGGAATGTAGGCGCCAGTAGAATTCAACTTGAATGGGGTAATGAATCGTGGAATGTTCAGATTCGCCTCGGCACCGTAGCGCAGGATGTTGTTTCCGGAGTTATTGCCCGAAATCTGAACGTCAGATCCCACATACGCCGATACTGTAAGTAATTCAGCACCTTTGAATGTGTTTCTGTTGCGCCAGCTTACGGTGAGCTCGCTACCTGTGAAGTTCGCTGAGTTGGTTTTACCTGTAATCTCCGCTCTTAACGATTTCTTAGGGTATGGGGTGAGATAGTAATAGGTATCAAGACGTGATTCCGCTGTATCCACTTCTACAAAACGATTCTTTACAAACTTAAACGTTCCCAGGCTCGATAGGCGTTGTAAGGAGAGGTTATGATCTGTTCTATTGTACAGGTCGTCCTTCGCAAAGAACATGGTGCGCTCAAATATCTGTGGTTTGAAGGTCTTCTTTCGATCTGTAATGTAGAAGTCTTTATGTTTTATCGTGTTTGCCGTACGTCCTTTGAGAGTGTCAACAGGCCGGAAATTCGGGTAGATGTATATGTCATTTATGCGATATTGAGCCGCTGCCTTCGGACTTGTCGCCGGCTTGATGGTCATATACAGATTCACCTTATGCGCTTTGCCGTTGGTGCTGTCAACCTGCACCAGCAAATCTTCAGGGCTGAAATAATAAAAACCCTGTTCCTTCAAACGCGCGTCAATGCGCTCGCGTTCTGTTTTGATGATATCAAGATTGTACGGTTGATCTTTTCTCAGGAGCGTCTGAGGAGATGTAGCCACGATAGCTTTTCCCAGATCAGAGCTGTCGGCTTCAAACTTAACGCTGTCGATCATATACTGAGGACCGGTTGTCGCCAGATAAGTAAGCGAAGCTTTTTTCTTTTTTAGGGTGGTGTCAGAGGTTGCCGTTGCCAGGAAGAAACCCTGGTTTTCCAGTCTGTTTGTTACCAGATCGATGTTATAATCGACTTTTACGGAACTAAACAATACAGGCGGTTCTCCCATTTTCTTCAGCCAGCGCAAGGGAATTCCCGTTGCGTTATGGCTGATATTGTATATCCATAGCTTAGGGCGCAGGCCCAGAATAGAACTGTTGGGGCGCGGACGCAATAGGGAGCTAAGGTCGCTTTCCAGAACCTTCTTGTTGGAAGATTTTAGCTCTTTATTATTCTCAATTTTCACTTTACCGCCCGTGTACAGGTAGTCGCCTTCCGGCACGTACTTCGTGATGTTACATGCCGAGAGTACTACCGTAAGTGATAAAAAACAGGTGATGCTTCTTCTAATCATTATTTTTCGATCTTTTCCTTTGCAGCTTTCTCGGCGGCGCGGCGGCGGCGACGTTCTTTGTCTGCATTCCTAAATATTTCTTTAAACTTGTTGTAATCCAGATTTATGACGAAGCCTACGCCCGTTTCGATAACCTGTCCCTGTAGCGCTACCTGGTATTCATTTTTCTGATATGCGCGTAATAAATAGCGTCCATTGCGCGACAGCTGATATTCCACTTTGATGTCGCCGGCGATATTGCTGGTCTTTCTATTTTCTTGTCGTGGACCTTCGAGTTCAAAATTACTACCCACGGAAACTTTCAGCCTGTCGTTGAGCAGTCGTTTGGAAACACCAACGTTCAGATCTGTTCGGTTGCGCATTTGTCCTGTAGTATAATCCTCGGTCGATTGCAGGTCGAAGTTGAGATCTACGCCATCAATAAGATCTCCGGCGAGGTTGTTCAGCTGATCTGAAAGCAGGCCACTAACGCTCTGGCGCGCGGTAGATTCAAGACCGCCCCCGCCTCCGCTACTGGCGAAAGGATTCTCAGAGATGAAACGGTTCAGCAACAGCAGGGCGAACACTTGCTTATTTAACTCCGAAGGTTCACTTCGCAGCTGTGTAAGGCGTCCGTTAACATTGTTAATAATATCGGTTGAGACATTATAGTTTCCTTCAGGAAGCAGAATATCGAAGGTTAACTCCGGCTTCATAAGCTCTCCTTTCATCATAAGATTTACGTCAAAAGGAAGCTTCTGTTTGTAAGTATTTAAGGCCGACTGCGAAGCGCCGCCGAGTTGTGACTCTACAAGATCTAAAGGCGCGGTATTGGCGGTGTACACGGCGGTGATGTCTACCGTCGCACCCATAGGATCACCATTCCAGTCGAGCGTGCTTCCCTTTTTAATTTCGAACTTACGTTTCAGGAAGTTGAAAGAAAGGTTGTAAGAGCCCTCTTCTATGGTTAGATTCCCGGTAAGGGATGTTTTGCCACTAGGATCTATTCCACCTGTAAGCTGAGCATCACCACGCATGGTGAGCATGTCACCGTTGGCAGGATCAACCACAACATTCAGGATCGCTTCCTTGTCGAGCTCAACGTTCACGGATATATCCATGCCGGTGATGCCCGATTTATTTAATGAATCGGCAGGCTGCTTGAACACTTTCGCGAGCGCAGGATGATCTTTATCTATAAACTCAACGATGCCTTTTCTATCTTCTATGCCGGGATCGCTGGCGGGCAACACGAAGAAGACATCTGTTTTAGGATTTATCTTAAGACTTCCATCTACTGCCGGAGCCTCCATTGTTCCCTTAATCTTCAGGCGTGTGTTTATGAACAGCTTTCCGTAGTAGAGGTCGTTATCTGCCGCGGTAGAATTAAGTACGCGGAAGTTATCGGCATCCAGGCTCAGGTCGAAACGATAGTCGCGATATGTTTTTGTAAATACAGTACCATTCAGGGAGGCCTTGTTGTTTACCGAATCTATCAGCGAGAAATTCTCAAGCCTTATTCCATCATCTACGAAGTTTATCGCCGCCGCGTTATCTACTTTAAAGTAGGAGTTAAGCATGGCTACATTGAAGCCCATATTGTCAAAACGTAGTCCCCCCCGTATTTGTGGCGCATCAACGGTGCCCTGAATATCCAGATCACCCTTCAGGCTACCGGTGGCATTTCTGATGTTGCCCATGGTGAAGCCCTCAATGCTCTTTAAGCTTAGGTTGGCAATGTTAAGCTTCATATCGAAGCTGCTGTTTGTCGTAAGATAATTTCCGGTAAGGTTCACTTCGTTGCCGTTTCCGGTGATAGACACGTTGGCGGCGTAGCTACCGGCGGTTTCGTTATTGACCTTGGCGGTAATATTCCCGACGGTGTCACCCTTGAAGCTGAAATTATCAACTTTCAGGTCGGCAGTAAACACGGGAGACGCATTCAGATTACGCGCTATTGCGCCTCCGTTTATGGTTCCGCCAATCAGCAGCGAGTCCTGTCCGGCAATGTTAGTGAGCGTTTCAATCTTAAAGTTCTTAAAGTTTACTTCAAGCGGATTATTGAAACCCGGAGGGTTGGTATTAACACTAAGACTTTGATTGTTGTTAGAGATCGTGAAGTCCGTAGCCTGAATGCCCTTTCCTCCAAACTGTATGGCATTATTCGCACTTACCGTCCAGGGGGTATAATTTAGCATCAGACCATCTTGCTTGAGGCTGAACTTGTAAACATCATTCATGGCGTTCAGCGCGCCGGCGATTTTATAGTTCTGTTTGTTCTTCTTGTCAGCCGTAGTGATTTCGGTACTTATCGTATTGTTTTGAATATCTCCTGCAATCTTGGCCGCATAGAATTGAAACTGACCAGCACTGATTCTGCTTACATTTAGCGCGTAATTAAGGGCTGAATCTGTGGTGTTCACTTTAATCAGAAGGTTACTTATTTCATTAGTGCCATAGAGCACGCGAGGAGCCGACCCATCGACCTGAAGCAATTTACGCTGACTGTCAAAGTTACCTCTGAGGGTCACTGTGGCGAGTTCCTTTAAATCAGGTACCAGCTTTCTGAGCAGGGGAGTACTCACCACACGCATGTCAAAGTTCATGCGTTGCGGATCGTATTTCGCCACGGCTGTACTTGAAGCGGTTTTAAAATAGTTACCTATAAGATCCTGAAATGCCGCGCCAAGCTGTGTCAATTTATATTTACCCCCGATATCCGCTGATACAAACTCAGATCTTAACTTAAGCGAGTTGCTGTCGGCGCTGGCTGTAGAGGTGATACTCACGGTATCTAAAGAAAAGCGGTCGCTTCCACGCGCCATGATTGCCTCTGTCAGCAATACCTCTCCGTTCAGGTAATCAGGGTCGGCGGTTTTCAGGTCAGCAAAAAGCTTCCCATGAAAACGCATATCATCTTTCATGATATTAATATTTTGCAGGTTGATGCTATCAAGGTTTAGCAATACCCTTGCCGCAGGATATTTTCCCGACATATTTGCCTTAGCATCCAGATTAAACCGAACATTAGGATCTGCCATATCTGCTTTCGCTATAATCTCGCCACCTCCCGCACTTCCATTTACGTTTAAGTTGCGATAAGCATATCTGTTATATTCCGCTTTGATGATGCGCGCGGTAAACTTCGCGCGCATTGTTTTAGGATCAAGACCGCGACCCACGACATTCGCTGCCAGCGTAATCTTACCAATGCTGTCGTTTTTAATAAACTTGCCGGCATCAATATTAAATGCCCGAATGTTGGCTTTGTAAGTCTCATTCCCCTTTGAACGCGCATCATACGTGGCGATAGTACGCAGGTTTCCATAACTTGAGTTAAGATTAAGGTCGGTATTAAACGCATTAATACCTCCTTTAAAATGACCTTTCACGGAAATATTCTGGGGCAGACTGATATTGTTAGGGAGTGTGCCCTTGGGAAGCAGCGAGAGGATGTCGCTACGCCGGGTACTGAAATTTTTGATGTTAATGTCAAGCCATGCCTTGTTCACATCTGGCAAACCACGGGTCTTCGCTGACGCCTGAATGTTGGTACCCGAGAGACCTGAAATCTGTAGATTCGGTATTTCCAGGCTCTTGACTTTACCCTTTATACGAGCGTTAATATTGAGGGCACTGCCTTTTTGCAGAGGCATGGTCGTTGCCATGTCCGGAGCTAGCAGAAGGATGTCATTTATGCCGATACGGGTATCTTTAAGATTTGCGTCAATGCCTACCTCTCCCAAATACTTAGCGATGTTGGCAAGGCCGGGATAACTCACACGTATATCATCGCGAATACGTGAATTTCCTGTTTGAATATCAAGATTCTGAAGATACGCATTCCGGGGACCATAGAAGAAGTCGGTATTTAGCTTTTTAAGCACAAAGCCGCTTTTGTCGGAAAAGCTACCTTCGTTTACGCTTCCCGAGATGCTGTCTATGGTATAGCTGAGCTTATCGACACCCAGGTTTAAATTCTTTATGGCGAGGTGACCGAAGTCCATGCCGCGAGGTGTCGCGGGCATATTGAAGTTGTCAAACTGTACGTTATTTCCGGCGAGGCTGATCTTGTCAGAGCTGAATTTCCAGTTGTTGGCAGTAGCTTCCGCGGCCTCCGCAGTTTCTTCAGCTACCTGACGCGCTTCAGCCTTCTTGCCAAGCTGAAACAGGATTCGGGAGTCTTTAAGTTCAAAGTTCTCCAATTGAATGTTTTGATTCTTCAGGTCGAGGTTTTTGGCCTCTACAATCGCCTTTCCCAGATCAACATCAGCCTTCATTGCCGAGATGTCATTCTGATAATAGACCTTAATTTTTGAGAGATCAAGCGTTCCGAACTTTAAATTCAGATTCATAGGTTCCGCGCTCTCCGCTTCGTGCTCCTGCATGGTTTTAGGCTCTACGGCTGGCTTTTGTTGCACCATCCGTACGTTTACCCCCGACAAGGCGACCTTGGGGATATTGAAGCTCATTTTGTCAAGATCGAAATCCTTAATACGCGTATCAAAATGCCCCAGGTAAAGGTCGATGGAGTTGGCAGTGGGAGCGTCAGCATATTTTACCTTGATCCTGTCAAGATTGATCTTCTCAACAGAAAACTTCATGGTAGAACTGGAGTCCTGCGGTGCAGGTTCTTTTTTCTGCTCGCCAGCGAAAGCTTTCACGATGTAATCGAAGTTAAATACGCTATCCGCATTTCTGGTTACATTCAGCGTTATTCCGCGTAGGTCGACTTCGTTTATTTCAAGTTGATTGTCTAATAATTTAAGGAGACTGACATCGACTTTTAGCGTATCGCCCGCAATCAATGTGTCTTTTTTCTGATCCTCGAAGTAGATATCTTCAAGAACGATAAGCTTCGGCAAGTCAAGGCTGATTTTATTAACCTCAACCTTTGTGCCTATTTTACCTTCAAGGAAGGTTACAGCTTTTCCCCGAGCCCAATTTTGCACTGCAGGTACCCGTATCAGCACGAATACTGCCAGAACAATAAATATAAGGACTCCTATTATCCACAAAATAATCTTCAAGGCGAGGGTACCGTATTTTCTCAATTTCTAAAGTTTTTGTATGAGCAATCTGTTCCTATAAGGCATAACGGTATCTTATTTATTCAACCTGTAATGGGTTGGAAAAATAGACACTCAGCACAGCCATGTAATATGTGTTTGGGTTTTCAGTAAACAGTTGAATACCCGGTGTTTCCACGTAAAAGACAACAAAAACCATTCGGCTGGCACCACATGGATGGCCCGCTTCCGATGCCCCATATAGGTAGATGAGCCTTTCAGGAATGTTATTGTCGACTTACGCGTCTGTAACTTTTCTATATAAGAAAAATTCTATATGAAATGTTTTAATGAAAAATAATACGAGCGTTGTTTTACCCGTTTGCGTGATAGAAGGCGGCGTTTGTTCCAGCTGCGTCAGTTCTGGCAAACATGCTCATACCCATGTGGGTAATACATAATTTTGCATATTTTTGTATCTGCATGCAGTTATTTATAGCGTCATTAAACTCAGGTAGTAACGGCAATTGTTATTACATCGGAAATCATCAGGAAGCGGTACTTATCGACGCGGGTATTTCCTGCCGGGAAACAGAGAGGAGGATGCTGCGCTTAGGCTTATCTATGAGTAAAGTGAAGGCCGTGTTTGTATCTCATGAGCATTCTGATCATATTAAAGGGATAGCCGTGCTCTCACGCAAGTTTAAACTGCCAGTTTATATTACTGAAAAGACAAGGATCGGAGGGAATGTACTTGTCGATACTAGTCTTCTTCATACTTTCTCAGGAGGTAGCGATGTCCATATCGGGGATCTTCGGATAAGTGCATTTTCTAAATATCATGACGCTGCCGAGCCTCATAGCTTCATCGTCTCTTCCGGCGATACTTGCGTGGGGATATTTACGGATATTGGACGTGTTTGTGATAATTTAATAGCTCACTTTAAATGTTGCGACGCTGTATTTATGGAGGCTAATTATGATGAGGAGATGCTTGAAAAAAGTTCTTATCCTTACTTTTTGAAACAGCGTATTCGCGGCGGCAGTGGGCACCTTTCAAATAAACAGGCCCTGGAAGTATTTCTTCAGCATAAGTCGGCGCATTTAAGTCACGTATTGCTTTCGCACCTTTCTGCCAACAATAACTGCCCTGATAAGGCCTTGAATCTTTTTCTTGAACATGCCGGTGATGTACATGTTACTGTGGCCTCGCGATATAAGGAAAGCGAAGTTTTTGCCATTTCGCGCAATAAGGCCCACAAACCATTGATGAAGTCGGTTCAGCAGGTATTATTCGATATACAAACGCCATAAGAACATCTCTTTCATGAGCATTCTTATGGCGTTGTTAAAATCCGCATATTTACGCGGAAGCTCTGGAATTTATTTTATATAGCTTTCCAGAATTTTAAATCCTTGTTCGGTTTCCAGTTCCACACTTTTCTTCGTTGCCGGAATTAGAATACAATCGCCCATATTTACCGCCAGTTCGCCTCCCTCATATTTAAGGATATAAGTACCTTCGACACATACGTGTATCACAAAGGAGTCGAGGTCAGCATAGTCTCTGCTTGTGGATTCGCTGAAATCCAGAATGTTCGTTGTGAAATATTCGCAAGATGCAACTTCTTTCGCCTCATTTTTTACATGTTCATATTGCGATTTGTAGTGATCATAGAACTTGTAGTCAATCGCCGCCAAAGCTTCTTCGGTATGTAACTCACGTTTGTTGCCATTATCGTCGACCCTGTCGAAATCATATATACGATAGGTGATGTCAGAAGTCTGCTGAATTTCCGCGATGAGTAAACCCTTGCCGATCGTGTGAACACGACCCGCGGGCAGGAAGAATACATCACCTGCTGACACTTCTTCTTTATTTAGAATATCCGTAAGCTGGCCGCTATTAAATTTCTCCAAATACTTCGCCTCATCTACCGGCTGATTAAATCCTGAGATGAGCGTTGAGCCTGGATCTGCCTCTATTACATACCACATCTCTGTTTTACCAAAAGAATTATGGCGTTTGCGGGCAAGCTCATCATTAGGGTGTACCTGGATCGAAAGGTCGTCGTTGGCATCGATGAATTTCACAAGGAGAGGAAACTCATTGCCAAAGCGCTTGTAATTTTTTTCTCCAAGTAATTCCGCTTTATATTCCGTCAAAAGATCAGCGAGGTTTTTCCCCGCCAGGGGGCCGTTATCAACCACAGAAACATCGGTCTTTACGCCCGATATTTCCCAGGTCTCGCCGCAATTTGGCAGAGGAGCATAGTTCTTTCCGAGATAGCTCTCGATTTTGTTGCCGCCCCAAATCTTGTCTTTAAAGATTGTCTTAAATCTGAATGGATACAATGATTGCATGATTTCTTTATTTGTTCGTCATAAGGTCGCAACCTGTTGTTTTCCGTCGTTAATGCATCCTGACTCCTCAATAAACAGGTCGCTGTGAATGTAAGTTTCGATGATGAATATCAATAAACGACAATTTGTTTCGCCGTACTCTCAAAGATATAAATAAAAGCGCAGGGAGATTGTTTTCCCTGCTTTAATCTTCTGACTCGTCTTTGCTTTCTTCCAGCTTACCTTCCTTGTTCCTTTTTAACTTTACCAGGGGGGCGGACTGGGTTCCCGTAACGCTAAGAGGGATGCCGAAAATGCCGAAGGGAGGAAGTCCCAAGCGTCCCTTCAGATTGAGCCTGCCATCTAAAGAGACCTGCCCCTCAAATTTGGGCCTGAAGCCTGCAATTCGCATCTTCGTTGGGCTTATGGTAAGGATGTTATTTTTTAGCGATGTTTTAATTTTTACATCCTTCAGGTTCGGATCCTTAAGACCCTCACGTTCGGTCTGCTTGCTCACAGCATTCATCATTCTGAAGCCATAAAGACTTACCTTCTGTAAGCCCAGGGTGCCCTCGCCTGTTAGTGACGGCAATATAGGATACATATCTGCATTCAGTTTTCCCTGGAGCTGATAGTCGAGGCTTACGATACCCTTTACGTGCGATGCCGATGAAGCCATCTCCCTGAACAGTTTGACCTCTTTATACATACGCGCGATGTCGAAATCTTTAGCGCTCAGACCAAAGCTGAACAGTGCCGACCGCGGGCCCTTATCCGCATAGCTGGCATTCATTAGAACTTTCGCTCCCGCCACTTCGAAACCAGTTGAGTCGAGCGTTAAACGTCCATTGTCAACCATCATGGCGCCGCGTGCCTTTTTTAGATTAAGGCCATTGTATGCGATGGAGCCAACCGTGGCGTCAAAGCCTATCTTTAGACTCCGTGGGATCACAATTACCCCACTGGAATTGGCAGTCTTGACATGTGCCGGCTTATTTGACGAATAAGCCATGAATTCATCGGCGTTAATGTGCCTGCTACGCAATTGGAAGTTTCCATGCAAACTTGCGGTATCATCAAGAATATAGTTTATAAAGTTGTGAATTCCTCCATGCATCCAAAAGTCAGACTTGCCGTAGCGAGCCTTAAACTTGTTGAAGTTCATTTTGTCCTGACTAAATGAGAATACTCCCTGCTGTATCAGGAACTGCTTGGGGAACATATCGGTACTTACCCTGAGATTTTGCACCTGCATGCTTCCTGTATTTTGCAGACGGTTGAGCCGGCGGGCTAACGCATCGCTCTGACTGCCCCGAAGTGCGAAGTTCGTGATGATCTTTCCATTCACCTGATATCCTTCTACCGCGAAGAGGCGATACAGATTATCTAGATCGAGCACTCCCTTTGACCGCAGCTGATAATGCACATCCTCGAAATTATTGACCTTGGCTTCAAGTCTGAAGGGCTGTCCGCCCATCTCAAAGGATATCGGCCGGATGTTCATTTTTGTGTTACGCAGCGTGCCATCTGTATTTGTCAAATCTGCATCTATGGTAATCTTCTGCAATGTTTCATTAAGTGTATTGGTTTTAACCATGCCGTCATTCATCCGTATGGTCGCGGTTGTCTTGGGAAAAAGCTTCCGGCGCTTATTAAATAATCCTTTGCTTGTTATATCAACATTGAGCTGGCCCCCCAGCACGAAATCCTGAAGAGGGTAAACCTTCGCAATATCGCTAAGGTTCAGCGCTGACTGTATCTGCAAGTCTATCGGTGTATTTTTAGCCGTATGTATTTCAGCCCGGCCTTTTATAAAGTTCTTTGACGCCTGCAGATTAAATTCGCGAATAGCCAAATGGGTATTGCTATACGCGCCATCGGCGTTCTCCCCACTTACGTCAATGTTTACATTGTTTACCGGGATTGGCATATGCGGATATTTAAACGCGCCCCCTTTTAAGGTTGTCGCCAGTTTAAAGCGAGGAATCTTTTCAATGATCGTATCTATTCTCCGTATTCCCGAATGTACAACTTTCCGCACAACCTGGCCATCCGCCTGCAAGTCCAGCTTTAGTCGTCCTCTCATTTGCAGGCTATCCATCTGCGCGATCGTTGCCCATTTCGCCAGATCAATATCAGCATGAGTATTTGTAAAGATATAGGGCTTATTAATTCCCTTTATTATTGTTTTGGATCTGAAGCTGTCGTTGCCAATAACGAAACTCATGGTGTCCAGTTGAAGTACCGCGCTGTCGGGATTCAGTCCCGGTACACTAGCCCGGAGGATCATGTGTAATCTGTCCAGCGCTTCGGGAACACGAGGATCTTTAATCTTCCCATCGCGAATGGTTAAATTGAAAGTTATTGAGGGCATCTGTTGCAGTGATGCCACATAGTTCCCCTTCAACGAAGCATTCACTTCAGCAAAGCCATCAACGCTTGTATCTTCGAGCTTTTTCAGCGCTGCCTGTGGCAAGGCCGAGAAAATATCTTTCAAGTCAGTTTCTTTAGCTTTGGTCTCGAAATCCATCGCATAGCCATCACTGAGGAACGAGAATTTTCCTGTAAACTCAATCGGAAGAGCGTTAATCTTGAGGTTATTCTCATTGAAGTTGAAACTTAGCGAATTGGTATTTATCTGAGTGACAAGTTGAGCATCCAATTTTTTCTTTTCAAGGTAACTTACGCCATCGTACAGGAAATGCACCTCATCCGCGTGAAGCTTACTCTTCAGGTCAAAGATGGCATTACTCAAATCGCCCTCTCCGGAGTAGTTTAACCCCTTTACGCGCATTTGCATCGGAATGGAAGCATCATCATAGAAAAGGGTGCTTCCTTTGATATAAATTCCCGCGATTTTAATTTGCGTATTGCTTTCAGTGCTTGACGTCTCTTGTTTTGATGATGGCACAAAGACGTTATAATTGGCATGCCCGGTGCTATCGGCCAAAATCTTTATGTTCGCCTCGTCAAGATAAAATTCGTTCACATTTATTTTTTGCGATAGGAGACTCAGGATGTCAACGCCCAGGGAAAGCTTACGCGCCACGATAAGCGTATCGTTCTCAAATGGTGCCGAGCCTTTCATGCTAAAGTCCTGTAGATCTAAAGTGAGCGCCGGGAAATGCGAGAAGAATGAAAGACGTGTTTTTCCGAACTGAACCTCTCCCTTAATATTCTTGTTTATTGCGCGGGTGATTTCCTGGTGTATGGTTTCGGGGATTATTAGTGGAATTATAAATAGTAGCGCTATAAATAAAGCCAGTATGCTACCAGCAATTTTTCCGATTTTCTTCAACTTGTTCATCATTACTTGTGCCCTGTATGCTCCGTTATTAACTGAAGGTTAATGCTTCTTAGGATGGTAGCCCTTAGCTCTACACTATAGTGGATTTTACCTTTCAGAAGCCTTCCTTTAGTAAGCTTGGGGGAGGCGCCGCAAAAGTAATAAATGTGCGACAGTAAATACATAAAATGCTGATTTAATGCACGGAAATGCGCTAAAGCACGAAGTCTTATAAGGTTTGTCGTGCGCTTCCTTTGACGCCCGTCACATTGAAGGTTAATGACAAGGTATGCGAGTAATAAATTTTCTTTAGCCGTGGTAACGATTCCGGTGGATGCCGAAGTTGGCGTGCTGGGAGAGCATGTTGATAAAAACAAAAAGCTCCCTTGGGAGGAGCCTTAAGTTTTCATAGTTAGATGTGCTGTATAAGTTATGCCGCTTGCTTATCTGCCGGAGCAGTATTCGCTTTAGCGTTCTTTGTTTTGTATGTTTTTAAGTCTGCTGCAAGTAACTGCATTAAAAGCTTGTCAGTGTTTCTTGTTAATCTGTCGATTTCGTTGATGTTGATGTTCTTTTTCATAGCAGTATATTTTTGAGTGTGAACTTTTATTGTTTGTTGATCTGTTAAGGTAATTACCAAAGCCGTGCCATAAATAAGAACATCATTAAAAAAAAGATAAAAATTGTGATTGAAATCGGCGTTATATCATGATATTCCTCAGATGCAAACGATGTCGGTTATTATTATTCTAAAAAAACGTTCAAAAAAGCGAACACATTTGTCGACAGTTGCATATCTATTTGTACATATTGACAACAAAATTTACATCCACCCCTGTTTCTTAAACCATTTATAGCAAGCCAGCGTAATGACAGCCATTAGAAGAAGCACCGCGGGATAGCCATACTTCCAATCCAACTCGGGCATGAACTTGAAATTCATGCCGTAGACGCCTACTACAAAGGTGAGCGGCATAAAGAACACTGAAAATATGGTTAACACGCGCATGATCTCATTTGTACGCTGCGACGCGGTTGAGAAATACACGTTCAGTAGCTGATTGACGTTGTCGTATAAATTATCGTACACATTCTGTAGTCGTACGTACAGGTCTCGTGTATCGCGAGTACTTATGTTCCTGTGTTTTGAAGCGTCAATATTATCAATAATATCATAGGATAAGATGAGCATCCTTTTTATCAGCGCTATTTTCCGATGGAGAAAGTACAAGCCTTTGAGCATCGGTACCTTCCTGTTACGTAAGAAGATATTCTCTTCGTAGTAATCGATCTCCTTGGATAAGCGCGTTGAGGGCGCTTCATAACTTCGCAGACAGCCCTTGAGCAGAACATTAAAAAGTTGCCATACGCTTTGATACTTACTTTGCGGATTTGCCGCGGCGATATCATTTATAAAGCCCTGTTCCTTTCTGTGTATGGTGATGAGATAATCGTTTGACAGGAAGAATGCTACTTTATTTGTTAGCTCCTGCACTGTGTCGGCTTCCATGGTCTCTGTCGGATTATACACGCGGAAGATGATGAAAATGTACGACTCCAGATTTTCGTATTTCGGTAAATGATCAGATTGGAGACAATCCTGAACGGAATCTTCTTCGAGATGGTATTCACGTGCTATCTGCCGTAACTCCTCCTGATCGGGAGCACACACATCAATCCATGTTAACTTGCCGTGTTCTTTGTCAATAATTTGTCGTATCATGAGTATAACGTTCTGTAGGACTATAAGCTAAATATATGCTGAAATGTTATTTCATTTATAAGTTTAATGTTTTTGTAAATTGCCCACTTTAAATAATTAAACAATGACTTTTCTAAATAAATTAGAGGAGATAAGAATACAGATGAAGAATGACGGCGTTAGTGCTTATGTCATTCCTTCTGCTGATCCTCACATTAGCGAATATGTTCCTGATCGCTATAAGTGTATCGAATTTGCTTCCGGATTCACGGGTTCTGCCGGCACTTTAGTAATCACTGCTGATTTCGCAGGTCTCTGGACAGATGCCCGTTATTTTGTGCAGGCCGCCGAGCAGCTCGCCGGATCGGGCTTTGAATTGGTGAAGCTTAGGGCGCAGGCTACCCCCGAATATATAGACTGGCTTTTGGAGCGTTTGCCTGACCATGCTGTAGTTGCCTTTGACGCCAACCTTATCTCGGTTCAGTTGGCAGAATTGCTGGCCAACAGCTTCGCTGTAGCTGATATCAGCGTTAGCGACAAGGATTATCTTGATAGTATTTGGAACGGACGTCCCGCCTTGCCTGCCGCCAAAGCATGGTTGTTGAACACTGAAATTACAGGCAATGCTACTGCTGATAAACTAACTGGCATTAGATCGGTAATGAAGCGACATCGCGCCGCTTACCATCTGGTGTCATCACTTGACGATATCGCCTGGATATTTAATATCCGGGGCGCTGATGTAAAGTGTAATCCCGTTGTGTTAGCCTTTGCTTTGATCAGTACGGATGACTGTACCTTATTTATTGACGAGCAAAAGCTTAGTGATTCAGATAAAATGAGCCTGTCGTCTGCCGGAGTTCAATTGTGTGCTTATGAAAATGTTTACGCTACTGTTGAAAGTATTCAGCATGACGCTTCAATACTCATTGATCCTAAGCGTACTTGTCAGGCGCTGTTTCGTCGTATCGCTCCATCCATAAAAGTCATCTTCGATACTAATCCAAGCACCGCATTTAAAGCTATTAAAAACGATGTTGAGGTAGCTAATACGCGCAAAACGATGATTCAGGATGGGGTAGCACTCACGCGCTTTTTCAGGTGGTTAGAGGAGGCTGTTGTAAATGAAACGGTTACTGAGATTTCCGTTGCTGAGCGATTACGCCAGTTCCGGGCTGAGAATGAAGGCTTCGTGGGCGAAAGCTTCGATACTATCGCCGGATATCGCGAACATGGTGCCTTGCCTCATTACAAGGCTACCCCCGCCAGTGATGTAAGGCTTCTTTCTGAAGGGCTCTTTCTGCTCGATTCCGGCGGTCAATATGCTACTGGAACAACGGATATTACGCGTGTTGTTTCTTTAGGAAAACTTACGGAGGAAGAGGCCCGAGATTATACGCTGGTGCTTCGAGGCATGATTGAAGGTTCTACGGCTCGTTTTCCCAAAGGTACCAAAGGATATCAGATTGACGCTATCACCAGAAAGCCTTTATGGGATCACGCGCTGAACTACGGGCATGGTACGGGACACGGTGTCGGTTATTTCCTGAATGTGCATGAGGGACCGCAGGTGTTTAATGCCGCCAATATTCCTGTTGAAATAGAAACCGGAATGATTACATCCGTAGAGCCCGGATTATACAGACCCTATAAACATGGCATTCGTATTGAAAACCTGGTATTAACGGTGAAAGACGAAGTAAACGAATTTGCTGAATTTTATACTTTCGAAACGCTTACCGTATGCTACATCGATACCGCGCTTATCAAAAAGGATTTGCTTTTAAGCTCGCATATCGATTGGTTAAATAGCTATAATGCATGGGTGTTTAACCAGCTTGCTTCAAGCTTGTCAACAGCGGAGCAGGAGTGGCTGCTCAAGAAAACCGCCGCCATTTAGCAGCGCTCAGCAAGGAAGGATGGGCCTTATCAGGGCGATCCTTCCTTGCTTTGATTAAGCGTTGATTAATAGCAGAAAGCTTATTGATCACCCTCAAAATCACGCTTAAGGTCTGAAGCCTGAAATACTTTAAACACATCTTCTCCCTGTACCTGCACCTTTACATCCGTAGCATCTGCTTCCTGATCTTCCTGTACCGTAGCCTTGCCATCGGGACTAATTACTTTATCTCCAAATTTGTAGCGTTCCATAAGTCTTTTATTTATTGTTACAGTATTTGTTCTATCGCTAACAGCGGTCTTCCTCCGCCATCTTATGTAAGTAACATTCAATTTCCCCCGCTGGTTTTACTTATGACCTTTTCCTATAAACTCTTACACTTAGGTCATTTCACTTTCGAGGCAATTCTCTAATTTAGTGGCATACCTTATTCGAGGTTTTTTAAGACCATAAAAAAATAATATGGAACAGTTAACAGGAAAAAATGCACTTATCACCGGAGCGGGCAAAGGTCTGGGTAAGGCTATTGCTATGGCTCTGGCGGCCGAAGGTGTAAATCTTGCCTTGGTGTCAAGGACAAAAAGTGATCTGGACAAGGTTGCCCAGGAGATACACGCGCAACATGCAGATGTTAAAATCGTCGTGACCACAGCTGATGCTGCCGATCATGATTCGGTACTGAAAGCCTGTAATACCATCAAAGAGGAGCTGGGACAGGTTGATATCCTGGTGAACAACGCGGGTATTGGTAAGTTTGGCAAGTTTATGGATTTGTCGGTAGCGGAATTCGAAGCTATTATTCAAACAAATCTTTTAGGACCTTACTATTTCATACGTCAGGTGCTTCCGGCGATGCAGGACGCCCAAAGCGGCGACATTATTAATATTTCATCAACAGCGGGACTTAAAGGTGCGCCTGCGACGAGTGCCTACAGTGCTTCTAAATTTGGACTTATAGGACTTTCAGAGTCTTTAATGCTTGAGGCAAGGAAGTCAAACATTCGGGTATTCACTGTAACACCCAGCACTATCGCCACAGATATGGCTGTAAGTTTAAATCTTACTGATGGTAATCCGGAGAAGGTATTGCAGGCTGAAGATCTGGCGGAGCTTGTCGTTGCTCACCTGAAGCTACCACGCCGCGCACTGGTTCGCGATGTGAGCCTTCTTTCTACAAATCCCTAGTGTATACGCGACGTAAGCCTATGGCTATTGGGCCATAACCCGTGTAGCGGGGGTAAAAAATAAAGGGTGTCCTAATGGGTAGGGCACCCTTAAACAAAAAAGATATATATTGAATTTTACTGTACTCCAAAGATCACCTTGTTAAATGAAGTTTTAGTGAAGTAAGGCGCTTTACTGAGTTAAGAAAAGTTTTTTGTGCTTTTTTATGTATTGAACCTGAAGCTTATTTAAATTCTCTTTGTCAAAGAGATTGAAGAATGCTTCATCCTGAGCCTGGATTTGTTCTTCGGTTCCTTTTTCTTTATTTATCTCCAACGCCTTCTTTAATACTGAGGCAGTCTGCGGTGCTTTAATTGCGTGAAATGCCGCAATCGCAGAGTCCGCCAATCGCGCGGCAGAACCTTTGAAGAGTTGAATGAAGCCTCCCTGGTTAACCTCCGCCTGCACCTGCGATACCAGATAAATGTTTCTTATCACCTCCGGCTGGCGTGCAAGTACCTCCACTTCATTACTGAGTGTCCAGTTCATCTTGGCTCGCACATAATCCTGTATAACCTGCGATAGCTTATTGTCTGGCGTCGAGTCCATGATTTCGGGAGTAAGGTTATTGTATACAACTCTCGCTTTATGCTCGCGCGCCGACTGTAACACCTCTGCGGCTAATCCTCCCTCTGTGCTACCATTTTCTTGCGCCCGACTTATGCTCGTGGTTAAAGCTAGTACGACCAAGGCACAACTAATCATTTTATACCCACTTCCGTTCAATTGCATTGGTTTCTGTTATTTATAGAATATGCAAAATACAGAAATTTCATACAATTGTTTATTTTATTTAAAAGCAGTACAGCTGCTAGTTTCTTGCGGTATTGCAGATCGCGTCACACCTACTTGCCCATCTTTAACGATGTCATCGTCAATGAGCCGCCAATAGCTTTGTCGTTGAATATTTCAATCTCTTCATCTTTTCCCTGCAGTCCTAAGGTATAAAGCAAGGGGATATAATGTTCCGGGGTGGGGATCCCTAAGCGAGCTTCTGCGCCAAGATGTTCAAAGTTAATGAGCGACTGATGGTCTCCTTTGAGGATCAGTTCTTTAAATTTTTCGTTAAGTGATAATGCCCAGTCGTAACCGCCGCCTTGCATCATGTCCCAGGATAGCATACCTAAGTTGTGAACCATATTGCCGCTCCCAATAAGAAGGACTCCCTTTTTTCGCAGATATCTGAGTTCCGAGGCGAGCTGAAAATGATATTCCGGAGGTTTCGAATAATCAATACTCAGCTGCAGGACGGGGATGTTCGCCTGTGGATACATATGACGAAGGATGGTCCAGGCGCCATGGTCGAGACCCCAGTCGTGATCTTCTTCAATGATTCCCTGTTTCATAATTTCATGAGCGAGGTCAGGCATACCTGGCGCCGGATACTGAACATTAAAGAGATCGCGGGGAAAGCCTCCAAAATCGTGAATCGTTGCTGGGCTAGCCATTGCTGTTATGCGCGTACCTCGCGTATTCCAGTGCGCGGAAATTACGATGACTGCCTGAGGAAGCGCAATCTTCCCCGCCATAGAGCTCCACGTGGCGCTGAACTCATTGTCTTCGATGCCGTTCATTGGAGAACCATGCCCAATAAAGAGCAAAGGCATTTCTTTCTCATCCTCTTTCAGCGTTTTGTTAAGTTCGCTAAATAATCCACTTTTCATAATCTTCTACGCCTTTTGTTTTTCTCAAAATTACGCAGACTCAATCCCCGGCACATTGATTTAAGATAAGATTTTCCCCGTATCAGTAGGAGATAAGATGATTTTCTAAAGCCGCTGTCAGCAAAGCAGATAGCTGAACAATATCGGATTTAACATTTTTTGGCTTGCAAGACGGGAATAAAGTCTGTTAAATTGCGTTTTATTAGTTTAAAACCGGCCAGGCACGGCATATCGCGATAAAACGCCTCCGGCAACCTATTTAATTTAATCTACATTGATGAAAATGAAACATTTTGCTTTGAAATTTATAGCTTTTTGCACGCTCGGTGTATTTGCTCTGACGACTAATTCTTTCGCGCAAATGAAAGAAAATAAGAAGCTCGAAGCTTCGGCATATGTCATTGACGACTTTGCCAAAATGAAAGAGACGATCCCCTCCCAATTGTTTGAAATGACGGAAGGTATCATCATTATTCCTAAAATGATCAACGCGGGACTGATCCTCGGTGGCAAGCGCGGCAAGGGTGTGGCGATGGTTAAAGATGCTCAGGGCCACTGGAGCGATCCTGTATTTATAACGATGACCGGCGGAAGCGTGGGTTTTCAGATCGGCTTTCAGGCTGTTGACCTGGTATTGGTATTTAGAAATCGCAGCAGTCTCGACAGGATCTCAAAGTCGAGCTTTACCTTGGGCGGGGATTTATCGGTGGCTGCCGGACCTGTAGGACGTAGTACTTCCGCCAGCACCGACTACAAGCTCGAAGCAGAAGTGTATTCTTATTCACGGAGCAAGGGATTGTTCGCTGGTATAAGCTTAAGTGGTGCCGCTCTTGAAATTGACGCTTTGGCTAACACAAGCTATTATAAGGGAGAACTTCCCGCAAAAACCATCTTCAGCGGAAATACCCGTGCAAAAGGAGAAGAAATTCAGCAGTTAAGAACAAGTCTGGCGAATTTTTATCATCATTAATTTGACCCTGTATTAAAATTGATAGCTGCTACAGCATAAAAAACAAGCTGTAGCAACTATCAATATTGCCTGAAATATCCTTAGTCTTAATGCGGCAGTTTATTACGCAGTATGCCATAGAGTAAAGTTCCAAACAAGGCTCCGATAATTGGCAACAGCATGCTCAAGTATCCATACCCCAGGTTTACAAATAGGGGGCCGGGACAGGCGCCTGTAATAGCCCATCCTAAACCAAATATCGTCCCTCCAAAAAGATAGCGTTTCCAATTACCGCTTTTGTCGGGGAATTTTATTTCCTGACCTTGCAGATCCTTCATTCTAAATTTTCTGGTCAGTAATACGAAGATGATTCCCACACCTATGGCGCTGCCAATAATTCCGTACATATTAAAGGACTGGAAACGGAACATTTCCTGTATGCGGTACCATGATACGGCCTCTGATTTTGCCATTACAATCCCGAAAAGGATGCCTGTAGCGATAAATTTCAATGCTTTCATAATTTAGAAGATTAAAGGGAAAATTAGATGAGTCATAATCAGTCCGCCGATGAAAAAACCTATAACCGCTACCAGCGATCGCCATTGCAACATGGAAATACCGGTAATGGCATGGCCAGAAGTGCAGCCTCCGGCGTAGCGTGTGCCGAAGCCAATGAGCAGCCCTCCGGCGAGTAGCAATGCTATGATAGGAGGGTCTGTGAACGCTCCGATACCAAAGAGCTGTTCCGGATTGAGTCCTCCGTCGAATGGTACGCCCAGATCGTTAAGCGCATGCTGTGTCGCATCGCTAAGCCGGAGCGTAGCCGGTGTTTCAAGAAAGTGTCGGCTTAGCCACCCTCCGAAGATGGTCCCCAAAAGAAATAAGAGATTCCAACGCTGCTCGCGCCAGTCAAAACTGAAGAAGCTGATCTTGCGTCCCGCTCCTGCCATGCTGCAAAGCGTGCTAAAGTTGGCGGAGAAACCAAAAGTCTTACCATTGATGATCAGAATAATCATGATTAGCGCAATGGTGGGACCTGCAACATACCAAGGCCAGGGTTCTCTTAAAATCGTTAAGATCGTATTCATATTATAGGATTTGAAAAGGACATTCCATTTATTTCTTGTGCATTCTGAACAAGTTGCTTCAGGTCTTCATCTGAAAAATGAGTTAAGAAACCTTACCTCAACCAGTCAATAGAGTTTCTGTATAATGCGATCACGCCATGCTGTTCCATTTTCTTTAGCAAGCGGGAGATTACTTCCCGGGAGGAATTTAGTTCCGCCGCGATCTGCTGGTGACTGATCTCCAGATGCCGGGAGTTTCTCATCCTTACCTCGCGGGAAAGATAGTTTTCCAATCGTTCGTCAAGCTTTTTAAAAGCTATCTGATCTATCGTCAGCAAAAGCTCTTCAAACTTGTCGCGATACGTTTCAAGAACAAAATAGTACCAGGTTTTAAAGTCGCGCGTTAGCTCGTCCATGAGTGCGATAGGCACCATTAGGGCAACGCCATCCTCAACGGCCTGAGCGCGGATTTCACTGCTCGTCATCTTTGACGCGCAAATGAGCGAAAGGGCACAGGCTTCACCGGGCCCAATGTCGTACATAAAGAACTCCTGACCCTGTTCATTCTCCCGGTAAATTTTTATCCTGCCATGTGCTATAAGTATTGTGGAGCGAAAGAACTGCCCCGGCTTCAGCAGTGAATCGCCTGCGGCAAATTCCTGAAGCGTACACTTCTCGCTTAATAACTCACGTAATGATGGCTCAAACTGAGGAAAGAGCTTATCCAGCAATTCCCGTTTCCGCATGATGTTGTTCATACATATCGCTAAATCCTGCTGACAGTAGTTGTTCGTCATGAGCATACTTCCAGAATTCATAGCCTCCGGAAAGATTGTATATCGCAGCACTACCGTGTGCCATGAGGATGCGCTGCGCGAAGTACCCCCGCATACCCTGCTGACAGAAGATATAAATATCGGTATCGGCAGGTATTTCTCCTATTCTCTGGCGCAGAGAATTTAAGGGAATGTTTATCGCTCCCCGGATACTCCCTTTGGCGAATTCATCTTCATTGCGAACATCTAACAGGAACTCACCATCGGGGAGGGCCTGCATCTGATGGTAGTTAATGATGCGAAGTTTGTCGGTAAAAATATTTTCAGCGACGAATCCGGCGATGTTAACCGGATCTTTCGCTGAGGAAAAAGGTGGAGCATAGGCCTGCTCGAGCTCTGCAAGGTCGAAAATGCTACCTTTGTTTTTGATGACAGCGGCAATCATATCAATACGCTTATCAACCCCCTCGCCGCCAATAATCTGAGCACCCAACAAGGTGCCTCTGTGAGGGCAGAAGGTTATCTGAATGGTCATCTTTTCAGCTCCAGGATAATAGGAGGCGTGTGATTTTCCAAAGGTTACAGAGCTGAGGGCCGGAATGTTCAGCCCCGCAGCGCGCGTGGCTGACAGGCCTGTGCTGGCCGCTGTCAGACTGAAAAGCTTCAGAATAGAGGAGTTTAGCGAGCCTTTGTACGTGAAGATATTACCTCTTACAACGTTCCCTGCCGCAATGCGCGCCTGTTTATTTGCAGGACCAGCAAGGAGACTCGGCACATATTCGCCCGTAAGCGGATCTTTGAGCTCGATCATGTCGCCCACGGCATAGATGTCTTTCGCTGAAGTCTGCATAAATTCATTTACCAATACCCCGTTGCGCTGTCCGGTGGCAATACCTGCCTTGCGGGCGAGCTCAGTCTGAGGGCTTACTCCCAGGGCAAGAATCACGATGTCTGCCCGGAGTTCCCCTTTATCATTAGTAATCACCCGCAGACCTTGTTCCTCTTGACGTATCTCCCGCAGTTGGGTATTCATAAACAAGCGAACACCCTGTTGGCGCAATTCGCGGTGTAACATAGCTGCCATGCCGGCATCGAATGAGCTCATCACCTGCGGTCCCTTTTCAACGATACTTACTTGCATGCCGCGCCGATGAAGGTTTTCGGCCATTTCGAGTCCAATAAAACCGGCACCGATAATAACTGCTGTCCTGACCTGCCGGCTGTCAATATAAGTTTGGATCTGATCGGTATCTTGTATGTCGCGAATGGTGAATACTCCATCCGAAGCAATGCCCGGCAGGGAAGGGATGATGGGGCGTCCACCGGTGGCGATAATCATCTTGTCGTAGCTTTCAACGTAGTTTTCTCCCGATAGCAGATCGTTGACGGTTACCTGTTTTCTCTCCGGATCAATGCTGATAACTTCGGATGCTACACGTACATCCACATTAAAGCGTTGCGCAAAAGCGCGGGCTTCCTGTACCAGGAGCATTTTTCTTTCGGTGATCACTCCTCCCAGGTAATATGGAAGACCGCAATTAGCATAAGAAATATATTTCCCCCGCTCAAAGAGGATGATTTCCGCGTTTTCGTCAAGCCGCCGGAGTCTTGCCGCGGCTGATGCTCCGCCAGCAACCCCGCCTATTATAAGATATTTCATGTCAGACGTTTCTTTTTTGATTAGGCAAAGATGTGTAACCAAAAGATGTTTCTGGGTGACATGTGTCACATAAGCTCTAAAAACAGAAAAGCCTTTTCGTTTTTTCAACGAAAAGGCTTTTATTCAGCTTAACGGCTTGCTTATTTTGAAAGTTTAGCTTGCAAATTCTTGTCTATAGCATCAAGGAATTCCTCGGTATATAGATAATCGGTGCCATGTTCTACCTTTGGTTTGATCGTTATAGCAAGATCTTTTGTCATCTTGCCGCTTTCAACCGTTTCGATACATACGGCTTCCAGTGCGTGGCAAAAATCGATTAGGTCCTGATTATTATCAAGCTTACCTCTAAACTCAAGGCCTCGGGTCCATGCGAAGATCGACGCGATAGGATTTGTTGAAGTAGGGTTTCCTTTTTGATGTTCGCGGTAATGGCGCGTTACGGTACCATGAGCAGCTTCGGCTTCCATGGTCTTGCCATCTGGCGTCACCAACGTCGACGTCATGAGGCCCAAAGATCCGAATCCTTGCGCAACAGTATCTGACTGTACGTCACCATCGTAGTTCTTACATGCCCATACAAAGTTTCCGTTCCATTTGAGTGCTGACGCCACCATATCATCGATCAGGCGGTGTTCGTAGGTAAGTCCTTCTTTGTCGAAGGTAGCCTTAAACTCTTGCTGATAAATTTCTTCAAAGATATCTTTAAAGCGTCCATCATATTTTTTGAGGATCGTATTTTTGGTAGACATATACAAAGGCCACTTTTTCATGAGCGCCTGATTGAAGCAGGCACGTGCGAAGCCGCGTATAGATTCGTCGGTATTATACATGGCCAGGGCAACGCCATCGCCTTTAAAGTTGTAGACCTCATAGGACTGTACTTCGCCGCCATCTTCAGGAGTGAAGGTGATGGTGAGCTTTCCTTTTCCTTTAGTTAAAAAGTCAGTAGCGCGATACTGATCGCCGAAGGCGTGACGTCCGATACAGATTGGGGCAGTCCAGTTAGGTACCAGGCGTGGAACGTTCGACATAACAATAGGTTCGCGGAATACCGTTCCGTCAAGGATATTCCTGATGGTCCCGTTTGGCGACTTCCACATTTGCTTTAATCCGAACTCTGTTACGCGAGCTTCGTCAGGGGTGATAGTAGCACATTTGATACCAACACCATGTTCCTTAATGGCATGCGCGGCATCAATAGTAACCTGATCATCTGTAGCGTCTCTGTGTTCAACGCCGAGGTCATAATATTTTATGTCGAGGTCGAGATAGGGTAATATCAGCTTGTCTTTAATAAACTTCCAGATGATACGCGTCATTTCATCGCCATCCAGTTCAACTACAGGGTTAGCAACTTTAATTTTTTGAATTGGCATATTTTGATATATGATTGATGAGTACTGTTTTCTCAAATATATAAATTTCAGTAAGATTGATTTGTTTGAGCCCCGGTCAATATGATTTAATTACAAACATTTAACCGTTAGTCGATATTAATATGATATGAAAATGCCGGTGCGCCGCGCATCAATTAATAAACAAAGCCGAGATGTTATGAACAATAAGAATAAGTTTTATCCTGAATTTAACGATGAAAATCAGGATCGTGATCGCCGCTTGCGCGAAGAGCTGGACGCCGAGGTAAATACTACAGACCTCGCTTTTAATGAGGATGAAGATAGTTATGAGCTCGATGTGGTATCTGAAGATTCCGACTATCAACACACTGATCCTTACGATACAGCGGTACGGAATGGCTCAGATGATAATTCAGATTATGACGAAGCGAATCCCACTGCTGTTGATGAATATCGCCGGGGCAGTGATCCTGTTGATGAGACTGCGTTGGAAGGTCAGTACGGCATGCATGTTGACGATGGTAAAATCGTAGAGCTGAGCACCGAAGATGAGTTCCTTGCCCGTACCAAGGAAGATGAGCGTGGTGATCTTGACGAAGAAGGTTATCCGCTGAAAGATTAAAAGCTATTCAATTTCAAGATTAAACCTGCGACGGATATCCTCCATTCGCGGGTTTTTTTCTGCCATATGCTGAAACTTCTCCTGTGCTGTATACAATCTTTTTCTTTCCGTTTGTTCTGCCTGACGCGCAACAATATCGATGTTGAAGTTACGTAAACGTACCCGCAGGTAATTTAAGAGGTCGATTTTTTCATGATTCAGCAAGCTCTCCTGAATTCTGTTCTCAATGATCACCTCCACCTTATCCTGACCCAGTAAACGGGGCGTTCCGGAGGTCATCAGGGTATAGAGGTTTATTTTCGTTTCCTTCTTTACCTTTTCAGCATAGGCAGTCCATTCCTGCATGAAAGCCTGGGGACTGTATGCTTCGGCGCTTTCACCACTAATATATTGAGGTCCTTCGTCTTTCTCTTCTTCCTTGGGCTTGTCAAGGTCGTTAAGGTTCGGGATCAGAGACCCGCCGGCACTGAGAGGCTTTATTGCTATTTTTGGCTTCGCCGGTTCATTGCTTACCGGAGGTAGATTTTCAGGCTCACGAAGAGGCCTGGGCGCGGCTGCTACCGCGTTAATAGTCGGTGGCGCGGGCGAAACTGGCTGGCTCGGCGCATGTTGAGCAGTGTTTACCTTGCGTTCTTCCTGCGGAGGAGCTACTGTATCATGTTTTTTTTTTAAGGCCTCTGTGGTTACAGAAGCACTAAGATTAAGAGCTGCCGGAATATGGCATATTTTTATCAGCGCAAGCTCAACCAGCAATCGTTGGTTTTTACTAAGCTTATAGTTCAGATCACATTGGTTGGCAATGTTCAACGCCGACAGCAGAAATGACGCTGAGGATTTAGCGGCTTGGTCCTGATATTTTAGTTTGATACCATCGCTAACTTCTAAAAGCTTCAGCGTCGCGGCATCTTTGCATACCAAAAGATTTCTGAAATGCGAAGCCAGACCTGTTATGAAGTTGTTGCCATCGAAACCATTATTGAGGATCTCGTCAAAGATCAACATGCACTGCGGCAAGTTCTGCGTTAGCAGCGCATCCGTCATGCGGAAATAGTAATCATAATCAAGAATGTTCAGATTATCTATAACCGACTTATAGCTTACATTTCTGTTTGAGAAGCTGACGATCTGGTCGAACATCGAAAGTGCGTCACGTAGTCCGCCGTCTGCTTTCTGAGCGATAAGATGTAAGCCATCTCTGTCAAAGCTTATTTGTTCGCGCGTAGCAATGGACGAAAGATGAGCGGCCATATCGTCTACCTTAATTCTGTTGAAATCGAAGATCTGACAACGAGAGAGAATGGTAGGTAGAATCTTATGCTTTTCCGTGGTCGCAAGAATAAAGATAGCATAGGAAGGCGGCTCTTCAAGCGTCTTCAGGAAGGCATTGAATGCCGCCTGCGAGAGCATATGCACCTCGTCAATGATATATATTTTATATTTTCCTGCCTGCGGCGGAATGCGCACCTGCTCTATGAGACTTCGGATATCGTCTACTGAGTTGTTAGATGCCGCGTCAAGTTCGTGAATATTGAAGGAGTTTCCGTTCTGGAAGGACTTGCACGAGTCGCATTGACCACAAGCTTCCGTGTCGGGACTGAGGTTCTCACAATTTATTGTCTTGGCCAGAATACGCGCACATGTTGTTTTTCCAACACCCCGCGGCCCACAAAAGAGAAAGGCTTGTGCCAGCTGATTATTTTTTATCGCGTTCTTAAGGGTATTGGTAATGTGTGCCTGACCGACTACGGTTTCAAATGTTGCCGGTCTGTACTTCCTTGCCGATACGATAAAATTCTCCACGGCGCTAAGATAACGAGATCTGAAGGGATAAGCAAGTTGTGATTCTTTTTAGACCTTTTCATGTGTTGTCAGCAGGTATCCCGATTGTATTTAGTTATGGTTATATATAAGGGTGCCATTGTTTCCGCGATCTATATGGAAAAACCTGTTTTCTTGCTACTGAAAGCCTGTTATCGCTGTGCCGTAGTGACCTTAGGATGTCCAGAGCCTCTGTACTTGTCAGGGGTATAGCAAAGCGACTGATTCCTGCTGGCACTAAAGTGCTAAAAATGTTTGCTTTCTGGTTTGTAATTTCTATATTTGCACTCCCGTTTTATAGGGGAATTAAAAAATATAAAAATGCAACAGTACGAAACAGTAATCATTCTGACCCCGTTGTTGTCTGATGAAGCCGCAAAAGAGGTAATTGCAAAATTCCGCGGTATTTTATCTGATAACGGAGCCGAAATTGTCCATGAGGATAATTGGGGTTTGAAAAAACTAGCGTATCCTATTCAGAAAAAATCTACAGGATACTATCACCTAACTGAATTCAAGGCTCCGGGTGAATTAATCAGCAAACTGGAGGTTGAATACAAACGTGATGAGCGTGTTATGCGTTTCCTTACAGTTGCTCTTGATAAGCACGCGGTTGCTTATAGCGAGAAAAAACGCAGTGGTGCTTTTAACAAAAAGCCAAAAACTGAAAACACAGAGGAGGTAGCTGGATAATGGCAAGAGAACAAATTCAATACGTAACTGCTCCTAAGGTTGAGGACAATCGTAAAAAATACTGCCGCTTCAAAAAGAACGGTATCAAATATATCGATTACAAAGACGCAAACTTCCTTTTGAAGTTCGTTAACGAACAAGGTAAAGTATTACCACGTCGTTTAACCGGTACTTCTTTAAAGTTCCAGCGTAAAGTAGCTCAGGCTGTTAAACGTGCCCGTCATATCGGTATCTTACCTTATGTTACTGACTCATTAAAATAAGCGGAGGTTAAGCAAATGGAAATTATTTTAAAACAGGATATTAAAAGCCTTGGCGAGAAAGACGATATCGTGAATGTTAAGCCAGGTTATGGACGTAACTATCTTATCCCTAAAGGATTTGCTGTCCTCGCTACTGAGTCTGCTAAGAAAGTTCTTGCTGAAAACCTTAAACAAGCACAGTTCAAACAAGAGAAGATCAAAAATGATGCTCTTGCTGTTGCTGCTCGCTTAGAAGGTGTAAAGCTTTCTGTTGGCGCTAAGGCTGGCGAAAGCGGTAAGATCTTCGGTGCTGTTAACACCATCATGGTTGCTGACGCGTTGAAGAAAGAAGGTTTTGAAGTTGATCGTCGTCGTATCACTTTCGAAACTGAACCTAAGTTCGTTGGCGAATATGTAGCTAATCTGAACCTTCACAAAGAAGTGAAAGTGCAGGTTCCTTTCGAAGTTGTTGCTGAATAAGCATAACAAGATATATAAAGAGGGTCGTCTTAGCAATAAGACGACCCTCTTTTGTGTATAGACCTTCCCTTATTTGCCATGAGGCAATGCACCTCCCTGATGGTGTTGATGCGAAATCGGAATATGGAAAAAGCTAATTGCTGTTTCTCCTCATAACGACGTCGATGATTGAACACCAACTCCGGAAACTGAGTGGATAATGTTTCCACGAAATCTCTGTCATTCTACCTATGCCCGCCAATGAAGTTGTTATTCTATTTGAAAATATATTTCAATGTCAATTCATTGCTTAACTATAGATGTATATATCTTTCTTTTTTGATAGGTTTCAGTTTAATTTCTATCTCGGAGACAGGTCGTATTTCAACTGGGTAGCTGTTAAAAAAATTTCTTAGTTCGTTATATCTGTATTTTTCGGAGATGCTAAACGGAAATATCTCCCCCACTACCAGCTACCTACCAGTTTCGAGACTGACTCGGGACTGCTTCGTACCAGACAGCACTGGTCATCGACATTTCATGGGCATTTCATCGACANNGAACCAGGTGGGTAGCAAGGGACAGGAAAGGGTGGCCAGGTGTGTGACCGGCGCAGGCGTAGTTCGGGTGCTTTGATGTGACAGTATGCGACATCGCGAGACACGCTCACATCCCTGCTGACAGACAGGGTGAGCCGTTGCCGGGCCGGTTTCGGGAACTGAATATACGGGTTTTGGTGAGAGGGAATGGGTGGGGAAATGAAGAGTTAAGTATTTGAAGGACATGGTCTTGACGGGTGAAAATGATTGTTTCATCTTTGTTCTGTCAGCGCTGCGTACCGGTACCCACTGTAGCTGGTCTGACAACTCCGAAGGCGCCGGGAGGGTTCAGGCGGTATGAGAATTAAATTCTAGGTGATGGTGGAAATTTCAAATTGCGCGAAAGATGTTTTGCCGGAACGGTAGTCGACGCGTTGCTCTGACATTAACATCCTTTGGCGCGTGGTTTCGCCCGGCGAAATGGGGGCTTGGCGCTTGTAAAGCCGGTATCTTGCGAAAGCCGGAATGAGCTTAATGGTGATATAACACTTCGCTGAAACTGGCTTATATTTTATTTGCTATGTTTGTATATGCAACATTCAGATAAGGCGCGCATTTGGATATTCCAGGCAAATAGGAAACTCTCGCCAGCCGAGGAAACTCAGATAAGTAAGATACTTGAAGACTTTAGCAGCTCCTGGGATGCCCATGGTAAGAAGCTGGCTTCGCATGTAGAACTGAGACATCATCGTTTTATTATTATCAGTGCCGACGAGGATATTACTCAGGCCAGCGGCTGTTCTATAGATAAACTTTCAGGTGTCATCAGGAAGATTGAAGACGAATATCAGCTGGATCTGTTCAACCGCTTTAACATGGCCTATAGAGACGAGTCTGATATTGTATCATGTAGCAAAGAAGAATTTGCCAAGCTTGTTAAGGCGGGAGATATTACCGCTGATACCACGGTGTTCAATAATACCATTGGCCACCGCGGGCAATTGAGCACAGAGTGGGAAGTGCCGTTCAGTAAAAGTTGGCACCGGTCTTACTTTTCCTGAAAAGGTTCCTTGCGCACGATGCGCATGTTCTTTCTTATCAGAGCTGCTTTTCTTAATATATACGGGGTGGGTGTCGCCGGGCTCCATTTTCTTGGGTTGGGCAATACTGCAATAAGCAGACTTGCCTGACGCTTGGTAAGCTTGTCCGCGGAATGATCGAAGTATTCCTTACAGGCGGCCTCCGCGCCATAAATACCATCACCCATTTCAATAACATTCAGGTACACCTCCAGAATGCGTTCCTTAGACCATAAAAGTTCAATAAGTACGGTGAAATATGCTTCGAAAGCCTTTCGTATATATGAACGTCCGGGCCATAAGAATACGTTTTTGGCTGTCTGCTGACTGATCGTGCTTCCGCCGCGCAGGGGTTTTCCCTCGTGGTTTCGCAGATAGGCTTTTTGTATTGCATTGGCATCAAAGCCGTAATGATGCATAAATCCGGCATCTTCGCCGCCGATAGCGGCATATTTAAGGTTGTTTGAAAGCTCATCAAAGGAACGCCATTCACGTTCTGCTTTCCAGGTTTTACCTTCCGCTTTACGTTCAAATCCTCGTTGAATCATAAGCCAGGTAACTGGCGGATTGATGAATCGGCACAGTAAAACCCAAAGAATCGTTATTGCGAAAAAGCAAACCAATACCTTCTTTACGATCTTTAACGGTGAGCCCAGTCCTTTAGAAGATTTTTTCTTTTTTGTCGTTGAATTGCGTAATGACATACCGGGCGCAAACTTAGATATTTTTTGTAATCAGACAGCTCTATTCTTCAGATTTATACTGAATCATCAGTAAAGATAAATCACAGCATGTGATATGCAATCTGGGCTCCTCTGCCAGGGCTGTTAGAGGCGAGAGGCAATTGAAAATCATTTTTTGCAGTTATTATGTCATTATCTGTATGAAGGTGATGCCAACGTTTGCTTAGGTTTGTTCTAAGCCTGTTCTAAACGAAAACAAAGATCAATAAACCTAGGGCTTACCAAACTAAAATCTATTGCTAACGATTACCAAATTCCTGAAAGTATGTTAAATCTTCAAACGCTGTACTATCCTCTTATTTTTCCGATATGCCTTTATTCCTCGCCGCCTGATTTGTATTCTGTCAAGGAAATTCTTCCGGATTGCAAAGCGCTGCCCTCGTGTAGCTAATTGCTGAGCTTCTTCCTTCGCCTTAGAATTTTTATACCCGACTATGAAGTATAGTTCGGTAGCAACCTGCTTCTTACTGTATCATTTTAACCTAATCAGCATATGAAAACTAACAAGTTTACTTTTAAAATACTTGCATGTCTGACCTTGTTTTCTCTACTTATTGTCGAGCTGTTCGCGCAAACAACAATAAGGGTCAGCGGCAAAGTTACCGACACGAAAGGTGAGGCCTTACCGGGCGTCTCGGTTCTGGTCGCGGGTATTAAACAAGGTACCCAAACTGATGTGAATGGCAATTACGCATTAACGGTAAGTCCCGGAGCCAGCTTGCGTTTCACATTTGTAGGGTATACCACGCAACTGGTAAAGGTTAATGACCGAACGAAGATCAACGTAACCCTAAGTGACGCGGTAAACATGCTCGATGAGTTGGTCGTTATTGGTTATGGCACGGCAAAAAAACGCGATCTGACAGGAGCCACAGCTTCCGTAAGTGGCGATAACATCAGGCAGGTTCCTGTAACCACAGCTGCGCAGGCAATTACGGGAAAGGTTGCCGGGGTAAATGTCGTAACCACCAGCGGAGCACCGGGAGCATCGATAAATATCACTGTCCGGGGAGGTACTTCTATCACTCAGGGTACCGGTCCTCTATATATTGTCGATGGCTTCCAGATGGATGATGGTTTGCGGAATATAGATATCAATGACATTGAGACCATCGACGTGATGAAAGACGCTTCAGCTACCGCAATCTATGGCGCCCGCGGTTCTAACGGGGTAATTCTCGTTACTACAAAGTCGGGGAAAAGTGGTAAGACACAGGTTAACTACAACGGCTATGTAAGTATGGAGCGGCTTGGTCAAAAGCTGAAGTTACTGGGCGTGGAAGATTATGTGAAGTATCAGTATGAGTTGCAGGCATTGGCGGGCAAGGAAGAGCTTTGGGCTTCTATGTTTGGAGGTTCTATCACTGACCCTGATTTCTTTTCGGGTGCCTATACCCGGATTGGTCGCGACTACGGCAGCAGGCCCGGCGTCGACTGGCAGGATGTGGTTTTTGGAGGCGAAGCACTCATGCAGTCGCATAATGTAAGTATTAATGGGGGGACAGAGAAAACCAAGTTTATATTGAGCTTTAACACTACCGGGCAGGACGGTATTGTTGATAAATCGGGGTATAAACGTTATAACGTTCGCTCTAAGATCAACCATGAGATTACTAAAGGCATCAGGGTCGACTTCAACTCCAATTATAATTACACCCGACTGGACGGAGGCGGATCGCTGGGAGGAATGTTGAAAATGACAGCCTTACAACCGGTTACCGGGGGCGTTCGGTACTCTAATGATCAGCTGATAAACTCTGACATCGGCACCGATCTTTCCGAGATCGATTCACAATACGATATTTTCAATCCTTTGATAACCAATGATGCCCGCACGCAAAATAAGTACACACGTCAGCTGATTGCCAATGCGGGTGCAGAGTTCGATATTCTTCGCGATCTTACCTTCAGATCAGCAGGAAGCTATACCTGGCAACAGGTGAGGGACGATTTTTTTGACGATGGGCGTACGCGCACAGCTCAGAATAATGGAGGTCCTTTTGGAAGCAGGGATAATAGTGAGAAGTATACCTATCAGCTTACCAACACCTTATCCTATAGAAAGACCTTAGGTAAAAAGCATAGTCTGAACGCTGTGCTAGGGCAGGAAACGTATTACTCAGAGTCCATGAAGCTCGACAATCAGTACTATCGCTTTCCGGAAAATAACTTTGGCCTTAACAATGTTCAGATGGCGGAAACGGTATTCTCTTATTCCTCGGGAAAAAACCGCTACGGTATTGTTTCTGTCTTTGGTCGCGCCATGTATAATTATAGTGACCGGTATTTGCTGACCGCTACCTTGCGTGGCGATGGTGTGTCCAAATTCGCAAGAGGAAACCAATGGGGATTTCTTCCTTCAGTATCGGGAGCATGGAGAATATCTGAAGAAAGTTTTATGAAGGGGATTTCGGCCATTAATAATCTTAAGTTACGTGTTGGATATGGGGTTACAGGCAATTGTGATATTGATGACAATATGTACGCTACCGATTATGGATCTACCAAAATAGCTATTGGTGGTGCGCAGGAAAACGCGCTCTCCCCGGGCGATGTTTTAGGCAATCAGGAGCTGGTATGGGAGAAGACAAAATCTACGAATATTGGTCTTGATATTTCTCTGTTAAAAAGCAGGATCAATCTTACCGCGGATTACTACAATCAGGAGTCGAGTAACCTGCTAATAAAAAATAGAATCCCGGTATCAACAGGATATTCATATCAGTTCCAAAATATCGGAGCGATCAGGAACCGGGGTTTTGAATTTGTACTTAACACACGCAACATTAACGGACGCAACTTTACCTGGTCTACTGATTTTAATATTTCCTTTAACCGATCAAAGGTGCTGTCGCTGTATGGCAATGAGGGCGATTATTTTATCCAGACCTATGATTCGCGTATCAGCTTCCTTATCCAGGCAGGAAGTCCGTTGGGGCAATTTTATGGATATAACTATGACGGCGTGTATACTACAGACGACTTTAATCAAAATGACGCCGGGGGATATACGCTCAAGGACGGGCTTCCTTACCTAAAGGGTAGCAGCCGCGCGAATATCAAGCCTGGCGATGTTAAATACAGATCTACGGTTGGTGAAACAGACGGTAAGGGCAATCCTGTATGGTCTACCAATGACCGCGCTGTAATTGGTCGCGCGGAGCCCCTATACACCGGTGGTATGAACAATACATTTATGTATAAGGGGTTTGATTTATCGGTGTTCATGAACTTTAGTTACGGCAATAAAGTGTTCAATATGAATACGCAGCGTTTTATGGGGCCATATCTTGCTAATCAGAATTCATTGGCACCCATGGCTGATCGATTTGTGCTTATTGATCCAAGTACAGGGCGCGAAGCCACGGATCTTAATCGGCTGAGCGAGATTAATCCTGACCAGTACTCAAAGAAGAAGGTATGGAGCCTTAATTCGGTGAACAAGATCGCCATCAGTGATCCTCTCGATTACTATCTTGAAGACGGCTCTTTTCTTCGTTTGAATACCATTACGCTGGGATATACGCTCCCGCAACGGCTTAGTCGCAAGGTATTCATCAGTAAGGCAAGGTTTTATACTACACTAAATAACCTGCATACGTTTACCTCCTATACGGGATATGATCCCGAGGTGTCAGCCACGTCAAGTTCTCTGACAAAGGGTATTGACAGCTCCGCGTATCCGCGGGCAAAGAGTGTTGTTTTTGGCGTTAACCTTACATTTTAGTTTCATCCTTAAATTTTGACAGATATGAAAACTTCAGGATATATATCTATTGTATTCTTATTAATGGCATTTGTTTCGTGCCAGAAGTGGCTTGAGATGCCTTCACAGACAAAATTTAACAGTGAAACTGTTTTTGAGTCTATTCCCCGGGCGGAGATGGCGGTGTTGGGGGTGTACAGTCAGACCTTTAATCGAGAGTTGTATTACCAGCTTGGCATGGGAACCGATGCCTGCATCTCTACGGAAAGCGAGACCAACTCCAAGAATCAAATGTCTAATTACGTATATACCACTTCTAATATTCCGACTTCAACATATAAAGCGATGTACGCGGGCATTGAGTACGCGAACATATGCATTAAGAAGTTGAGTAATATGAAGGGCGAAAGTGAGGCCGAGACGAAGAAGCTCAATATGCTTATCGGGGAGTGTTATGCTATTCGTGCTATGAACTACCTGAATTTGGTGCGTTTCTTTGGGGATGTGCCCTATCCGACTGTTCCCATTGCTGATGCTGAGAGTTTTTCATCGTCACGTGTAAGCAGAGATGTGGTGCTGGACGGATGTGTAGGCGATTTGCAAAAGGCTATAGAGCTGTTGCCTTGGTATAGCGAACATCTGATTGATAGTCCGGAACGTATATCAAAGAATGCCGCCTACGGTATCCTTGCCCGTGTATGTCTGTACGCCTCGGGCTACTCGCTGCGCTGGGATCTCAACAGCTTTTCGCCAGCATCAGTAAGTCTCTCCCGCCGACCAGATCAGGCACGCATCACGGAGTTGCTGAATATTGCGGTGACAGCATGCCGGGAGCTTATAGGAAAAGGTGAAAATCAGTTGCTGCCCTCATACGAAACAGTGTTCCGTGATCTGGTAAATGGAAGATACAATGCTGAATCTATATTTGAATATGGTCAGTACGGTCCGGATGTAAATGAGTCTTCTATCGGATATACCAACGGTATATACGCGCATACGCTGTCAATATACGGAAAAGGAGGCCCGCAGATGCATGTCCTGCCTACCTATTGGTACGACTTTGAAGCCGGAGACCTACGTCGGGATGTGGCTATTTGCAATTACGGAATCACTTCGGATAATACTCGTCAGATGAGCGCTTATACCGGCTGTACTATTGGGAAGTTTAGAATGACCTGGAAAGCCGGCCTTGGTACTGCTATCAACAAAAGAGATATCAACTGGCCATGGTTGCGTTATTCGGATGTGTTATTGATGTATGCCGAGGCGTTAAATGAGATTAATCAGGGTGCCAGCAGCGACGCTGTTGATGCGATCAGGCAGGTAAGAGCAAGAGCCTTCGGTGGTAATATGAGCGGGGTTGGCAACATTCCGACCGGGTATCAGGAGTTTAGACAACTGATCATTGACGAACGGTCACGCGAGCTTGCTTTTGAAGGCTGGCGACGTACGGATCTGGTGCGCTGGGGGATCCTGTTTGAGACACTGAGTCAGACCAAACAGCGTGTTATCGATATGGCTAATCGCACGGGCAGATATGCCGGTATTGACCTGTTCAGAGCATATAAGAAGGAAAAAGCTACAGGCTTCGCTGATGGTGCTGTAACTGTTCCTTTCATCGGCTATGCATCTGAACCTGACGCGGCGGAAAAAAAGCGCCTTAGCGATCAGGGCTACACCTTGCTCGATATGACGAGCACTACCAGCCTCTCCAATGGAGTGGTGCTCTCCGCAAATGCACCCTGGATTGTAAGTCTCTTCAGGGGCCTTGAAAAGAATAAGGTGGAAGTGCTGCCACTAAATACTACCACCATTGACGATAACCCTGGTTTGAAAGGCCAGCAGCATCCCCTATATTAAGATGGAAAAAGAAAAGTATTATCTTCTTTGTCTAGTATTCCTTGCGTTGAATACAACGCTTTGGGGGCAGACGCCCGCATTTCCGGACGCGGAGGGTGGGGGCATGTTTACCTGGGGCGGCAGAGCAGGGAAAGTGCTTGCTGTGACTAACCTCAATGATGCCGGTCCCGGTAGTTTGAGGGCTGCGATCATGGCCCACGGCTGCCGCACCGTGATCTTCCGGGTTAGCGGAACCATCGCGCTGAAGTCGAAGCTTATTCTTGAGAATGACAGCATTACCATCGCCGGGCAGACCGCGCCGGGCGACGGCATCTGTCTGAGTAATTTCCCTTTTTATATCAAGGCGAATAATGTCATCATAAGATTTTTACGATGTCGTATGGGGGATTCCGCCCGTCTGGAGGACGATGCTTTAGGTGCTATGAATGTTTCACAGCTTATGATAGATCATTGTTCTATTTCCTGGTCTGTAGATGAATGTCTTTCGGTATACCGATCAAAGGATATAACCGTTCAATGGAATATCATTGCTCACAGCCTTAGTCGCTCTTTTCATACTAAAGGAGCTCACGGTTTTGGCGGCATTTGGGGAGGTGAAAATGCCAGTTTTCATCATAACCTTATCGCCGGGCATTCCAGCAGAAATCCTCGCTTTGCTTCCGATGGTTTTGCTCCGGTTGATTTCAGGAATAACGTGGTCTTTAACTGGGGCTATAAATCGGCCTATGGGGGCGGGCGCGGCGGCCGAATAAATTACGTGAATAACTATTACAAACCCGGGCCAGCTACGCAGCGTTGGGTGTTGCTCGATGCCGCTGAAGATGGTACGGGCAGTTACTATATCCGTGGTAATATTCTTGATGGCCGGGATAGCATAAGTACGAATAACAGCAAAGGGGTGACTGGACGCTGCGATCTTGTTGATCAGCCTTTCCCGGTGCCTCCCGTTAAAACAGACCATGCGCTATTGGCATATCAGAAGGTGCTTAGCAATGCCGGATGCTGTCTTGCCCGTGATGTTTATGATAAGCGCATTCTGGATGAATTAGCTTCCGGTGTCGCCTACGGCGGAAAATCCTTCGCGGGGGGGAATAAAGGCATTATTGATTCCCAGAATGATGTGGGAGGATGGCCTCTTTTATTCGGGACCGAGCCTCCGAAAGATAGTGATGCCGACGGCATGCCCGATCGCTGGGAACTTGACCATAAGCTTAATCCTCGTGATGCACGCGATGGTTCGGCCTATTGTGGCAATACTGGTTATACCAACCTTGAGGTTTATCTTAATGAGCTGGCGGCGCCGGCCTTACATTATTCTATTGTAAAAGATTCCATAGATAACAAGATCATAGGGGTGTATCCGGATACTGCAGTTTCCGGCTTTGCAAAGAAGCTGAAACCCCTGGGCCGTATATTAGAGTCTCCGGAATACTATGTATGGTGTTGTGCTCCTATTTACGATCCGGAAGGACAGGTGCATGTATTCTATTCCCGCTGGCCTAAGAAATATGGCATGGGCGGATGGATAGGCCATTCTGAAATTGCTCATGCGGTGGCTGCGAAGCCCGAAGGACCTTATGTGTTTAAAGAGGTGGTGCTGGCGCCCCGTAAGGGATTTTTCGATGCTACCACATGCCATAATCCCCACGTACAATACGTTAACGGTACTTATTATCTTTTTTATATGGGCACTTCTGATGGCTCTGTTTTCAGCAAGCGCATAGGCTTGGCAAGCGCGTCTTCACTGGCGGGACCATGGATACGGGATGATGAACCGCTACTTGAGGTGGGTGCTGAGGGGGAATGGGACGACTGCTGTACCACTAACCCCGCTTTTATTTTAACCTCAGCAGGAGAAGCGCGCTTGTATTACAAGTCGTGGAATGCACGTGAATACAAAAATGCTAGCGGAGCCGTGCGCGGAAACCGGAAATACGGATTGGCAACAGCAACCGGAATACGGGGTCCCTATGCCAGATATAAAGGTAATCCCATTATCGATTTTTCGGGTATGGGAGGGAATAAGCAGGTGGAAGATGCCTTTATTTATTGGGATCGAATTAGGTATTGCATGCTGATGCGGGATATGGGATACTTTAGCGATGCGGCAGGTCTTTTCTTCGAATCTTCTGATGGGCTGAACTGGTCAGCGCCTCAAATCGCCTGGTTTCCGGCAGCGGCCTATATTGATGAGCCAGATCCTCCGGCTACGCTGAAACGCTACGGACGCTTCGAACGTCCGCAACTATTAATAAAAGACGGAAAGCCCCGCTACCTGTTCAACGCTTTGCAGGGCGGCCGGTACGGTACCGCCTCGGGATTTGTTTTTGAAATTCAAGATAAATAAACACTCATAAACCTCTTTGATAATGAAATACACCGGTTTGTTTTTGATATTTCTCCAGTGCGCGACTTTCCTGAGCTGTGCCGCGGAGTCGAATAATCCAATAGACAGAAAGGCACTCGTAACCCGAAATAGTCCTCATGTCAGGAATTTTGATCCGCTCTCCTCGCTGTCGGTGGGTAATGGTAATTTTGCGTATACCGTAGATGCGACAGGCATGCAGACTTTTCCCGAATTGTATACCGAGGGTGTACCTCTCGGCACCCAGTCGCAATGGGGCTGGCATAGTTTCCCGAACCCTGGTTACAGGCTTGAGGAAAGTATGAAAACCTACAACTTCCGTGGTTGGGCAGAGCCTTATGCCACGCAATTTAATGAGGAGGGGAGAGCTCATGATGCCGCGGAGTGGTTTCGGGTAAATCCGCACCGCCTTCATCTGGGGATTATCGGGCTTGAAGTAAGTAAACCTAATGGTGAACAGGAGCGTGTGGAAGCGGTGACGGACGTAGATCAACGGCTTGATCTATGGACGGGCGTGATACATAGTTCCTTTAAGCTGCAGGGTAATGCTACTTCAGTGAGCACTGTCTGCGACCCCGATAACGACGCGCTGTCCTTCAATATACACTCAGCTCTTTTTAGTAAAAACGGCTTGTCTGTAAAGTTCCGCTTTCCCTATCCTTCGGGTAAGCATACCGATGATGCATGCGACTGGACTCAGCCCGGTAAGCATACTACCGAGTTGTTAGCCAGTGGTCAGAACTATTGTATTCTGAAGCGACAGATCGACACTACTGTATATTATCTTGCTATCCGTTGGAAAGGAAAAGCTCGTGTTAGCAAGAAGGATGCACATTATTTTCTGCTTAGTCCTCTTAGCGACGACTTTAGCTTTAGCACAACGTTCTCTCAACGAATGCCGGAAAAGAATACTATTGAACGTGATGTCTTTGCGGCTTCTTCAGCATATTGGAATCAATTCTGGAAAAAGGGGGGGATTGTTGATTTTTCAGCTTGCTCAGATCCCCGGGCCAAAGAACTTGAACGAAGGGTCGTATTGTCGCAATACCTGCTTGCCATCCAGTCTGCCGGCATCTATCCGCCGCAAGAAACGGGGCTAACATATAACAGCTGGTTTGGGAAGTTTCATCTCGAGATGCATTGGTGGCATGCCGCGCAGTTTGCTTTGTGGCAGCGCCCGGAGTTGCTGGAGCGTAGTATGCCCTGGTACACGAGGGTTTATCCTCAGGCTGAGGCGATCGCGAAAAGACAGGGTTTTAAGGGTATTCGTTGGATGAAGATGACCGACCCCAGTGGTATTGAATCTCCATCAAAGGTAGGCTCTTTTCTGGCCTGGCAGCAGCCTCACTACATTTATCTCGCCGAGCTTATTTATCGTGATAAGCCGGACGCGCAGACCTTAAAGAAGTATAGCTTTCTTGTTGAACAGACAGCAACCTTCATGGCTTCTTTTGCCACTTATGACAAAGAGAAAAATCGCTACGTCCTGAAGGGGCTGATTCCTGCACAAGAAACGTTGAAGGCCTCGGAAACTATAAACCCTCCCTTTGAGCTGTCGTACTGGCATTTTGCAATGAATCTTGCGCAGGAATGGCGGCAGCGTGAGGGAAAAGACCGGAATCCACAGTGGGATGAACTGATTGAAAAGCTTTCACCCCTGGCTTACAATGCTGATAAGCTGTATCTGGCTGCCGAGGACGCTGTAGATACTTATAAGGATATACGCTTTACTTCAGATCATATGGCTGTACTGGGGGCTGTCGGAATCCTGCCTATGAACAAGCTTATCCGGGAGGATTATATGAAGAATACCCTCCATTGGATATGGGATAACTGGAATTGGAATAAGACCTGGGGCTGGGATTATCCTATGACGGCGATGAATGCCGCGCGTATGGGTGAGCCGGAAAAGGCTGTAGGTGCCTTGCTTATGGACAAGCGTACTAATACTTACCTTGTCAATGGACATAATTATCAGGACGAACGGTTACGTGTTTACCTTCCGGGAAATGGAGGCTTGCTTGCCGCCGTGGCTATGATGTGTGCCGGCTGGGATGGTAGTAAAGGCGATGCTCCCGGATTTCCGAAAGATGGTCACTGGAACGTGCGCTGGGAGAATCTTAGTCCTATGCCTTAATGTTCTATTTGAGATATTTACCCGCTTCTGTGGCTATTGTATTAATAATTTTACCGGAAGCTCCTGTGTTTTTAATAAATTAAACGGACTTTTGCATGCATTGAATTGCAATCTTACCAATAGGAAAGGACGATCGATTGCAATGGAAACCTTAAATAAAAATTAACACATGCATATGCGCTCGTGCTTCTGACCGGGTGTAACGTGCTACTCAATTATTTAGTTGATATGAAGAAAACGATTCTTAGTGCCGTTGTTGCAGCATTTCTGGCACTATCTTCTCAGGCTCAACAAGCTTACGATCATTTGTATTCGGATCTGCCTTTTAGTATGTCGAAGGTGGAGCGTCCCCGTATTCCGGATACGCGGATTGTGCTTACCGATTTTGCAGCGGTAGGTGATGGAAAAACCTTAAATACCGAGGCTTTTGCCAAGGCTATAGACGCGCTCTCGTTAAAAGGCGGAGGGCATCTTGTGGTACCCGCGGGCGTTTGGTTGACAGGTCCTATAGAGCTTAAGAGCAATATAGACCTTCATCTCGAGGATCGTGCAATTATCTTATTTTCCGCTGATCGTAGTCTTTACAAGATCGTTGAAACTTCCTTTGAAGGACTGGATACCCGTCGTTGTCAGTCGCCGCTATCAGGCAAGAACCTCAGTAATATTTCAATAACAGGCAGCGGCACCATCGATGGTAATGGTCACTTCTGGAGACCGCTAAAGAAAGAGAAAGTGTCCGACAGCTATTGGAAGAAGGCTACTTCCGGGGGCGGCGTTTTCAAGCGTGCGGATTATTGGATGCCTTCGGCGGCTTATCTGCGCGGGGACTCCATAGCTGATATGAACGTACCTACGAGTCTTAAGACTGATGAGGAATGGACGTCTATAAAGGACTTCTTACGTCCTGTCATGGTTTCGCTGATATCCTGTAAAAATGTGCTTCTTGAAGGTGTCATCTTTCAGAACTCACCGGCATGGAACATTCATCCGCTGATGTGCGAAAATATTATCCTCGACAAGGTGCAGGTGCGTAATCCTTCATTTGCTCAAAATGGTGATGGACTCGATCTTGAATCCTGTAAGAATGCGTTGATTCTCAACAGTACTTTCGACGTGGGAGATGATGGTATCTGTATCAAGTCGGGTAAGAATGAAGATGGTAGAAAACGGGGAATACCTTGTGAGAATGTCATCGTTGACAATTGTACCGTATTTAAAGGGCATGGTGGTTTTGTTGTAGGTAGTGAAATGTCTGGTGGCGTAAAGAATATCCTTGTTTCAAACTGCCAGTTTCTGGGTACCGACGTAGGTTTACGTTTCAAGAGCGCCCGCGGAAGGGGAGGAGTAGTGGAGAATATCTATATCCGCAAGATAAGCATGACCGATATAGAAACTGAACCCATCCTCTTTAACCTTTACTATGGGGGTAAATCAGCGGTGGAATCATTGGAAGACAAAGATGAGGTAAAACAAGCGGAAGTTATTCCTGCTGTTGACGAAACTACGCCCGCCTTCAGAAACATTTTCATCGAAGATGTTAACTGTAGCCACGCGCGCCGGGCATTGTATTTCTACGGATTGCCTGAACAAAAGATCGATAACATAAATATTAAAAACGTTAGCGTACATGCTAAGCTGGGGGGCGAAATCTCAGAGGCTAAGAATATCGTCTTAGATAATCTGAAGATTTCTGTTGAGCAGGGAGAACGCCTGACGCTTAAAAATGTTAGTAATATAGAATTCAAAAATGTTAATCCTGATGGGACGGTGGTTGGTCCTAATGATGTGAAAAACGCTGTTGGCAGTCGGAATAGCGTTAATAAGAAATCTGTCAAAGCGCCCAATGCTGCGAAGAACAGGAAAGTAAAAAAGTAATTGGCATCGGCCTACGTTGCTCAGCTATCCCCGGAAAGAATTCTTCCGGGGATTTTTTATGATGTAATTTTCTTCGGTCAGAGTCTGAGTTAAGTTTTTCTGTTTTATCGCAAATGTCTTATATTAGATAAAACATGTTCAGCCAATCACTACCTGAGTTTCCGATGTATGACAGACGTTGACGATTATAAAGCTGATTTTAAATATCTTGTAATTAGCGAACTTGACAGAATGTTCGGGTTATGGGTTAATACAGTAGGATTTCAATCGGTGTTGAGCGGAACCTCCTATCCCTCTAACAATCACCCTTCTTCTTATTATTTTGATACCGCTAAGGGGCGTGTTTTACATGAATACCAGTTGCTTTACATCACGGGAGGCGAAGGGTATTTTGAATCAGCGACCACAGGGAAGGTTCATGTGGTCAAGGGATGTGTAATCATGCTCTTCCCTAATCAATGGCATACTTATTATCCTCTTGACGCTACGGGATGGGTTGAGTATTATATTGGTTTTGAAGGACCTATCATCGACAATATTATAGAGCGATCGTTTTTCTCCCCTCATAAACAGGTGAGTTTTTTGGGGACACATGAAGATCTCGTGAGTCTCTATAATCAGGCTATTCAGGTAGCGAAAGACGATAAAACCGGCGCCCAGCAATACCTTGCGGGGATCGTTTATCATATCTTGGGAAAGACCCTTTCGCTGGAAAAGAATGAAAGCTTCGACAGTCACGAGATCCGCGAGAAAATTGAACAGGCGAAAGTACTTATGACTGAGAGCGTGTTTGGGGATGTTCATCCCGAGGACATCGCCAATAGGTTGAACATTAGTTATTCTTGGTTTCGTAAGGTATTCAAGGAGTATACAGGGCAAGCGCCTTCCCAGTATTTTAAAGAGCTTAAAATAAATAAGGCGAAGCAGTTACTCGTAGAAACTAACTCAAGTATTAAAGAAATTGCCTATAAACTGAATTATAACTCAGTGGAGCACTTCTTCTCTATCTTCAAAACTAAGACACGCTACACTCCTTCAGAATATCGTAATGCAGGAAAGCGTTGAAGTGATTTTTGACGTCGGTTTATAAATGGTAGTATGAGCACGATGCAATAACACCGTGCTCTTGTTTCTTATTGTATTACGGGTTCTGAAAGTCTGCAGATAGGCAGGTAGCCCGTGAAGTCAACATCCGTAGAATAATAACCATCCTTTACAGGTTCTTCCTTCATCAGATCAGTACTAAGATACTTCTTGTTACTATCAGCCAGTAAGGTTACCACGGTAGCATCAGGCCCTAATTCATTGGCAAGTTTTATAGCACCAATAATGTTAGCTCCGGAGGAAATGCCAACGGCAAGTCCTAGTTGTTGCGAGAGTTTTTGCGCCATGATAATGGCATCACCATCGTTTGCCTGGATCACTTCATCAAGCTGATCAAGTTTTACAATGGAAGGAATAAATTCATCGGATATTCCCTGGATGCGATGTGATCCAACTTTGTATCCTGTAGTAAGTGTTGGAGACTCTGCCGGTTCGAGAGGGTGTATCTTTACCGCGGGATTCATAGATTTCAGATAGCTTCCTACACCCATTACCGTTCCGCCGGTACCAACGCCAGCAACAAAAGCATCAGGTTTTAGTCCGCTGCATGACAGCTGCTCCCAAATCTCTTTTCCTGTGGTCATCTCATGCGCTTCGGAATTGTAACAATTCTCAAATTGTTGTGGCAGGAACACGCCCCCCTTGGCAGCAATATCTTCACTCATCTTGATGCTTCCTAAAAATCCGCCTTCTTCTTTGCTGATCAGAATGATCTCGGCGCCCAGACTACGAATAATGTCAACCCGTTCCTTACTTAACCAGTTAGGCATAATGATCTTTACGGTATGACCCAAGGCCTTTCCAATGGCTGCGAATGCGATACCTGTATTACCACTCGTAGCCTCTATGATAACATCATCAGGCTTAATTTTTCCCTGTTTGTATGCCTGGTTAAGGATGTATAAAGCCATACGATCTTTGACACTGCCTGTCAGGTTATAGTGTTCACATTTGGCGTATACTTTGCCAGCTTTACCTTTATATGTATAGCGGAGTTCCAGCATAGGCGTATTGCCTACAAGGTGCCATAGGTGGCTGAATTTTTGTTTTAATTCGTCGGAGCAGCAATCAGTTGACATTCGAAGTATTAGTTAAATGTAATTCGTAATAAATACGGTAAAATTCGCCATTCTCCTAATAAGATTCAATGCTATTGTTATTTATGTGTAAATTTTATTGATTATAATAATATTTTTGTAAGTAATTTCAGTATGTTGTACTTTCATGCGGAAATACAGTTTTTTTTTCACAGCGCTTTTAAAGATACGATGGTAGCAGGCAATTTGGATAATATAGATCGCGAACTTTTAAAACTACTACAGGTAGATGCTTCCTTAACCAATAAGGAGTTAAGTTATAAATTAAATAAGTCGATAGCAACCGTCCATGAACGTGTGCGTCGTTTAAAAGAACAAGGATATATCAAAGCTGTGGTTGCGATTGTCGACAGAAAGATGATTGATAAAAGCCTTCTGGCATTCAGTCATGTTCTGTTAAGTGAGCATACTGCTCATACGTTGCGGGCCTTTGAGGAGCAGGTCGCAGAATTTCCAGAGGTGATGGAGTGTTTCCAGATGTCGGGAGCTTTCGATTTTATTTTGCGTATCGCTACCCGCGATATGGATGCATATCATGACTTCTACCGAAATAAGCTGGCGACTCTTCCCAATATCACTACCGTGCAAAGTTTCTTTGTGCTATCAGAGACAAAGAGCCAAACAGCTTATCCGCTGTAATATCGATTTTGTGGGAATGCGAATCAGGAAATCTGTTATTTAATAGCTTACGCGTTACGGCTTGTTGTAGGTTTGTTCAATAATTCGTTAATTTAAAGAGCCAAGTCAACAAATTAACATTATTAGCCAATGAACACACGTAACCGTATCTTATTTTCTCTTTTCTCAATACTTCTTTGCAGCCTGACCAGTACGGCGCAAATTAAGAATGCCTCAAATAAGCCCTTTCTCAGTGAACGTTTGTCCTTTGATAAGGCCTGGCGGTTCCATTTAGGAGATATTCCTTTTCCTGAAGTAAAGGGGCATGGCATGACTTACTCAAATGCTAAGGCTGGCCAGGCTTGGGGCGCCGCAAACGCCAATTACGACGATCAGTCATGGCGTCAGGTAAACCTTCCTCATGATTGGGTGATCGAAGGGCCTGTTGACTCTACTGCCAATATTTCGCAAGGATATCGTAAACGCGGGTTTGGCTGGTACCGCCGTCGTTTCCGTATCGAACCATCCTTACGGGGAAAGCATTTTGAGCTCCAGTTTGATGGCATTGCAACTTACGCCACCATTTGGGTTAACGGTTCTATCGTTCACCGAAATTGGTGCGGGTATACATCTTCGTACATTGATTTAACGCCTTTTCTGAAATATGGTGATGATCTGAACAACATTGCCGTTCGCGTAGATGCTCAGGCGCAGGAGGGTTGGTGGCATGAAGGAGGTGGAATTTACCGCCATACGTATTTAGTGGTACGCGAACCGCTGCACATTGAAACGGATGGATTATATGCTAATCCTGTAAAGAAGGAGGGTGACCGATGGTCTCTTCCGGCGGAAGTTACTATTTATAATTCCGGAAAAACGAGTAACGCTGCTGAGGTAGAACTTCAGCTGATCGATGCCGCGGGGAAGCTTGTCAAAAGATCCAGCGCCAGGGGAAGCGTAGATGCCTTAAGCAAGGCCACCATTTCTGTAGCGATGGACGTAGATAAACCGCGCCTTTGGGATATTGACGCTCCTGTTCTTTATACTGTTAAAGCCATCTTGAAAAGTAATGGTAAGGTGGTGGATACCCTGCGTCAGCACTGTGGCTTTCGCAGTTACTATTTCGATGCGAACACTGGCTTTCATCTAAATGGTCGCCATGTGAAAATAAAAGGGGTATGTAATCATCAGGATCATGCTGGTGTGGGCGTTGCTATTCCGGATGCTCTGTGGGAGTTTAGAATGCGCAAGCTCAAGGAACTTGGAGTAAATGCCTATCGTTGCGCGCACAACCCACCCTCTAAAGAGCTTCTTGATTTAGCTGATAAGTTAGGAATCATGGTGATGGACGAGAATCGTAACTTCAATTCGTCACCGGAATATATACGCCAGCTTCAATGGCTGGTGCGTCGCGACCGGAGTCGCGCAAGTGTCATCATGTGGTCTGTCTTTAACGAGGAGCCTATGCAAGGTACCGAGATCGGCTATGAGATTGTACGTCGTTTGGCTCATGAAGTAAAGGTGCTGGATAATACACGTCCGGTTACGGCAGCCATGAACGGCGGCTTGTTTAACCCTATAAATGTTTCCAAAGCAGTGGATCTGGTAGGGTTTAACTATCAGACCTACGCTTATGACGATTTCCATAAAGCTAATCCTACCTTACCAATGACAAGCTCTGAAGATATTTCAGCGTTCTCCATCAGAGGTGAGTATCGTACTGATAAAGCCCGGCATATCATCGGTTCTTATGACGAGGATTGCGCGGATTGGGGCAATACCCATCGTGATGGCTGGAAAAAGATCGCCGAGCGTCCTTATCTGGCTGGCGGATTTGTATGGACAGGATTCGACTACCATGGCGAACCTACCCCCCTGGAGTGGCCTACATCCAGTTCTGTATTTGGCATTATGGATTTATGTGGCTTTCCTAAGGTGGGATATTATATTCATCAGGCGCATTGGATTGATGACAAGCCTGTTTTACATCTAATACCGCACTGGAATTGGCCCGACAGCATGAAAGGTAAGCCGGTGAAAGTAATGGCCATGAGTAATGCTGAGCGCCTGGAGCTATATCTTAATAATAAACTCGTAGGGAAGCAAAAGGTCGACCGTTTGGATATGAATACCTGGATGGTGCCTTACGTGCCGGGACGACTGGAAGTACGCGCGTTTACTGGAAACAGGGAGGTGGCGCGAAAGTCTGTCGAAACTACCTCTAAAGCAGTGCGTCTGGAGCTTATCCCTTATAAAAAGACCTTACTGAGCAATGGTACTGATGCAACGACTGTAACTGTGCGGGCGCTGGATGCCAAAGGTCGCGAAGTGCCTGATATTAATACTTTGGTAAAGTTCAGCCTTTCCGGTCCCGCTTCAATCGTTGGTCTAGGAAATGGGGATCCTAATTCGCGTGAAGCGGAACAAGGAAATGAACGGAGCCTCTTTAACGGCCTGGCGCAGGTAATTCTTCAGCATTGCGACACTTGTGTTAATGGACCTGTCGTTCTCCGTGCCAATGCTGTGGGACTGAAATCGACATCGCTGACGATTGCTGTAGACAAAGCAGAGGTGGCGGCTTTTGTGCCCGCGGCAAGTCAGGCAATGATTCTGGACCAATGGCTTATCTCGCGTGAATCCGATCAGCAACCTGATGTAACCGCGAAGATCGCTGAAAATGATATGAATACCTGGGCTCCCTACAAACCTGGTCAGCTGCAATCCGTAGCGAAAGACAAGTACATCATGCTACGCACGTCCTTTGTTCCATACACATCTTACAGCAAAGAGGGCGCTCGCATCCTGTTTAATCGTGTCAAGGGTGATATGCGTGTTTTTCTTGACGGTAGGGAATTGAGCCTCTCCGGTGACGCGAGTCAACCGTTTGTAGTGATGCCCCCGGCTGAAGGTCAGCGTGTATTAGTTGTCTTATTGAAAACTACAGAAGATAAAGCCGGCTTTGGAAGCGCGGTAAAAGTGGTAGATAAGTAACCGGTCGCTTTATTAGTTATTATATAACAGGGGATCTGTCGGCTGACACCGGCAGGCCCCCTTTCTCTTTTGCGTAAAACTTATTTTGTATCGTTAACAAGCTTTATACTGGACTTACAGTTTGAAACTGCCTTATAGCGGATGATAAAGTCTGTTGTTTTTCCTACCTTTGTCCCGCTTTTAGGTTCTGGCATGCGAATGCCGGATTAAAAGGGAATCCGGTGTAAATCCGGAACTGTCCCGCAGCTGTAAGCTCCGTAAATGAACTGCAATCTATTGGTCACTGTTGTTATAATGGGAAGACCGCAGGGAAAGGGGTAAGTCAGAATACCTGCCGTAAAGTATTAACGATTCATAGCTTTCGGGGATTGAAGCTGGAATAAGGTCGGATATTCGTCTTCTTACTTTGCGCCCATATTTTGCCCTTTGCTATGTTCCCAACCAGGAATATGAGAACTAAATATTTTATACTATCGATGCTGTGCGTGCTATGCATCGCCTCTTCATGCAAAAAGGATCAGGTAGAGATCGCCCGACTGGATTACGAAAATGCTGCCGACAGTCTTATAACAATTACCGTTGACAGTGCCTTGGCTCTTTCTCCTCGAATTACTGCTGAAGACGCTGTTTTTGAATGGTCGCTCAATGACAAGCAAGTTGCTACCGGATCGAATTATATCTTCAAGCCTACAGCTACAGGAGAGTACATTCTTTCGTTCACTGCTGCGAATGCTGCCGGGAAAAAAATGCTGACCTACCGCATCAATGTTTTAAAAGCATACAATAAAGGTGTTTTGTTTTTAAGCTACACTGATGCTAGCGGGCTGGGAGATGCACAGCTATCGTATCTCGGAGATGACGGGACACTTGAAAAGGATGTCTTTCCCAAAGTGAATCCCCGGACAAGCCTCTCAGCTTCTGCTAACAATATCTATTATCACGGGGGACAGTATTTTATAACTTCCGACGAAGGTCCCAATGATGTGACCGTCGTAGATGCGAAAAGTTTACGAACAAGGTATGTTATAAGTCAACCGGAAGTGACAAACGTTACATTCTTTGTTACCACCGATGGGAAAACAGGATATGTTAGCGATGTGAAACGCCGCGGATTGTTTCCCGTAGATTTAATCAAGAGATCTATCTCGGCAGAAGTAATAAGCGGTACACAGAATATTCCTTTGATTCCAATTAGTAAAGTTAACAATACTGTTGTCATGCCTGTGGCAAAGACATTAGTGAAAATAGACGGTGGTAAAGCGAGTGTTATTAACGCTTACAAAGAGAATGTTGCCGGACTTGTTGATGTGGAAAACGCTGCGCATTGGCTTGCTGTGCAAGGAAGCAGAGCTAACAAAGCTAAGTTTATTAAGCTCGACGCTAACTATAAAGGTGTTGATTCCGTAGAGTTGGGTACTCAATTTAAAATTCCGGCAAATGGTATTTTGACCGCTTCGGGGGCTGATGAATATATTTATTGGCAGGAGACGAGCTCTGGAGATTTTTGTCGTTTCAATACCCGCAGCAAAACAGCTGAGGTTTTTGTAAATCCATGGGCTAACGACATTCTTTTTGCAACTAGTTGGAAAGTAGACCCCCGAAACGGAGATCTTTATATTGCGGATTCTCCAGGAATCTTTATGGGCGAAGCTCCTACGAGCACGGTGCTTGTATTTGATAAAACAGGCGTCTTGAAGAAGAAAGTCGAAAACGCCGGATTTCAGATTACCGATATGGTATTCCCTCGTTAATGAGAAATCAAAAAACGGAACAGCCCTGTTTTAACAGAATGGGGTTGCTCCGCTTTTTTGATTTAGTCGAGAACAGCAGGCAGTTCAAAGGAGAAGCTCGACCCCTTGCCATGTTCGCTGTCAATTTGAATTGACGAGCTATGAAGTTTAAGAATTTCCGCACTTAGATACAAACCAATGCCGAAGCCGGAAATGTTTGTTGTATCTTCATTCTTAACACGATAGAAACGCTGGAAAAGCTTTTCCGCATCTTCAGGCGCCAGGCCTATCCCTTCATCCTCAACGGCTATCCTCACGCGATTTCCCGATAAATGTAATTTTATGCTCACCATTCCTCCCTGCGGTGAATATTTAATCGCGTTACTGAGCAGATTGCTGATAACATGACCTATCTTTTCTCTGTCACCAAATGCCTCGATTGCGTCTTCGTGATCAAAATGCAAAGAATGTGTTGCAGGCAAGGTAACAGCCGTGTCGGCAACGATCTCCTCAATCAGCTCGTTAACACTGAAGCAACTACGCCGCAGTGTTATTTTCCCCGATCCAATACGAGCCACGTCAAGGAAGGCGCTGATCATATTGCTCATCTTCTTCACCTGCCTTTCCGCGCGACCCAGAGCATTGTACTGAAATTGATCATTTTCCTTCTCCGCGCGCGTGATGAGCGTTTGCAGATATGCCTTCAGCGAGGTTAGGGGAGTGCGAAGTTCGTGGCTTGCCATGCCGATGAAGTCATTCTTCCGCATCTCCTCTTCCTTTTCAGTTGTGATGTCGGTAATAGTTCCTACAAAGCGGTAGGGAGTTTTTTGCTCGTCAAGAAGCACTTTTCCCTTCGCTTTTAACCAGCGCAACATTTTCCCATCTTCTCCAATAACACGGTAGCTTGCATTGTACTCGCCATCTGAATCGGCATTGGCATAAGCTTGCTCAATTTCATGGGCGACAGTTGTTCTATCTTCAGGATGTATTAAGGCCATGAAATCTTTCTCGAAGGAGATAGGCTCTTTATGCGAAATTCCGAAGTGGCGGCGGCATTGTCTATCCCAATCGATGACTCCATTTTGCAGGTCATTATCGAAAAGACCGATTTCTCCCGCCTTGGCTGCAAGTTTAAGTTGCTCGTAAAGGCGTTCAATTTCTTTGCTCTTGGCATCTCTGCCGCGTATGATCCAGGTAACGCCGACCATACCGATCGTATCGCCGTTGACGTTGAATTGAGGCTGTCCCGAGGCTCTTATCCAACATGTTTTGCCACCTGGATAGCGTATCTGATATTCCGTCTGATAGGCTTGTCCGGTTTCTAATGCCAGCTTTAGTTCTTTCTTTACCTCTTCCCGATGTTCAGGAACGATACGTTCCATAATATCCTTAAGAGTGAACTTATCATTGGGTTCATATCCGAAGTTTTTCTTTTGCTGCTCATCGCAGCGTACATCTCCTGAATTCAGATCGTATTCGTAAGATCCCAGATTGCCGGCCATCAAAGCAATACGTAATTTTTCGTTACTTTTCCATAGTTCACCTTCAATACGATGAATCTGCTTGAATATTAAATAGGAGGCTGGTATTGAAAAAGTGGTGACGAGCACTAGCGATATGATAAATCCTAACGCGGGGGTATACGTCGAGAGCGTGATCATCTTCAGGTATACAGCCACCAGAAAAGGTGCGATGATCAGGATATAAACCAGCACATTCGAAACAATGGATGTATGTTGCATCTTTCGGAACACAAAGGCAGAGTATCCTTTTTGAATCTGTGTGTGCATGATCGCTGCGGCGAACATGATTAACGCGATGGCTGTGTGGGAAGCTATTCCAGAGTATCTGTGGTTATAATAAAATCGAAGAATCCCGAAAGCATGACCCAGGAGGGAAGTGTATGCTACCGTAAATACCGCGAACGCCAGTATCTGACTAAGCATATGTCGCCCTTTCATTGCTGCGAAAGCTGAACATATGAGTATGAGGCCCGAGATTGAACTCATCAGTGAGATCCTGCCCGGATGGTCAATAACATAAAACCTGTCTGTATCGGAGAAAAAGAACTCATCGATCCCCAGGTTAACGCTACTCAGGTGTTCGTATAAAGAAATTATAGAGATAAGCGCCGCGAGAGTAAGCAACACGCATGCCGGATATCGATACTTTTTTATCCAGCATGCTAAGCCGGTTCCGGTAGCAATAATAAAGATCGCAGTATTTACCTTCATGGTTACGCCTGTAGAGAAGAAGCTACGAAGTTCAAAGGAATCAAAAATCCAACCGGCTAGACCCATAATTCCCGAGACGGTGGCCAAACCAATGAGGATCATGGTTACCGTGGCCGATGTTTTAATGTCATTGTTTCTTTGTAAATACATAATTCGCGGTAGGCAGGCAGATTTGCGTAAAGAACTTAACTAAAACCCGAGAGCGTCTAACGCGTAAAATCCAATTCCCAATGCTATAGATCATAGGAGGTCGGGTGGTAAAGTCCAAGAGCGTCAATTCAAATGCCGCACATATTGATAGTCAATTTTGTTAGAGCTTATTTGTCTGCTCAAATGTAATCGGTTTGGTTCGGCTAAATAATGATGAAATTCATGTGAGAAGGTTTCAAATATCAGGAAATAAGATGTCAGCGGTCGCTAATTTGAAAGTATTACTATTTTTTTCTACCGGAAAATTTTCGACTTTTTCCGGAAAATCAGACCCTCTTGGGAGCCCGTCTCCGTTGTCCGGCGCTTACGACGAGTTACGATAATATCCGGATAGTGTATTTCTCCTCCCTCAAATAAATAGCAACTTTGTGTAATGGTAAATCGATTTTTTTTTGATTTATATGCGGTTGTTGAGTGTTACTAAACAATTGCTGTTGCTATTCAGGATTAGCATGTGTAAAATACAGCTTATGAGAATGGTGTTTAAAAAAGATATTTCCGTCCGGAAATCTTTCGCTGAAAATCCGAAATGCCGTTTCGGCTTCTATTATGCAAACGATTGCGATTTGTTGAAAAGCTGGTTTTTGTAAAATTTTTGTCTATATTGCAGAATAATCCAACAGCTCAATCTAACCCTATTTAAGGGATTGCCTTTAGGGAGTCCCTTTTAAGAAACCTCCAAACTATCCTGACCCGATAGTTTGTAAACACGAAAAGGAAAATTCAGGATCATCAGCAATACATCGAAAAAAGAACTATTTTAGAGCTCTCTCAAGATGCTATTGCCGTATAATTGTGAATTATACAGGTTTTACCGTAATTTTATAGATTCTTATATATTAAGGAAAAGCTTTTTGAATTTATCCGGCAGACTGGCCCATTGCCAATCTGTCGATATCTATTCTACCCTTTTCGAAATGATTGCTGAAACAGACGATTTGATTGACGGGCTTGCAAGTGGCAGCGAAATGGCATTCAACAAGCTTTTTCGTTCATATTATCCTGCATTATGTTTTTTTGGAGAACGTATTGGGGCACCTCGCTATCTCGCTGAAGAGCTTGCTCAGGACGCTTTGTTGAAGCTTTGGGATAAGCGTCTTGATTTTCCTAATCAAAGAGCCTTAAAAGTTTATCTGTATGTTTCTGTGCGTAATGGTTGTATAAAAGCGCTGGAAAAAAGCCGCCGCTACAGCGGTCATCTTGATAAGTTTGCTGTGGATGCCCATGGAACTCAACTTCCCTATGAATATGAGTTGATTAAGACTGACGTGTTTCAAACGATCTACGCTGCCATTGAAAGCTTACCGGAACAATGCGCGCGTGTCGTCAAATTAAGTTACATAGATGGATTGAAAAACCATGAAATAGCCGAAATGCTCGCTGTTTCGGAGCAAACGGTGAAAAATCAGAAGGTTAAAGGCTTAAAACGTATGAAAACCTTGTTGGGAGATGATAATATGGCCATATTGGCATTCACTTCAATATTCTCTTTGTTGAATGTGTGATTTTTTATGGTTTTCTTAATTGCTGTAAAATAAAAATTAAATTTTTGTAAAAATGAACGGTACTTTTTGATGTTTGATGGGTTTATATTGTAAACATCAGCTTAGAAAGTATGAATAATGAAGAAGTTTCGGGTTTATTAGATGCGGCGTCCTTAATAAGCAGGCATCTTGAGGGTACACTCGATGCTGATGGCGAAGCTCATTTGAATCATTGGTTGGCGCAATCCTCGCAAAATCAAAATCTATTTAATAGTTTAAAAGAACAGGAAGAACGTAATCATGCTGTAAAGCAGCTTTATGATTATGATACCGAGGCCGCGTTGCTGCGTGTACGAAACAAGCGTCCACGGACAGGCCTATTGCATGTCATCACCCGGCACAAATGGTGGGCGGTCGCGGCAACTGTTGCGGGACTTGCCTTAGCGGTGGCGGTATACTCGATTTGGGATAATGATAGCCTGCAGGTTCAGGTGGCACAAGCAGGCATTTCCCCGGCTGTTGATCGTGCGCGTCTGGAGTTGGCAAACGGACAATCCGTTGAGCTGGACACGCTGAAAGCTGAACAGGAGTTGAAGCTTGCTTCCGTAAGTATACGGAAGAATAATTTAGGAACGCTTGTTATTCACGAGGATAAGCTCTCCGCTGAATCGATGGAGATGAACATGATACAAACACCGCGCGGTGGAAAGTATCAGGTCATCCTCGCCGACGGCACACAGGTGTGGCTGAACGCGGAATCCTTCATTCGCTTTCCTTCAGGCTTCGCCGCTGGCAAGCGTGAAGTTGAAACAGGAGGAGAAGTATACTTTGAAGTCGCTCATCGTCAGGATGCGCAGAACCACGTATTGCCATTTATTGTACGTAGCGGCACGCAGAGAATACAGGTGCTCGGTACACACTTTGACGTTAGTGCCTATAAGGGGGAGAGCATTCGAACAACCCTGCTGGAAGGGAAAGTGCGTATAGAAGAGGGTAGCGGCGTCCTTATGATGGAGCCGGGCAGCGAAGTGATTAACAGAAATGGAGCGTTATCGAGCCGGAAGGCTGATGTAGAGAGCGTCATGGCATGGAAGGAAGGGGTATTTTACTTCGACCAGCAACCATTGCGACTGATAATGAATCAGCTTTCACGCTGGTATGACGTTGATATAGAGTATCGCGATGACGTGCAAAATGAAAGATTTTCAGGAACGGTATCGCGTAGCGGAAGTGTGGCAGATGTGCTTGGGATCATGGAAGAAACAGGCGTGGTGCATTTCAAAATTACAGGAAGGAGGATTATTGTGACAAGATAATTTACCTATGGACGCGTACGTATGTACGGCTTGGGTTGTTTAAAAGAGTCCGGAAGTGCTGGTAACACTCCCGGAGTATTTTGGGCAACTCTCAATAAAAACTATTTCCGATAACATTTATCTCAGAACCCAAAACATGTAAAAGTATGAATTTTTACACAGATCGTCTATTGCGCGGAATTTCATGTTCCGCAAGAATCCTTCTAATCATGAAGCTAACGTTTTTTCTTCTGTTAGCTGGTTTTTTACAGGTGAGCGCTGTAAGCAGAGCTCAGAAAGTCAACCTTGATGTTAACAATACCTCTTTAGAAAAGGTTTTGAATAATCTGAAAAACCAGGCTGGGTACAAATTATTTTATAACAGCGATATGCTTTCGGGAAGTAAGCCGGTGAGTGTTAAGCTGAAAAATGTAGAACTACAGGATGCTTTGAGTATCGTTCTGAAAGGACAGAACCTGAGCTATTCTCTGGTAAACAATACCATTGTCCTGAAAAAGGAAGCACCGGGAATTGCGCAGCGTCTGTTAGGTATGCTACAAACCAAGACTATCTTAGGTAAGATCATGGATGCTGAAACAAAAGACGGTATCCCGAAGGCTTCCATTAGTATCAAGAGTTCGGGCAGAAGAATTGTTTCTGATGAGCACGGTGTGTTTAGCTTTTCAGGCGTGCCTGCTGATGCTCAGCTGGTGTTCTCTGCCATTGGTTATGAAACACAAACCCTCAATGTCTCCGACAATATGGTTGTGCTTCTGAAGCTATCGATGACCATGCTTAACGACACCAAAATCGTTTACAATGGTTATGAAGCCCGCGAGCGTGGCAAGCAGACTGGTTCTGCTGTCGTTATCACCGATAAGGATATGGCAGTTACCCCGCAGCTCAACCTGCTGGAAAAACTGCAGGGATTAGTTCCGGGATTATATGTCGATACTCGTAACAATCAGATCAGAATCAGAGGTGCTAATGCCCCAAGTGCTGTTGGAACCAATGCGTTGAACGCTGCCCCACTAATTGTGATTGATGGGTTTCCTACCGATGACCGCTTGGTCTCGTTGAATTCTACCACTTTAAATCCCAATCCCAATATTGTTCAGGAACCAACAACGTCGGGAGCCGCGATCCTGAATACGTATAACCCTGAAGATATTGAAAGCATTACGGTGTTAAAGGATGCCGTTGCAACCTCAATCTGGGGAGCACGCGCTGCAAACGGTGTAATTGTAGTGAATACAAAGAAGGGAAAGAAATTTCAGCAACCCTCTATACAGTTCAAAACAGTGGTTAGCACTTCGGCGCCGGCAAATCTGTCGAGCGTTGACCGTATGTCAACAAGAGATTACATTGAATTTGAGCGCGAGCGCTTTAATAAAGGATTTATTGCTGACCCTGCTTCCGCATGGCGATATGCCAATGTCAGTGAGGCTTCAGAGATTATGTTCAAAGCAAAGCGCGGACAGATCACCGCTGCTGAACGTGATGCGGCACTCGATCAGCTGGCTCAACGATCTAACCTCGGTCAGCTAAGAGATTATATGTTGCAGCGCTCCATGTCGCAGCAGTATAATCTTTCGTTTAGTGGGGGATCTTCCAATACTACTTATTATGTGTCTGGCGGTTATCAGAAAGATCGCCCGGTGTTCAAGAGCAACACGACTGAGGCGTATTCTATGATCGCCAATACGAGCACAGATATCATGAAGAACAAGATCACCCTGAAAACGGGTATCGCCTATACCTTGCGTAAGTCTAAATCGAATGACGCGGCAGTCCTGGCGTTAGGTACAGGGCGCCTTGGTCTTTCTCCTTATGATATGCTCGCCGATGAGAATGGTAATCTCATTAGAAGAACGATCAGCTTTACACCTCGGGTTGCCGACAGTTTGCAGAACCTCGGCTATAAGTCATGGTACTATAATCCGGTAGAGGAATTAGCATATAATAATATGCTGAGAAATCAACACGCCATAAGAATCAACGCCGCTGTAAAAGGACGCTTTACCGATTGGCTGGATCTGGAAGTATCAGGACAGGTACAGAAGAATCTTAACGATCAGACATTTCTTGAAAATGCCAACGGCTATAATATGCGTGAGTTGTTGAACACTTCTACGCGCGTTACCGGAGCTAACCGCGTAATAGGTATTCCTGATGGAGGAATCTATCGCACGGCTAATACCAGCAGTAACGATTATACACTGCGTGCCCAGTTTAACTTTAATAAAACCTTTGCCGGTGTTCACAGCCTGAGCATGATTGCCGGTAGCGAAATTCGTGAGACTTCCTCTCGCGGATATCAGCAAACCCGTTACGGATATGATGAGGAATCGGCGTCGAGCTTAACGTTGAACCCTATAAATTATACTGATATGTTTGGCGCGGCACGTAGCCTCACAGATAATTCAGGCCAAATTCAACTTTCAAAACTTCGCTATCTGTCCTATTACGCTAACGCAAATTATGGCTACCAAAGCAAATATTACCTCTCGGGAAGTATTCGTTTCGATGATATGAGCATGGTTGGTGTCGAGCGTAGAGATCGTGCAATTCCACTATGGTCGGCTGGTTTTAAATGGAATATTCAGGACGAAGAGTTCATGAAAGATGCTTACTGGATTAATGGCCTGGCGATGCGTCTCACTATTGGTACCGGAGGTCGTGTTCCCCGCGGTGGAACAACCTTCACTTCCGTGAATGTTGGTTCCCGCGACTATTATACCACCTTGCCATATGCCAGCATTTATGTGCCGGCGAATGCGAATCTTGGATGGGAAACCACGAGAACGCTGAATGCGGGACTTGATTTTGCCATACTCAACAAACGCTTGCAGGTAAACTTCGATCATTACTGGAAGAAATCCTACGACATTCTCACAACTTTCCCGATAAATTCTACCTACGGATGGAACAGCATCGAGTATAATACCGCTGACATGACCGGACGTGGGTTTGAACTTGCGCTGAGTGGCCAGATCATTAAGTCCAGAGAATGGAGCTGGGTTACAGATTTCAACATTGCCTATGCTACTACACGTGTTACCGACAGCCGCTATGGTTCTATGGTTTCCGGAGTAGGCTCACCGACGCCTCTTACGGATCAGCCGGTAGGAACATTCATGGTGTACCGTTGGGCGGGACTGAACGACAAGGGACAATCCCAAATCTATAATGCCGACGGCGACAAGATCTCGCCAACACAGAATTACGTGGTTCAGCAGAAGGACCTTACCGTGGGTGGTGTTGTTGATCCTAAGTACTTCGGTGGATTATCATCAAATGTATCTTTTAAAGGATTCGGACTATACGCTCGTCTGAGCTATGGCTTCGGTCATAAGTTCCTGAAGAGAGATATTACTTCCAACTCTTACGACCCTAGTTCCACAGCAATACTCTCTACCAGCAAATCTTTGGTAAATCGTTGGAGACAGCCGGGAGATGAATTGAATACCGATGTTCCGGGTATCCAGAACTATAACTTCAACTCCGTTAACTGGTATAACCTTTCAGACAGAGGTGTGCGTGACGCAGGTTACGTGCGTTTAAATCAGGTGGGTGTGAGCTATCAGCTTCCCGAAGATCTTGTGAAGAAGATTGGTGCCGTGCGTTCCGCGAGATTAGGCTTCAATGTAAACAATCTGGGACTGATATGGCGCGCTAATAAGGATGGCCTTGATCCTGAGTATTATCAGATCGACAACTTCAACAACCTTCCGCCGACAAAAAATTATTCCGTTGACCTTACTATCAGTTTTTAATATGAAAAGACAGTATTTCTTTGGCTTGCTTATCCTGATAGCAAGTATGGCAGCTTCCTGCCGTAAATATGTTGAGATAGATCCAGTGCAGGTAAAAGTACTCAAGACTACCAGTCAATATCAACAGCTGCTGTACAACAGAACCAGCATGGAGGGAGCTCATGCTCTTCCCCTGCTTTCCGGTGATGATGTGTATTTGCCAGGAGATGTTACCTGGGAAAATAACCTCTCTGTAATTAATGCAGCGGCTTATGTGTGGGCAGAGTCGTTCTTCGCTTCCGACGAAGAGGATCAGCAGTGGGCAGCGCAGTATAAACAGATCTATTGGTCGAACCTGGTTGTCGATGGCGTGTTAAGTAGCGAAGGGGGCACAGACGCACAAAAAAGAGCAGTATGGGCCTCAGCGCTGGTGTTCAGAGCCGACAACTACCTGAATCTGGTAAATATGTATGCCCGTCAGTATGATGCTGCCACTGCTGACAGAGAACCAGGTGTGCCTCTTCAGCTAAGCACTTCGTTCATCAATAGTTTGCCGCGCGCAACTGTAGCACAGGTATATAAGCAAGTGCTCGATGACCTGAATCAGGCGTTGCCGTACCTTGCGGATCGTCCTGACTATGTGTCGAACCCTTCAAAAATGGGTGCCTATGGAATCCTCGCGCGTACTTATCTAAACATGCGCGACTTTGATAAAGCCTACGCGTATGCCGACAGTGCATTGTCGCTACGCAATACCTTGCTCGATCTTAATACTTATACTAACGGAGCCAACCTCATTGGTAAGCTAAATGATCCGGAGGTGTTATTCTTAAGAAAGAGTACCGCGACATTATTTGCTATTCCTGTAAGTCCCGAATTAATAAACATCATGGGAACAAAGGACCTGCGCTATTCTGTGTTAACGGCAAGCACCAGCGGCGTGTACGGCTTTTCAGTGCCTACCAATCGCGCTTACTTCCGCGGACGTAAAACCGCTGATGGAGGGCAGGTACAGGTTGGTCCTACCGTTCCGGAGATGATGTTAATAAAGGCAGAAGTTGACGCGCGAAAAGGAAATGCGCAGGCGGCTATAACGTTGATAAATGATCTGCGTAAAAAGCGTTTCGCAACGCAAGACTATCAGCCGCTTACTTCCGCTTCCGGAGATGCTATGGCATTGGTCATCAAGGAACGTCGTATCGAGTTTATGTGTACCGGCCAGCGTTGGTTCGATATGCGTCGCTATGATATAGACAACCTTACCGGTACCATTACTAAACAATTCAAGGGACAGACGTTCTCGCTGACCCCGGGTAGTAATCGCTATATGTATCCTATTGCGCCAAAATACATAGGATTTAACCCCGAAATAGTACAGAATCCACGCTAATAGACACACTTATTATTTTATGTTTCTAAGTTCTACCAAGGGAAAGCTCATGATTGGAATCATGGCTTTCTCTCTCACCACCACCGGTTGTTCCTTATGGAATAAAACATTCCATAAGAAGAAGGCTCCCGTGGCCGCGACAGGAAAAGTTGCCGCCGATAGCACAAAGAAGACCGCTTCGTCCTTGAAACCCTATAAGTCGGTGATCAATGGAAATGTTAAAACCACCAAAGGTTTTTTCTCTATCCATAAAAAAGACGACAAGTATTACTTCGAGGTGCCGGTAAAGATGTTCAATCGCGATATCCTCATCGTCAACCGAATCTCAAAGGCTTCAGCTGATATGCGCAATGGTGCCAGCGGCTACGCCGGCGATCAGATTGGCGAAGCCGTATTCCGGTTTGAGGAAGGTCCTTCAAATAAGCTGTTTATGCGCAGGATCTCTTTTTCAGAGTATTCGCCCGACAGCACGAAGTCTATGTTCGCCAGCGTTCAGAAAAATAACGTTCAGGCTATCGCGCAGGCGTTTCCTGTGTTAGCTAAAAGCACGGATTCCTCAGCGGTAGTGGTCGATGCTACAGATTTCCTGAATAGCGATAATGATATTCTTTACTTTCAGCGTAAGGGCTTTAAAGATCGCGCGGGCATGGGTGCTCAGCAAAATGATCGCTCTTATATAGAGTATGTACGCGCATTTGAAAATAATGTCGAAGTTAAGGCTGTTAAGACCTATAACGCAGGCATGAATCCGGCGGGCAATAATTACACGGTTGAGCTCAATTCCTCATTGGTGCTTCTCCCTGAGAAGCCCATGAGAGCCCGCCTCATGGACCCACGGGTAGGATACTTCGCCACAGGATTTAAGGATTTTGATGTCAATCCACAGGGTGTTGAGATGACCATCTACGCCAAGAGATGGCGCCTGGAGCCCCGTCCGGAAGATGTAGATAAGTATATGCGCGGCGAGCTTGTAGAGCCTGCCAAGCCAATCGTATTCTACATTGACCCTGCCACGCCAAAGAAATGGATCCCTTACCTGCAGCAAGGTGTTAACGACTGGCAGAAAGCTTTTGAAAAGGCCGGATTTAAGAATGCTATCTATGCGCTGGAGGCTCCCGCAGCCAGTGATTCTACCTGGAGCATCGATGATGCTACGCATTCAGCGATTATCTACCGTCCTTCAGTGATTGCCAACGCTATGGGGCCAAGTGTCGCTGACCCTCGAAGTGGTGAGATTTTGGAGAGCCACGTTTTCTGGTATCACAATATCATGTCGCTATTAAAAAACTGGTATATGTTGCAGGCTGGACTGAGCGATAAACGCGCGCAGGTTCCTCAGTTTTCTGATGAGCTCATGGGTAAGCTGATACGCTTTGTGTCCTCACATGAAGTGGGTCACACCCTTGGCCTTCGCCATAACTTCGGTTCAAGCTCAACGGTACCTGTTGAAAAGCTGAGAGACAAGAAATGGGTGGAAGCTCATGGACATACGCCATCAATTATGGATTATGCCCGTTTTAACTATGTGGCGCAACCTGAGGATAACATCGGCGAGGCTGGTCTGTTCCCGCGTATTGGCGATTACGATATCTGGGCCATCGAATGGGGATACCGTTGGTATCCGCAATACAAAACTCCTGAAGAAGAGCAGAAGGTGCTGTTGAAGACCGTTACCGATCGTATTAAAGCCGACCGTCGTTTATGGTTTGGCGGTGAAACGGAGCCTTTTGATCCTCGTTGCCAGTCAGAAGACTTAGGTGATGATGCTGTTAAGGCTGGTACTTATGGTATCAAGAATCTTAAGCGTATCGTTCCTCAGCTACAGCGTTGGGTAAACATGCCCGACAAAGACTACGAACCATTGCTGGATGCTTACAAGGATCTTCTGGGGCAATATTCCCTTTATCTGGGACATGCCTTAAAGAACGTTGGCGGTATGAATAACGACTATAAGCTTGCTACTGAAAAGGGCGCTATCTATAGTCCAACGCCTTACGCTAAACAGAAGGCCGCGTTAAAGTTCATTGGCGATAATCTGTTTACCACACCTACGTGGCTGAACAATCCGGATATCATGAACAAGTTCAAGTCGAGCTTCGCGGTGGCTCTTGGTGATCTGGATCGTACGTTTATCAACTCCCTGGTTTCTAAAACCCGCATGAGCGTTATGTGGAGTGCTGAACATGACGGTCGTAGTACCGCCAAAATCTATACGGTTGACAACATGCTTAATGATATGGACGCCTCAATATTTTCAGAAGCGCATAAAGGTACTAAGGTTGATTTCTACAAAAGAAATCTTCAGAACCTATATGTCTACAGACTCCTGGAAGAGGCTTTCGCGGTAGCAGATCCAAATGTTATCCTGGGAGACATCACCTATCATTTTTACGCTAGTGATTTACCAACTTTACTTAAGGAGCGCTTGCGCTCACAAGTGCTCATGCTCAGAAAAGCCGCGAACACCGGTGGTGCTGACAAGATCACGAAGTTGCACTACAGAAATCTGGCGGATATCATTGAGCGCAGTTTCCGTAAGGAGACCGCGATCCAGGCATCCGGAAAGTAGTCTTTCCTGATATCATAACCCCGGGGAGCTATCCCTCTCCGTGATCATTGAACACCCTTAGAACTCACTTTGTAATGAAGGGAGATTTAAGGGTGTTTTGTTGTTATTGATGATTGTAACAATGTTGTGGAACGGGTTGGTACTGTGCTTTTAAGCGAGTTCGGTTTGTCGAAAATTTGTAAATTGGCCTTGTAAAAAATACATCATGATAAATCGTATCAGAAACCTTGCGAAACTAGCCTTCATAAGTTTTGGTTGTACCTTGCTGTTAATGATTACTGCAGTTATATTAAAAGTAAACCATATCGGAGGTATTACAGCCAATATATTGATAATTGCGGGGCTCGTGGCTTTTTTAATTAGCGGCGCTTTTCTTGTGGCGATCGTATTTAACTGGTTAAAGTCTGAAAACTTCAGGCTGAATGTCCGCTCCGCAGCTGTAGTTTCAATTGTTGTTAGCGGAATCTGTTATATCCTGGCAACAATCGGCGCATTCCTTCGTATCAAAGCTTCGATATCCATCGTATTTGGTATTGCCGGACTGTGTGGTCTTGTCTTCGGCATGGTACTAGGCATGGTGGCTTTGGGAAGATTTATCTTTAAAGTTAAATCCTGAGCCGTTTGCTTTAGATTTCTATTCTAGAAAACTTCTTACTGCGTTTTGCTTAGCGTCATTTAAAAACATACCTGTCCCTATCCCATATGTGGCGAACCCTATTCCTTTGTATCCGAAAATGCTCCCGTTGCTGAAGCTTGCTATTCCATCTTCCGGCGGCCCAGCTTAAAGGGCTCGGGTGGTGCTTCCGTTCGCGGGACAGTACCCCGCGTGGCCTTCGGGATCTGTAGGTTATGATACTCCTGCTGCCATTTTATCTTATCATATACCCGGGTAGTGGGTAAATACATATCCCAGAAGCGGATATAGCCCCCCTCCGGCTCATGCTGCGCTATACGGTGGCTGGCCGTCAGGGTCTCCCGGTCTGCCGCATGACTATAGGCTACGCTGGCAATGGCGGGCGG
>DKIV01000002.1 GCA_002454425.1 Sphingobacteriaceae bacterium UBA6709
TGTTATGGGCAATAGTCGATGAGATGCCCATGAAATGCCCATGTAATGTCGATGAAATGTCGATCACCACTCGAGCGTCTCTCGAGTCTGTTCTGAGTCAGTCTCGAACCAGGTGGGTAGCAGTGGGGAGAAAACGAGCGCCGGGTCTGTGACCAGGCCAGGCGTCGCCCGGATGTTTTGATGCGACATTATGTGACATAGTAGGACATTTCTATATATCTGCTGAAAGGCAAGGTAAGCTGCTGTAGGGAAGGATTCTCATGATGAGAATAACGGTACTGTTTCGAGAGAACAGACTTCGCAATGAAGAGTTAAGCAACTAAAGGACATGGCCTTGACTGGCTAAAAAATTCATTTCATCTTTGTTCTGTCAGCGCTGCGTGCCGGTACCCATGGCAGTGTGACTGACAACTCCGATCACCGGGAGGGTTCAGGTGGCAGAAACATTAAATTTCCATCGTATGGCAGGAATTTCCAAAACACAAGAAAGGGCTCTTTTTAGCCGGGGCAGAGAGACTGGGATGCTAAGCGGAGCCATCAACGAGTTCAGTAGTGTAATATCAGTGTTCCCGGTTCGCAAAAAGCCGTGTATAGCCCCTAACATATCACGGCCAATTGACATAACTCCTGCGTAGCTTAGCATTGATTTCGCTCTACCTCATTCTCTGAAGACATTGGGGTTGAGGCAAAAGGGGAAATAATAATCCAGCCGAGGAACTTACAGGCTTGCGGATATCCGCCCGGGGGAGAATTTATGATCAGAGAAATGCAACGCTTTCCTCTGATCATATGATAGGAGTTTTATTTCTTTTTAGACTTGAAGTATTTTACCAGCGCCTTGTTTAATGTCTTTACAATGGCTGGCCCTTCATAGATGAAGCCGGTATAGATCTGCAATAAAGAAGCACCCGCCTCAAGCTTCTCAATGGCATCTTGCGGCGTGTGGATACCACCTACGCCAATAATTGGAAACGAACCATTCGAACGCTGTGCCAGGTACCTGATAACCTCGGTAGAACGCTTGGTGAGCGGCTTTCCACTTAAGCCACCTGTTTCCTGCACCAGTTTTGGATCAGAATTTAAATTCTCGCGACTGATGGTGGTATTTGTAGCGATAAGTCCAGCGATACCTGTTTCGTGAACGATCTCTACGATATCATCCAGCTGGTTGTCGGTAAGATCCGGCGCAATTTTAAGCAAGATCGGGCGGGAGATGCCATCTTTTGAGTTGCGCGCCTGCAGCGTATTAAGAATATTTTTCAGGGGCTCCTTTTCCTGCAACGCGCGTAGGTTGGGAGTATTCGGCGAGCTTACGTTCACAACAAAGTAGTCAACAACATCAAACAAGATGTCGAAGCACTTCACGTAATCATCAACAGCCTGCTCATTAGGGGTAAGCTTATTCTTGCCAATATTACCCCCGATCAGAAGACCTTTATTTTTCAGATGGCGGAGATTCTCGGCAGCTACCTCAGCCCCCTGATTATTAAAACCCATGCGATTGATAAGTCCCGCGTCAGGCACCAGACGAAACATCCGTGGCTGATCATTCCCAGGCTGAGGCTTGGGGGTCACTGTTCCAATCTCAATGAAGCCAAACCCAAAATTCTCAAGTTCCTTAACGTAAGCGGCATTTTTATCAAAACCGGCGCCCAGGCCGATAGGATTTTTAAAGCGCAATCCGAACACTTCGCGTTCCAGAATGGGGTCGTTAACATGAAAAACACTCTTCTGCAATGAGGAAACTCCGGGCACTTTGTTTGCCGCGCGTAGGGCGCCTGTGACAAAATGATGCATAAACTCCGGAGCGAATTTGAAAAAAACGGGCTTGATCAATTGATACATAGGTGCAAAACTAATGACTTTTATCAAATAAATCCCTAATGTAACGAAGATCACGTTATCAGAGCAGTCCCCTGCTCTGCCAGCGTCTTAGACAGACGATCAGGTAATTAAACATCTGGAGACACATGCATTTTAAAAACCCTCATATCCAATCAGTAAACACAGGATATATAAATCCAAGCCATTCATCGAAGAAGGTTTCCGGAAGTCGCCTTATATTTGTGGAAAGAAGCATTTCAAACAATGAATAACAGCAATTTAACTGTAGCAGAGACAGCAGACGGATCAAAGACAATTTACAATGCCGCCGTTGGCGAATTCTACCATTCCCGTCATGGGGCGCTACAGGAGAGCAAACATGTTTTCGTTAAATCAGGTTTGGAATACCTCCTACAAAAGGATCCATCAGACAGTGTTGCTATTCTTGAAGTAGGCTTCGGCACGGGACTGAATTTCCTGCTTAGCGCTGACTTCTGCAATGAGCGACGCATAACACTTGATTACACCGGAATTGAAGGTTATCCGTTATCACCAGAGATGCTTCAGGACACCGGTTACGACGCATTTGTGGAGCCAGCGACGTGGCAAGCCTTTATCGGCGTTTACCCGCAAGCGACGCTATCAGCGCAATCGATGGGAGATTATTGCCGTTTGCACATTGACCACACCTTGCTTAATGATTTTACGAGTACAAAGACCTTTGATCTGGTATACTTCGATGCCTTCGCGGCCATCCACCAGCCCGAAATGTGGACCGACGCTTCTCTTGAGCGTTGTACGCGCAACTTACGCCAGGGCGGCGTTTTTGTGACTTACGCTATTACCGGAAATCTAAAAAGAAGCATGAAAGGTTTAGGTTTCTCCATAGAGAAGGCACCCGGGGCGCCCGGAAAACGCGAGATGCTGCGTGCCATTAAACTATAAGAGCGAACGCCACAGGGCTATCTAAATGTTCTGGGCAATGACAAAACCTGATGCCCAGGCCCATTGAAAGTTATAGCCGCCGAGCCAACCAGTAACATCAACACACTCACCGCCAAAGAAAAGTCCCGGCATTTGTTTACATTCCAGGGTCTTGGAATTAAGCACGCTGGTATCCAGACCGCCTCTCATTACTTCCGCTTTATCATATCCAAGATCACCGGCAGGTCTTATTGTAAAGTGATGAATAAAGTCGGCGATAGCTTGCATATCCGCAGCGGTAAGAGAAGCCAGATTTTTATTAACGGGCAGAAATTTCTGAAGCGCTTCAGCGAATTTCCTCGTATATAAGGACGTCAGCAAACTCAGTAATAGTCTTTTGCCGTTGAGCTTACGCTCTTGCAGCAGCAGCTCGGTAATAGACTGAGAAGGCAGTAAATCAATCTCAATACTTTCGCCGGGTCGCCAGTAAGAAGAAATCTGCAGGATAGCAGGCCCGCTGAGGCCTCGGTGAGTAAACAGAATATTTTCCTCGAAGCTGATTCTGGCGTTGCTAACCCTGCAAAAAATGCTATTTCCGGAAAGATGAGCAAACCACTCAGCATCTTTACCCGTAACCGCGAGCGGCACCAGAGCCGGGGCCGGTTTTACGATAGGCAATCCCCATTTAACCGCCATTTTCAAAGCGAAATCAGTGGCACCCAGCTTACGTACCGGCAATCCGCCACTAGCCATAACCAGCCTGGAGGATCTGATGACAGCGCTCTCGCCCCTGTTTGCAAGATGAATAACAAACTCGCCGTCTTTGTAATCTATGTTTGTAACCTCAGCATGATAGCGAATTTCCTGACCTAAATCTTCTGCCAGCTGAACCATGGCTGAAACGAGATCTCTGGCCTTATTGCTTTCGGGGAATAGCTGGCCGAGGGTTTTCTCCTGTCCAAAGATGCCGAGACTTTCAAAAAAAGCCACCGTATCACTTACGTTCCATTGCGAGAGGGCAGACTTCACAAAATGCTCATTGTCAGAAATAAAGTTTGAGGGCTGAGTATAGAGGTTTGTATAATTACAGCGACCACCGCCCGAAATGAGGATCTTGGCACCAGCGACGTCATTTTTCTCCAGAACGAGCACACGCTTGCCCAGGTATCCCGCCTGAATGGCGCACATAAGACCGCAGGCCCCCGCTCCTATTATTATAGCATCAAACATAATTTCAGTAGTTATCGTCAGCAATAAACCTCGGCAAAGGTATCATAATATTGAAGGAAAGCGTAGGATAAGGTATTCCATAAAAGATCAACGCAGGTATTTTACAATTTCTCTTTGCTTTTACGTTTACATTAGTATCTTTGAAAAAACAATTATTGGTCAGAGAGACAAAAATGTTAACAGTATTCACACATCACCGTCATTTCCATCATCGCCATTGCGGCGATAGATAGTTTTGTGCGGTTTCTACGTGAAACTGATTTTGATTTACATTTTCCATTTCTTACGATTAATAATTAAGCTTTGAAAACTTTAAAAATAGCCATTCAAAAGTCGGGTCGACTTAACGAAAAATCTGTTGAACTTCTTAAAAACTGCGGACTTAGTTTCGAAAACTACAAAAGTTCCCTTATATCGCCGGTAAGTAATTTCCCATTGGAAATCCTATTCCTTCGCGATGACGATATTCCTGAATATGTGCAGGACGGTATTGCCGATATTGGTATCGTCGGTGAAAATGTGATTAACGAAACCGAAGTAGATGTTTCGTATTTACAAATGCTCGGCTTCGGGAAGTGTAGTCTAAAATTAGCCATTCCGAATAACAGCGATATCACTCAGCTTTCCGAGCTGCAGGGCAAGTCTATCGCTACCTCCTATCCTGTAATTCTTAAGAAATTCCTCGCCAAGAATAACATCACGGCCGACATTCGCACCATTTCAGGATCCGTAGAAATTTCTCCCGGTCTTGGTTTAAGCGATGCCATCTGCGATCTTGTGTCTACAGGAGGCACACTGAAGAGCAATGGACTGAAGCAGTTTGGGGATGTTATGCATTCAGAAGCTGTATTAATAGGACGCCGCGGCATAGAAAATGATCCGCTGATCATTGAATTAATACAACGTGTACAATCTGTTTTAAGAGCCAAAGAGACAAAATATGTTGTACTGAATGTAGAGCAGCAGAACCTTGCGGCTGTAGAAGCGCTTTTACCGGGTATTAAAAGTCCGACGGTAGTGCCATTAGCAGAGGAAGGATGGGCGGCAGTACATACTGTTATTCCTGAGAAAGATTTTTGGAATAAGATCAGCAAGCTGAAGGCGGCAGGAGCTCAGGGTATCGTTGTACTACCTATTGAGAAAATAATACTTTAAGAAGAGGCTTCGGATTAAGCACTGGTTTAAAGAGCAGTTTTAAGCCAACCAGTGGAGCTCCGGGAGCAAGGAAATTTTCTCTAATAATATCATTGAAAGAAAAATGAGCATCTACAAAAGGATCTATCAATACTCGGAAATAGATGAGGTGTTAAAGGAAGAGCTGATCACCCGCAATACAGACCCTGATAACAATATCGGCGCTACAGTAGACGCAATTATTGGGGAAGTAAGAAAAAATGGCGACGCCGCGTTAATGGCATATGCGGAGAAATTTGACGGTGTAAAACTGGAAAAGATCTTTATCGAGGCGGCAGAACTTAAGGTTATCGCCGCGGGGATATCTGCAGAGGCTAAGGCAGCCATTGATACAGCTTATTCAAATATTTATAAATTCCATATCGCGCAGACACTTAACGAGCCGCAAACCGAAACCATGCCAGGGGTCACCTGCTGGCGTGAGGCGCGGGCCATTGAGAAAGTAGGGCTTTATATTCCCGGAGGAACAGCAGTACTTCCAAGCACCTTCCTGATGCTTGGCGTACCGGCACGCATTGCGGGATGTCAGGAGATCGTGGTATGTTCGCCACCGCAGAAAGATGGCAAGGTTAACGCCTACATCGCGTATATCGCGGAATTGTTAAACATTGAACGCATTTATTTATGCGGAGGAGCACAAGCAATTGCGGCGATGGCATTCGGGACTTCAAGTATAAGTCGTACAGATAAGATCTTTGGTCCCGGGAATCAATATGTTACTAAGGCCAAGACGATGGTGCAGCAACAATGCCGGGTGTCTATAGACATGCCTGCCGGACCGTCAGAAGTGCTGATCATCGCCGATGCAAGCGCTGATGCAGCCTTTGTTGCAGCAGATCTGCTGGCACAGGCAGAGCACGGTGCAGATTCACAGGCGGTGCTGGTATCGGATTCGCCAACGCTTATTGAGGCTGTACTTGAACAACTGAAAGAACAGCTGGAGCGTCTTCCGCGTAAAGAGGTAGCAGCGAAAGCTTTAGCCCAGTCATACATTGTGCAAACGGATAATATCGACGAAGCCATGGAGTTCAGCAACGCCTATGCTCCGGAGCATCTCATTCTGGCTACGGAAAGCTGGGAGACACTGAGCTTATCGGTAGTAAACGCGGGCTCGGTATTTCTAGGAAATCTTACCCCCGAAAGCGCCGGCGATTATGCCTCAGGAACCAATCATACCCTTCCAACCAGCGCCTACGCGCGTTCTTACTCTGGTGTTTCACTAGACTCCTTTGTAAAGAAGATCACCTTTCAGCATATTGACCAGCAGGGGGTGCAGAGCATCGCCTCAGTGGTAGAGACACTGGCATCGATTGAAGGGCTGGATGCTCACAGGGAAGCAATGGCGTTACGTCGCCAATGGTTAAACGCGGGAGACCAATCCGCTAAATAAATAAAGAAAGAAAATCATGCAATTCGATATAAACGAAATTCTTCGCGACAACATAAAGAAGCTCAAGCCTTATTCGTCTGCCCGGGACGAGTTTCAGGGAGAAGCTTCGATATTCCTGGATGCGAACGAAAATAATTTTGGCTCGCCAACGGACTCTTTGTATAACAGATATCCTGACCCACAGCAATGGGTAGTGAAAAAACGTATCAGTGAAATTAAGGGAGTTCCACCGCAAAACATTTTTCTGGGAAATGGAAGTGATGAGGCAATCGATATCCTGATCCGCGCTTTTTGCAGACCCGGCATCGACAACATCATTGTACTTCCTCCTACCTATGGCATGTACTCTGTGTCGGCGGGAATCAATGACGTCGCGATAAAGGAGGTGCCTCTTACCGCAGCGTATCAGCTGGATCTTGAAGGCATTGCTGAGGCTATTGATCCAAACACGCGCCTGATCTTCGTATGCTCGCCCAATAATCCCACAGCGAATTCGATCATCAGAGAAGATATTGAAACAGTGCTTGCTAATTTTCGCGGCATCGTGGTGGTAGATGAGGCGTACATTAACTATTCACGACAAAAAAGCTTCATTCAGGAACTCACTGAATATAGCAATCTGGTGGTACTGCAAACACTTTCTAAAGCCTGGGGACTTGCCGGCTTACGGGTAGGCATGGCCTTTGCCAGTCAGGATGTGATTGAGGTGCTAAACAAAATAAAGCCACCCTACAATATAAATGAGGCCTCGCAACAGCTTGCCCTACAGGGATTGGCAAACATTGATAAGGTAAATAACTGGATACGGGAGACCATACAGGAGCGGGAGCAGTTGGCGGCGGCACTTGAGGCGCTTCCTTTTGTGCAGCAGGTGTATCCATCAGATGCCAATTTTATACTTGTGCGCACTACCGCACCGAGGGATATTTATAGTTATCTTGTAAATAAAGGAATTATTGTGCGTGACCGGTCCTCCGTAATACTTTGCGATGGATGTCTGCGTATCACGGTAGGTACTGCTGAAGAAAATCTGCAGCTTGTCGCCACTCTTAAAAGCTTCACCATTTAACATGAATAAAAAGAAACTTCTATTTATTGACCGTGATGGCACCCTGGTGCTGGAGCCTGAAGACTATCAGGTAGATTCGTTCCTGAAGCTTGAATTTTATCCATACGCGTTCAAATATCTTTCTCTGATTGCGGAAGAATTGGATTTCGAATTAGTGATGGTCACCAATCAGGATGGCCTGGGAACAGCGTCACATCCGGAGGAGCACTTCTGGCCGGTGCATAACTTCATCATGCAAAGCTTCGCCAATGAAGGCATCCATTTTTCGGAAACCATTATTGATAAGACCTTCGCTCATGAGAACGCTCCAACCCGCAAGCCAGGCACAGCCCTGCTTACCCACTATTTTGACAGCGAGCGCTTCGATCTTGAGAATTCTTATGTTATTGGCGATCGTATTACCGATGTGGCACTAGCAAAGAACCTTGGCTGTAAGGCCTTGTGGCTAAACCGCGACGCAGGTCTTGGAGCAACCGAGCTGCCGGAAGCTCTGGCAAGTTATGAGTCATGGATAGCGCTGGCAACGACGGCATGGAAGGATATTTATGAGTTTCTTAAAGGAGGAAAACGCCATACTACACATCGGAGAACCACCAAAGAGACAGATATTCTTGTAGAGCTGGATCTTGATGGCACAGGAAAATCAACGATAAATACGGGATTGAGCTTCTTCGATCATATGCTCGACCAGATCGCCCGCCATGGTGGGATTGACCTGCGTATTGAAGCGCAGGGCGACCTGCATATCGATGAACATCATACTATCGAAGACACTGCTATAACTTTGGGCGAGGCAATGGCCAAAGCTTTAGGTGATAAAAGAGGCATAGAACGTTATGGCTTCTGTCTGCCGATGGATGACTGTCTGGCGCAGGTAGCCATTGATTTTGGAGGAAGAAACTGGCTTATATGGGACGCCACCTTTAAAAGAGAGAAAGTTGGCGATATGCCTACGGAGATGTTTTTGCACTTTTTCAAGTCCTTTAGTGATGCGTCCAAAAGCAACCTGAATATAAAAGCAGAGGGCGACAATGAGCATCACAAGATCGAGGCGATCTTCAAAGCCTTCGCCAAAGCCATAAAAATGTCAATAAAAAGAGATTTCAGACATTTTCAGCTACCCAGCACTAAGGGAGTAATTTAGTTGGTACGATTATTATAATTGATAGAGTATGGATACGATGGCAAAGTCCCCGGAATTGCAGAATAAAAAATTAGGTATCATCTCGTACGGGGCGGGTAACATCTTTTCCCTTACAGCGGCTTTAGATCGATTGTCTATAAATTATGAGCTGATCAAGCATGCTGAAGATTTTGATGCTTTTGACAGATATATCATACCTGGCGTGGGACACGCAGGTGCCGCAATGGCGAAACTGGAGGCAAGCGGCATGGTCGAAAAGATTAAAAACACGAAGAAGCCCGTGCTTGGTATTTGCGTAGGAATGCAGCTGCTTACCAGCTTTTCTGAGGAGGGAAATGTCAACTTATTGGGCATTACGGACCAGAATACACGCCTATTTCCAGATGATTTACACTTGAAGATTCCGCACACAGGCTGGAATAGCGTTCAGTTTTCATCTGGCAATGAACTGTTTAGGAATATTGAGAACGGAACATTCTTTTATTTCGTTCATTCCTATTTTATTGAATTTAATCATACTTTTACCGTTGCTTTTGCCGATTACGGATTGAAGTTCTCGGCGGCATTGAGAAAGAATAATTATTATGGAGTTCAGTTTCATCCAGAGAAGTCGGGTGAGGCGGGAGAACTTTTACTTAAAAACTTTTCAGAAATATAGAAAGACATGTACATTATCCCTGCTATTGACATTTTGGACAAGAAAGTTGTCCGCTTGCGCGAAGGAAATTACGAACAGGCAACCATCTATGATGTGAGCCTGGAAGAAATGATTGAAAAATACCAGTCTAACGGAACTGAATTCGTTCATATCATTGACCTGAACGGCGCCAAGGGCGATTTCAGCAATCAGGATTATGTACTGAGTGTAGTGCGGAATACTGAAATGAAAGTACAGTACGGTGGCGGTATCAGAAGCATCGAAAAAGTAAAGGAACTTATTGACGCGGGAATACATCGTATTGTTGTAGGAACACAGGCGATTACAAACCCGGAATTCCTTGATGAATTAAGTAAGGCCGTGTGCGGCAAGGACCAATGTTCTGATCAGGTAGTTGTTGCTATCGACGTTCTTGACGAGATCATCAAATACTCGGGATGGATGGAAAGCTCGCCGGTGAAGCTCATGGATTATGTTGACAGATGTCTAAATCTTGGCTTCTTCAGATTCCTATGTACGGATATCAATAAAGATGGTAAACTTGGCGGTGCCGGCGTAGATCTTTATAAAAAACTTCTCAACCATTCACCTTTTATTAAACTCATCGCCTCCGGTGGTATCAGTTCCATGGATGATATCCGCGCGCTGCAGGAAATAAAGGTAGAGTCATGCGTAGTAGGAAAAGCTATTTACGAAGGACATATCACGGTGGAAGAAATTCAGGATTGGAACTTGAAGTCGTTGATTTCATTTTAATCTCAAGAATTTATCCGGCATTTTATGAATAATAACATTCAGCAAAGGACAGCACATCAGCAGGGAAATCTGGCAAGACGTATTGTTCCCTGTCTTGATGTTAAGGATGGCAGAACCGTTAAAGGGGTAAATTTTGTGAGTCTGCAAGACGCCGGTGATCCTGTAGAGCTTGCCTGGCAGTATTCCAGGCAGGGTGCTGATGAGCTGGTATTTCTCGATATCACGGCTACGCACGAGCGGCGGAAAACAATGGTTGATCTGGTGAAAGCGGTTGCCCGCCAGATTAACATTCCTTTTACCATCGGTGGGGGTATTAATGAGCTCGCCGATGCTGAAGTGCTGCTAAATGCGGGAGCTGATAAGATTTCCATTAATTCCGCGGCTGCGCGTAATCCCGGACTTATTGATGAGCTTGCGGCAGCTTTCGGAAAACAGTTTGTAGTGGTTGCTATAGACACGCGTTTGGTGGAAGGCAAGAACCTTGTGCATTTAAACGGAGGAAGGATTGCTACGGCACAACAGACGGAGCAATGGATTAAGGAAGTGGAAAGCCGCGGCGCGGGGGAGATTTTGCTCACGTCTATGGATCATGACGGCACTAAAAACGGTTTTGACACCTCCCTACTAAAAAGAATTAACGAAAGCCTGAGCATCCCTCTGATAGCCTCGGGTGGTGCGGGCAACATGCAACACTTCGCGGATGTATTTAACATTGCGGAAGTTGACGCGGCATTGGCGGCATCAGTATTTCACTATGGCGAGATACTCATTCCGGAGTTAAAAGAGGAGTTAAGAAAACAGGGCGTGCAGGTGCGCAGTTAACGCGCTAATTATTAATTACAGAGTCTCATGCAAATTGATTTTAATAAAGGCGAGGGATTAGTTCCTGTTATTGTACAGGACGTTCAGAGCCTTGAAGTGCTGATGTTGGGTTATATGAACCAAGAAGCACTCGATATTACTAACCGAGAAAAAAGGGTAACCTTCTTTTCCCGATCAAAAAATCGTCTGTGGACGAAAGGTGAAGAGAGTGGCAACGTGCTGGAAGTTCAGCATATTTATGCTGATTGCGATAAGGATACCATTCTCATTTTGGCGAAACCAGCGGGACCTACCTGCCACACAGGCAGTCGTTCGTGCTTTGAAACGCCCTTTAACCAGAACTTCCTATTTCAGCTGGAGAGCATTGTTGCCGATCGTTATGAACACCCTGTAGAAGGATCATACGTCAACAGTCTGCATAAAAAAGGCATCAATAGAATAGCTCAGAAAGTTGGCGAGGAGGGCGTGGAGACGGTGGTAGCTGCGCTGAACCAAACTCAGGACGACTTAATAAATGAAGCTTCCGACCTATTATTCCATTTAGTAGTGCTACTAAGAGAGAAAAATCTTAGTCTGAAAGATTTAGCACTAAATCTGGAACAAAGACATAAATAATCATGACCGATGTTAGTCTGAAAGCAAGCTTACCGGGACATCAAAATCCTGTATATGGCCTTGAGCTTCTTCCGGATGCGAAAACGTTCTATACTGCCGGGAATGATCGTGGCGTTGTCGAGTGGAATTTACAGGAACTTAGCTTTTCAAAAATTGCGTTTCCCGTAAAAAGCCCTGTATATTCATTATGCTATTCACCGAACAGTCAACTGCTGTTCAGCGTTGAACGTTCGGGAATTTGCACAGCTTACCAGCCAGGTAGTCAGCAGGTTGTTTTTCAGAAAAAATATCATCAGCTGCCGGCGTTCAGCATAAAATCTATCGATAGTAAGCGCGAACTGGTGTCGGTAGGGGAAGATGGCTCATTAATAATTATGAATCACGAGGGCGAATTGCTGCAACAATTGGTAGTTTCCACGCAAGCCTTGCGATGTGCGGAAATATCAGCAGACGGGTCGCGTCTCGCTGTGGGAGGTAAAGACGGAGTAATCAGTATCTATCAGACGAGCGACTATTCTATTGAAACACAATATAAAGCGCATGAAGGCAGCATCACCTCCCTCCGATTCAGTCCGGATGGCCGATTTTTGTTCTCAGGCGGACGCGATGCGCAGCTTCAGCTGTTCAGTATGGCGAAGCACGCGCTTGTTCATCAATTTGTGCCGCACCTCTTTGCTGTTTACGATATAGAGTTTCATCCGGAGCAGTCTCTGTTTGCCACGGCAAGTCAGGACAAAAGTATTAAGATCTGGGATTTTGAGTCGCTCAACCTTAAAAAGACCATAAGCAGAGACAAGGGATTTGAAGCCCATACTCATTCAGTAAATAACATTGCCTGGAATAATGAAAACGGTGATCTACTTTCTGTAGGGGATGATAGAACCGTAAAAGTGTGGAGCTTTAGGGATTAAAGCGTTTGACGATACGCAGTTTGTGGGTGTATCGTTTAAGATCGGAACTATATATCCCTTCGTTATCGATGCTATCGATCTTCACCCTTCCGGAGGCGTGAACTATCTCATGGTTGCTTAACATGATACCCACATGTATAATACGCCCTTCGTCGTTATCAAAAAACGCGAGATCTCCGGCTTTTGCCTCCTGAAGAAAGCCTACTAATTCGCCTTGCTCCGCCTGTTGCCATGCGTCGCGTTGGAGAGAGATTCCCATAAGCTTGAATACAAGCTGCGTAAATCCGGAACAATCAATACCAAACAGCGAACGCCCGCCCCAGAGGTAAGGCGCCTGCATAAAGAATGTACTTAGTCGTAACACTTCCTCAGGACTGAAAGTATTGTTACTTAACACAGGCTCATCCAGAAAAGAGTAGCTATCTCTGGCGAGCTTAAATTGACGCTCCTCCGGAACAGGGATAACAGAACCGGTGAGCAGATATAGTTTTTCGCCGGTACGCTCATTGACAACTATTTGAACGGGCATGGTGTCTAGCAGCCTTACTGGTGTATGAATATCAGCTATAGGAGCGTATTGTTTCGTATCGATCCAGCCCTCATACCTATCCGCATAAGTACGTATACGTGTCCAATTTTTGTTAACCTCAAGAACTTCGAACGTATCGCCGAACAGGAGATAACTTAGTATTTCGCTTTTATCGGAGCTTGCCGCGCGCAAGGGTACTAAAGCGAGATTACATACACCGGATGCTGATATCATAATAGCAAACTTAAGCAATTTTGCAGATTTCGGAATGGCGCGGCGAGGTGTTTATTAAGATAGAAGATTCAGCCAGTCAGAAGCTCTCATGACATGATATTTTGCAATGCCGAAACTTATTTAACCGACCAACTGTTTCAACTATAAACACCTTAAGCTATGTTACATCTTAATCAAATAACAAAGATCCTGATCGCTGTCGAAAACAGTAAGAGTGCCGAATTAGTAGCCTCTTATGGCTATGAGATAGCTCATAAATTGAATGCCAGCGTAGCACTTCTCCATGTGAATGACGTTCCGGTAGCTACCCCCTACTTAAGCGATCCTCTTTTAAACGAATCGCAAGTAATCATTCCGGAGGTAGTGCAGGCACAGGATGAGGCCAGCAAACATTTGTTGGAGGACCTTACCGAGCGCTTTTCAAATGGGGTAACAACGTATACTTTTAACAAATTGGGAAGCCCCCGGGAAGAAATTCTTGCCACCGCAGAAGAATGGGGAGCAGATCTGATTGTCGCGGGGACGCATGGTCGCACAGGGTTTGACCATTTTCTGTCGGGCAGTGTAGCAGAGAAAGTTGTAAGGAAGACAAAGTGCCCGGTACTTATTGTGCCCACCAAAGAGGAAGAGAACGACTAAAAAAGGTCAACAGTATTTGATAAGGCGGATCAAAGGATGTTGAAGTATGGAATACGCACAAAAAAAGGGCTGAAACGATCGTTTCAGCCCTCTGAAGATTAAATATTTTAACAATTATGCTTCCTGATGCAACCAGGCTTTTTTTGCAAGAAGCTCTTCTTCCGACTCGCGGATGTCCTCGTCGTCAACACAACAATCTACAGGACATACAGCAGCGCACTGAGGCTCTTCATGAAAACCCTTACACTCAGTACATTTATCAGAAACAATATAGTAAAATTCATCAGAGATGGCTTCCTGAGATTCTTCAGAATCAAGTGTCGTACCATCGCCAAAATCAATAATTCCGTTCAATGCGGTACCGTCAGAGAAACGCCACGCTGCTCCAGCATCATAGATCGCGTTGTTAGGGCATTCCGGTTCACAGGCTCCACAATTTATACATTCGTCTGTTATTTTAATCGCCATGTCTAAAAAGTCTTTTCCTTAACTTAATTTTGCCAGATATAAGCAAAAACAGTGCAAATATAACACAATCTATTTTATTAATCGATGATAACTCCATTTAGTCCACAGATTCGCTATTCTTTAACAAAACTTGGACAATATCTACGCAACCCCGCAGATGACGAGCTGCAAGGTATAATTCAGGGAAGCAGACACCACAATGCGTGGTTTACTGAACAGGAAGTGGAAAAAGCTCTTGCCGGTATCGCGGCTATGTTGAGCGAAAAATCCATAGAGCATTGGTTCTCTCTTGAAAGCAGAGGTTTTAACGCCACCCTGGATGAAAGCTATTCGCGGCCTCGCGTAGTGGGCTTGATTCTTGCGGGAAACTTGCCTTTAGTAGGCTTCCATGATATCCTTTGTACCCTGGTATGCGGAAGGAAGGCTCTTATTAAACTGTCGGCGCAGGATAAGCTACTAATCCCCTATCTGTTAAAAAAGTGGACAGAATTTCATCCGGAGCTAGGAGAATATATTGAATTCACGGAAAAGCTGGAAAACTTTGATGCTGTGATTGCTACAGGAAGTAATAATTCGTCCAGATACTTTGAGCATTACTTTAGTAAGGTTCCGAACATTATCAGAAAAAACAGAAATAGCGTTGCCATCCTCACCGGCGATGAAAGCAAGGAAGATCTTTACGCTTTGGGAAATGACATCTTCGATTACTACGGCCTCGGTTGTAGAAATGTATCTAAACTATATGTACGAGAGGGCTTTGACTTTGTAAAGTTTTTCGAAGCTATTGAACCTTTCAGTTACGTTTTTAATCACCATAAATACGCCAACAACTACGATTATAATAAGGCAATTTGCCTGGTAAATAAGGACATCCATTATGACAATGGTTTCGTGCTGTTGAAAAAAGATGGATCTGACAATCTGAGTTCACCTTTGGCAACGGTCTTTTTTGAAGAATACGGCAACGATGCGGAGCTCGTGAGCAAGTTAAATACACTGGAGGATAATATTCAGGTAATTGTATCTAAGAACCAACCGGAGGGACTTAATACTGGTACTTTTAGCTTCGGTTGCAGCCAAAGCCCCGATTTATGGGACTATGCGGACGGCGTAAATACGGTGCGCTTCCTTCTTTCTTTGTAAAAGAACAAACTTAATACAGGGAAAAGTTTAACTTTGAAGCATGTACATCATTAAAGTAAAAGGCGTAGCAAAAATTCCGGACTACATTCAATTGCGGGATGACAAGTTTACTTTATTGGCTTACTTCAGAGTAGACAGACCCGACAAAACTCTTAATAAGCTGGGCCTGGGAGACAGAGCTGAAGAGATAATTAGTTTAGCGAAAGAGCTCCCTTTCGGAAAAATAATGAAATTAGAACTATAAGATGATTGGCAACTCCATTATCAAATTAAATAATGTTGATATCTATCAGCAGAAACATCTCGTTCTCTCTAACGTTAGCTTGCATATCGAAAAAGGAGAATTTGTGTTTCTTATAGGTCAGACGGGCTCAGGAAAAAGTAGCCTCATGAAAGTGATCTATGGAGAGATTAAGGTACAGAATGGCGATGGTCACGCCGGAGGTTTTGAGCTATCGAAAATAACAGATAAGGATATTCCCTTCCTGCGCCGGAAATTAGGTATTGTCTTCCAGGATTTTCAGTTGCTAACAGATCGTACCGTGGAAAGCAACCTTGAATTTGTGCTGAAGGCCACAGGATGGCATGATAAAAAGCTCATTAATGAGCGTATAAAAGACGTCCTGGAAAAGGTAGGATTACGCTCAAAGCTAAAAAAAATGCCCCATGAATTATCAGGAGGTGAGCAACAGCGTGTTGTTATAGCGCGGGCATTGCTTAATGATCCGGAGATTATTCTGGCGGATGAGCCAACGGGGCACCTGGACCCAGACACATCGGAAGAGGTGATGCTTCTGTTAAAGGAGATTAGCCGGGCAGGTACCGCGGTACTTATGGCAACACACAACTACAATCTGATCAGAGCTTTCCCTTCGAGGATTATAAAATGCGAGGATGGGCGGGTTATTGAAGATGTAACAGTTTAATAGAAAGAGGCTTCCTTCAGGAGGCCTTTTTAGTATAATATTTTCCAAGGCCTCTGTCTGTCAGAAATATTAAACAAAGTCTGACAGCTTGTCAACAAATGAGGTATGGCAAATTTTTTGAGAGGAAGTGGTAACAATGAAATTTTCAGATATGTTGAAAAACAAGAAGAACAGCAATGTAGAGGAATCACAGGCAGATGAAACGCCTAAAAATGAAACCAATACATCGATAGACAGCGAAAACCAGGGCGACAACGCCAATGAACAACAGGACAACGCCGCTCCGTCAGAAGATGTTCAGATAAGCCCGGAAGAAAAATTACGTGCAGATCTGGCAGAAGCGAATGACAAATTCCTTCGCCTGTATGCCGAATTTGACAATTATAAAAGACGTACCATTAAAGAGCGCGCGGAATTATTACAGACTGCGGGGAAAGATGTGCTACAAAGCCTTCTGCCGGTACTTGATGATTTCGAACGCGCCTTGAAATCAATGGAAACGGCAAATGATGTAAGTTCTGTAAAAGAAGGTGTATTGCTTGTACAGAGTAAGCTGAAGAATATCCTTACTCAAAAAGGGGTTAAAGAAATGGAATCTATCGGACAACCTTTCGATGCAGACATCCATGAGGCCATTACAAATATTCCGGCACCGGATGATTCAATGAAGGGAAAAGTCATTGATCAGGTAGAAAAGGGATATTACCTGAATGATAAGGTTATCAGATTTGCGAAAGTAGTAGTTGGGAGTTAATACAGATGGCAAAGAGAGATTACTATGATGTTTTAGGAGTAGCTAAAGGCGCCTCTGCTGACGAAATAAAGAAAGCGTACCGCAAACTTGCGATAAAATACCATCCGGATAAAAATCCGGGAGACAAGGAAGCTGAGGAGAAATTTAAAGAAGCAGCTGAAGCCTATGAGGTATTAAGCAACGCTGAGAAGAAACAACGCTATGATCAGTTTGGTCATGCGGGTACTTCGGGAGCTGGTGGATATGGCGGTGGCCATATGAATATGGAGGATATCTTCAGCCAGTTTGGTGATATATTCGGCGGTGGCAGTCCTTTTGAAAGCTTTTTCGGCGGTGGTCACGGTGGTGGAGGTGGTGGCCGCAGAGTTGCCAGAGGTTCTAATCTGCGGATCAAGGTAAAGCTCACGCTTGAAGAAATTGCCAAGGGGGCGGAAAAGAAAATAAAGGTAAACAAACAGGTGGCATGTACTACCTGTGATGGCACGGGAGCCAAAGACAGGTCTTCTGTACAGACATGTAAGACATGTGGGGGAAGCGGCGCGGTACGTAAGGTTACCAATACCATCCTCGGTCAGATGCAAACTACCAGCACCTGCCCTACCTGTAATGGTACAGGAACACAGATTACAGCTAAATGTAATCTGTGTCACGGCGACGGTGTCGTTCGCGGAGAGGAAACCATTAGCATAAATATCCCTGCAGGAGTAAGCGAAGGTATGCAACTCTCGATGGGGGGGAAAGGAAATGCCGCCCCTAACGGTGGTATTCCCGGCGATTTAATTATTCTTATTGAAGAAGTACCTCATGAAACCCTTAAACGGGAAGGTAACAATGTGGTATACGATCTTCATATCAGCTTTACTGAGGCTGCTTTAGGAGCTTCTGTGGAAGTGCCTACAATTGATGGAAAAGCGAAAATCAAGATTGAACCCGGCACGCAGGGAGGTAAGATACTACGACTTAAAGGCAAGGGTATTCCTGAAGTGAATTCATATCATAAAGGTGACCAGCTAATATATGTTAATATATGGACGCCTAAAGCTCTCGCCAAAGAAGAACGCGATTTGTTGGAGAAACTTCAAAACTCCCCGAACTTCAAGCCGCAACCCGGCAAACATGAGAAGTCATTCTTTGAGCGAATGAGAGAATATTTCGAATAACAGATATTTTCTATACTTGAATCCCCGGTTATAAGTTACTGCTTACAACCGGGGATTTTCTTTACTGCCGGCTCGCAAAACAAGGGCTCATTGAATGCAAAAACTTTTGGGCACCGAAATGGTTACTTAAAAGAAGCCCGGATCGGCAGTTTAGATGAATTTCGTATTTTTATATTTTAATTAATTTATAACATTACTCGCCATGGCATCTATTTATCTGGCAGGACCCTTATTTACGGTCGCTGAGATGAGCTTTAACAGAGAAGTTTCAAAATACTTAAATTCAAAAGGCTACGACGTCTTCCTGCCGCAGGAAGAGTGCCTCGATAAAAACACACAAGAGATTTATCAAATCTGCAAAAAAGGCGTTGAATCAGCGGATGCCGTAGTTGCCGTGATGGACGGAGCAGACGCTGATAGTGGTACCTGCTGGGAATGTGGCTATGCTGTAGCAAAAGAGATCCCTGTATTATTGGTGAGAACTGATATTCGCGATTCCGGAGACACACGAGGCTTCAATGCTATGCTTTATTATGGTGCGGCCGCGGTAATTGAAGACCGCACAAATTATGCTGAGAAAATTGCTGAGGCTCTTAAGTCTCTTAACCTTTAAAGAAACACAAAATGGAAAGAAGAATTGCCGTACTTGATCTGGGAACAAATGTATTTCATCTATTGATTGCAGAGATATTGAACGGCAAACCTTCCGTTTTGTATAGTGAAGATCTGTCGGTAAAGCTTGGTGAGGGCGGCATAAATAGTGGTGTAATTACTGAAGCTTCATTTGACAGAGGAATCAAGGCCCTGGTTCATTTTCAGGAGCGCATAAAGGAACATCAGGTAAACGAGGTATATGCCGCCGGTACCTCTGCTATACGATCAGCATCCAATGGAGAGGTTTTCATAAACGAGGTAAAACACAGAACCGGCATTCATATTGAAATGATTAACGGGGATCGAGAAGCTGAACTTATTTTTAAAGCAGTTCAGAAAGGCGTTGCCCCTACCGAATCAGCATTGATCATGGACATTGGAGGGGGCAGCGTCGAATTTATTTTTTGTGACAAGAACGAACTTCTTTGCAAGAAAAGCTATCCGATAGGAGCCGCCCGTCTGTTGGAGCAGTTCCACAGAAATGATCCCATCTCTGAAAAGGAGATATTAGCAATCTTCAAACATCTGGATGCGCAACTGGAGGATCTTAAAACCAATGCCCGAATGTTCAAACCTCAACTGCTTATAGGATCGGCGGGCGCGTTCGAGACCTTCACCGCTATGATACAGCGGAAATTTAACCTCCCCGCGTCAGGCGACAAAACTTCAGTGGAGTTTAGCGTAAGTATGCTGAGAGAGGTTATCAACGATATCTTGCGTTCTACGAAGTCGGAACGAGAGGCCAATGCTGACATCATTCCAGTACGCGTAGACATGATCGTAAGTGCCGCGATCCTTTGTCTTTATATTCTTGAGGAATTGCAGATCAGAGATATCGCCTTATCAATATATTCTCTAAAAGAAGGCCTGCTATTTGACAAAATGGACTAGGCAATGGCACTAGTCCTTATTAGAGCCTCAGAGAAACGATTTCAATTTTCGGTATACTTTCTCTGTAGGTAAACCCACAACATTATTGTATGATCCTTCAATGCGATTTATGGCTACCGATCCTATCCACTCCTGAATGCCATAGGCTCCCGCCTTATCCAAAGGTGAATAAGTATTTACGTAGTAATAGATCTCGTCATCACTCAGTTCGTTAAAAACCACGGTAGTGCTGTCAAAAAAGCTTTCATACTTATTTGCGGATTTCAAAGTTACCCCCGTTACCACCTCATGAGATGCGCCCGACAACAAGCGAAGCATATCTACAGCCTCTGCCGCTGTTGCCGGCTTTCCAAGAACCTGTCCGTTAATACAAACGATCGTGTCGGCTGTCAGAACAATCTGTGACTCGGAAATTTCTCCTTCGAAAGCCTCAGCCTTCTTTTTTGCGATAAAGACCGCGACTTCAGCAGGATCTAAGCCTTCTGGATAAGATTCGTCAACCTCTTTTAAAACGGTACTAAACTCGATTCCCATGGACCGAAGAAGCTCCTGTCGACGAGGAGATTTGGAAGCCAGAATAAGCTCCGGAAAAGATAGCATCATATCTATTAAATCCTTAGTAACTATTTATTGAAGAATTAAGATGAAGTAACAGGCTGTTCGTCACCTGCAGAACCTTCATCCATATACCATTTACCCTGAACTTTCAGGATCGTTTCAACCAACTCACGAACACACCCTTGTCCGCCACTAAAAGGCGATATGTAATCAGCGCAGGCTTTCACCTCCTGAACGGCATCGACAGGACAGGCGGCCACTCCCACCCTTCGCATTACAGCGATGTCTGGAAGATCATCACCCATGTACATAACATCAGCATCAGAAAGAGCATGTTCCTTTAAAACTTTCAAATATACCTCCAGCTTATCTTCGATACCGAGGTGTACTTCTGTTATACCTAATCCGGAAAATCGATGTAAGACACTGTTTGAATTCCCACCCGAAATAATACAAACGAGAAAGCCTTTCTTAATGGCGTATTTGAGTGCGTAGCCGTCGCGTACGTGAAACTTGCGAAGCTGTTCTCCACTTTCCGTAACATGAACTGTTCCATCGGTCAGGACGCCATCAATGTCTAAAATAATGGCTTTCACCTGCTTGATATTCTCTAGAAACATATCTAATGGTATTTTTCTATTATACTGTCACTTACCAGCTTATAGATCGCTTGTAAACTACTATTATTCTCGAGCATCTCCAAGTGCCGTATCAGAGTACCCGCATCACCTCTGGCAGCGGGACCCGTCTGCACCTTGGATGGAGAGAAAAACATCGCCTTCTGCGCAGTTTCCTGAATTAAAGGGCGCAACAAATCGAAAGAAAGCTGGTGCTCTTGCAGTAAACCTTCAGCCAAGGCGTACATATGGTTGCTGAAATTACAGGCGACGACAGCAGCGAGATGCAAGGTTAAACGCTGTCCGGAGTCTACAGGGTAAACCTTTTCGGATATAGTAGCGCCTAATTTGTTTAAACAGGCATGTGCCCGCTCGTCAGAGCCCTCAATGCCGATGGGAATATCAAGAAAGTCGAGATCTTTAACCTTTGACAGCGTTTGCAGGGGATAAAATACTCCTGTGTGCTGTGCCCCGTTTCGGATGATATCCAAGGCTGTTGCTCCAGATGTGTGAACTAATAACTTGTCTTTAAATGGAAACCTGTCCGCAAGTTCAGCGATGGCGTCATCTGATACACAAAGAATATAGATATCCGCATCATCACGTAATTGCGAAAAATCCGTATCAGCACTTAATGCTCCCAATTTGCGAGCTAGCGTAGCGGCGTTTGATGCGCTACGGCTCCATACCTGCAAAATAGAGTGCCCTGCGGCGTAAAAGGCACACCCTAACCGGGTGGCCATGTTTCCGCTTCCTATTAAAATTATCTTCATTATAGAGGCTTAAGGAACTTACTCTGCCATAGTCGCAGAGCGTACAGCTGTTCCCTTTCTCTTTAGCTCCTTCACCCGCTGCCATATTGATAGTAAAAAGCCCAATACCATCAATATCGCTCCAGACCAAAACAAATTTATATAAGGAAAGCGTATTGCCTTTAATACAACCCATTTTTGCTCGGGCTCTGGTTTTTGAAAAACAATGAGCTCGAATTTCTTTTTCTCCGGGTAGATATTTGAGAAGCGAAGCTTTAACCCAGGCTCAGCAAGCTCCTTTCCGAAGTCAAAGGTATTATTTCCTTTAATCAAGAATAAAGGCTGCGCCTGATAAACTCTACCTGAAACATTCACATCTAAGTCCATCGCCACGGCCACATCGCCCTTAGTAAGCGGAATCTGAGCAATCTTAGCGTTTTTATTTACAGCCTTAACTACGATAAACCCAGTTTTCAAACGCACGGTATCACCAACACTCACTTCATAAGTAGCCGGATCGCCATACTTTTTATCATCAGCATGATCGCCATGATCATGGCCGTGCTCATCCGCAGACTCCTGTTCTACTTTCGGTGCCGCGGTAACGTGAGTGTAAACATCATAAGTAAAATAATGCTTCGTATCAGGGGATGCTACAAGTCCCATTTTAGGATTTTGTTGCGCGTTAGGATGCAGATCAAATGAGCCCTTTACCTTTCCGGTCTTTTGATCTATTTCCTTATAATTTATCCGATAATAGGTATTGGCACCTACTGTAGAATCAGATAAATAGGTAATTTCAAAATCGCCCATCTTTGCCGGCTTGTTTTGATAAAGCATAAGGTTGTCACCAGGCTTCTCCGCCTGTTCAAATCCAGCAACAGGAATACGACCCGACGAATTTACCGAAATCACTTTATTTGTTGCCGCGGCCACAAGAGCACCAACGAGCAATAATCCGAAGCCTATATGAGCGATAGCAGAACCGGTAAGCTTCCACTTACCTCTGAGAGCATTCAATAAAAGCCCACCATTACATATAACGGCGAACGTTCCTGCAAAAATTATAAGGATATACATGGGACTGGTATACACTCCGGTAATGTAGACGAAAATACCAGCAACAACGGCAGAGATAGCAAGGTTAATCAAAAGTGATTTCAGAAAATACTGGGCTTTGGTTTGCCGATACTTAAGAAGCTGGGAGAAACCCGCTAAAATAGCTATTACCAGGGCAAAGGGAGCCTGAAGCTTGTTGTAATGTTGAACAACATCTACAGGAGGGGCAATCTTTGTTCCAAAGGCCTTGTTAAACACAGGTACCGACGTTGTTCCCAATATCTGAATACAGGCCACAGACAGCACAATAGCGCCAATAAATAACCAGAACTCTCTTGAATAAGTCTCTTCTTCCTTTTTACTTACCGGCATCTCCTTACGACGGGAAACCAGGGCTATGACCATAAGAGCAAGAAAGACCAAAATATACACGACCAGATGCCAGAACATGCCTAAGTCGGTAAATGAATGTACAGACGTTTCGCCAAGAACTCCTGAACGGGTAAGGAACGAGGCGTATAGTACAAGAACAAAGCTTATCAGAACAAGAAACGTAGAAGTAAAGTATGAATGCCCGGAGTGCTTATATGCGAGCATTACATGCACGGCTGCAATTAATGTAAGCCACGGAATGATGGAGGCGTTCTCCACGGGATCCCAGGCCCAGAAGCCTCCGAAGTTCAACGCTTCGTAGGCCCAAAAAGAGCCCATAACGATCCCTGCTCCCAGAATCATCACCGCGAATAAGGACCATGGTAATGCTGGCGCCGTCCATTCTTTAAATCGGCCTTGCCATAGACCCGCTAAGGCATAGGCAAAGGGAACAATCATAGATGCAAAACCTAAGAACAGCGTTGGCGGATGTATCACCATCCAATAATTCTGTAGCAAAGGATTGAGTCCATTTCCGTCTTGTATTAAACCCAGGTAATCCGGACGCGAGAAAATAGGCGCTTCAAGCGCGTCTCTCAGCAGGATAAACGGACTACTACCGATACGTGCACCAAGAATATCCACTCCGAGGATCATAGACCCTAAAAATACCTGTGAGAGCATGATAATGCTCATTACAGGGCTCTCCCAGGATCTGGCCCTGAGGATAACGATATTCGCGAGCACAGCCTGCCAGAAAGTCCATAGCCAGAAACTCCCTTCCTGCCCCTCCCAGAAACATGAAATAATATAATGTACAGGCAAGGTGCGCGAGGAATGCGCCCATGCGTAGTGATATTCGAAGTAGTGATTGTAAATAATGTAAAACAGACAACAGCCTATACCTATTACGGAAACGGTATTAATCCATAAGCCTAGACGTCCGATATTTCTCCATGAGTTATCAAGCGTATCTTTGACGGCTGCGAAATAATATGAGATGGCCGACAGTAGTGCAGAACAAAAGGAAAGAACGACAAAGAACTGACCTAGCTTTCCAGGAAGCAGGTGTTCTCCAACAAATTGAATATCCATTAACTAATTTATGGGTTTATCGAAGCTGTACTATTAGCTTGCTTTATAGTAACTTCCGTATTATTATATTTCGATGGGCACTTCATGAGAATCTTGGATGCGTAAAACTCCGCTCCGACCATTTTCCCGGTGAGTACAATCTCCTCAGACTTTTCGAAGTCTTGTGGCTTTGAACCATTAAAAACGACCTTACATTTATTTCCCTCTTTATCATCCATAAAAAAAGAGAAGTAGTTAGCATCCTTTACGGGGTTATAAATCAGATCCTTTTGTTTGTCTAATTTACCTACTACGTGAAGCTCTTCCGTAGCGGTTTTGGCATCAGCAAATGAACCATAAGTACTTGAATCAGCATAGGTACTGATAATAGCGCCTATCGCAATAGCGATTATGATGATACCTATAATTGAACTCTTCTTCATTCAGTAATGTGTATTTTATAAATTGATCGGTGGTAAAGGTACAAATCAAGATTGATTAAGGCGATCTTTAAATGGCTGAATGGGATGACAAACAGATTTTACAGATAATTTTACATTTTTCAGATAGGCTGAAAAGAGCGTAAAAGGAGTTAAGTAACAACACCAGCGCCTTTTGTCGCTGATATTGTTACTTATACAATGAAGCTTTACGGCCAGATACCAAGATTCATGTACGATACGGCAACCTTATCAATAGCGCCAACAAATGCCGCTGTTCTAAGGTCTTTCACTCCCTCTATTCGTTGTTTTATTTCTCTTATCTCATGATATGACCGCACCATGGTATCCTCGAGTCCGGAATTTACAAGTTCGAGTTCAGAGGCTCCTTTCACAACCTGCGTTCTCTGCTCCTGTGTGAGGCTCACACCGGTCATCTGCTCCACCATATTTACCAGGGTGAGATTTGCATTTTCCTCATAGCGTTTATCCATACGGCCGAAAGCCACATGTGAAAGGTTCTTCAACCATTCAAAGTAAGAAACCGTAACACCTCCCGCGTTACAGTACATATCAGGAATGATTATTCCTCCACGACCGGTAAATGCTGATGCCGCTTCTGGAGTAGTTGGTCCATTCGCAGCTTCCGCAATAATTCTGGCCTTGATCGCGCCCACATTATCCGCGGTGATCTGGTTCTCCAAAGCCGCAGGCACCAGAACATCACAGTCCTGCTCCAACCCTTCTCCAGAGTCCTTGAAGCGTTGTTTGGCCTTCGGAAAATCTAATATAGAGCCGTTTTCTTTTCTAAAAGCAAAAACTTCCTCCACATCTAAGCCACTTTCATTATAAATGGCTCCTTCAACTTCACATAGCCCGACGATGACAGCACCCATTTCAGCAAGAAACTTGGCTGTGTGATATCCAACATTACCCAAGCCCTGCACGATAACCCGCTTTCCCGAAATGCCCACGCTGAGGCCAAGGCGCTCCATATCTTCGGTAACACTCATACATTCTCTGATAGCAATGGCTACACCTCTGCCCGTAGCTTCTCGTCGACCCTGTATCCCATGTAACGCGATAGGTTTACCTGTAACGCAACCCATTGCATCCAGAGCTCCGGGATTCATAGTATAGTAAGTATCGGCTATCCAGCTCATCTCTCGCTCCCCGGAACCGTAATCTGGTGCAGGTACGTCAATAGCAGGACCTATAAAATTCTTCTTAACGAGTTCTACGGTAAATCGTCTCGTGATGTTTTCAAGCTCGGCAATGCTGTATGCCTTGGTATTTATTTTGATACCGCCTTTGGCGCCACCAAAAGGTACATTTACAATTGCGCACTTATACGTCATCAAGGCGGCTAAGGCCATCACCTCGTCTTCGTTAACCATCTCACTATACCGGATTCCTCCCTTGGTCGGCGACATATGGTGCGAATGTTCAACACGCCAGGCGTCTATCACCTCTACGCTTCCATTGTTACGTCGAATGGGAAATCGGAAACGGTAAACGCTATTGCATGCTTTAATCTGGTCTAGTAATCCGGCAGGATGTTTTGTGAATTGAGCGGCATGATCAAAAAATGAACATACATCCCCAAAGAAGCTATTTTCGTTCATATAGATTTATAATTTCAGGCTGTTTATTTTTTATCCTCCAACGTCTTCAGCTTTCTGTCAATTGAGAAAAGATAGGCCACAATTCCAATAAAGATTAGCGCCAGTACTGCTACCACCACATATATTTTGCCAGACCCTCTCATTTCATCGGCCATCTCTATTTGTTGAGCCATCGCTTGAACTGAAAGAATGAATACTAAAGCTATTGTTGAGAAAATTGTTTTCATGATGCTACATTAATTTTGTTTTTCCAAAAGAATTCGAGTCCTAACTCTGATCGTCGCTATCCACACTCCTATTAGGATCCATCCAAGTGCGGCCGAATAAAATACCGGACGCATGTTGCTGTCCAAATCATAAGAACCAAATCCGGGATTCCCCCCATTTCCAGGGTGTAATGAATCTGTCATACGTGGTAATATAAACAGAAGAACAATCATGATTGGAAACGCAAATATATTGTACACTGCTGATATCCTCGCGCGCTTCTGCTCTTCATCTAATGAGTTCCTAAGCACAACATAAGCAAGATACATCAACGTGGTTATCGCGGCGCTATTCATCTTTGGATCATTAGGCCAGGGCGTTCCCCATGTATAATTTCCCCAGATCATGCCAGTAAACAGGCCAAGAAAACCAAATATAATTCCCGCATTGACGAACTCTACAGCAAAAAGATCTTGCTTGGCATCCGATGATCCCAAATACTTAATGCTATAGACCACTGACACCAGATAGAGAATAATCATGGTAAACCACATTGGCACATGAAAATACAGATTCCTGATGCTCTCATGAAGAATGGGAAGCTTGGGAACGGGTCCGAGAAAACCGGAAATAATGGAGAACAAAACTAACAAGGAAGCAAGAATCTTCCACCAGCTTTTACGCATATTAATTTTTTAAATTTAGTTACAAGTAGCGAAGACAACGTTTGTCATCGTTAAAATCTTTTACACGAAGTTTCGGAAACGGTCGACGCAGAAAGAAATCAGTGTCAAAAGTAAAAAACCCAGGAATGATAGCAAAAAGATTTTGCTCCCTGACAATTTTTCGACAAACCATGAATTAGGTAATCGTCGTACTATCACAACTTGTATCTGTAGGCGCGCTCCAACTTGCCATCGGCCGCTACTTTTAACAAAATCGCACCGGCACTGCTGACACGATGACTATCAATAGCAAGCCGGTATGCCTCATCTTCCCATTGCCTGATTCTCCAGCGCGTATTTCTGGCTCCGATAACCAACAGCTTAAATTCAATATGTTCGCTTAAGCTACCTATCGACACCCCGGGATTTCCATCAACAAATATGGCGTCGCAGTGTAGCTTCGGTCGACGAATAAGTAAGACCTTCGCCATGATGCTATCTACCATTAATATGCGCAGCTGGCCGAACTGGATAAGCCCATTTTTAGAGAAAAGGATGTTTTGAAAAATGCCCTTGCGCGCGTCCTCCAAAGAATACACCCATCTTGCCGCCCCCTCGGACGAAAGCCTTCGCACCCGATAGCTTTGACTATCATCAGTTATCAATGCTGAAAAATAATTTTCATACTTAAACCCAATCATGGTAGCCTGCGGGTTATAGTAAAAGCAAACCTCCCGCAAGTGCAGTTCGCTGTCTTGTTTCAGGAACAGGCATATTATCAGGCAAAGGAAACAGCCGTATAGATAGAATATCTTAATTCTGTTGTAACGTCTGAAGATGTCCGCGACCACCAGTGTAGAAATGCCGCAAAAGACATAGAAAAGGGTGTACTGTCTGGAAAATAAAACTAACGACTCCGGTAGATCGGCAATTATGTGCAGCACATAATGACAAGAACTTATCAGCTTGCTTGTAACCCAGGCGACAGGCCCTACCATAATTTCAATCGGACAGATTACGAGCATAAACCCGCAACACATTATCAACATCACAGGAATAGCCATGATTAAATTAGCTAAAAGGAAGTAGGTGGGAAAACTCTCGAAATAATATAATATCAAAGGTAGAGTTGCAAGCTGAGCACATATGCTAATCAAAGATAGCGCCGCCACATGCCTTAACACCAGGGGCAAGTCCGACACTTTACGCGCAAGACGCGGGTAAATTGCCACCAACCCATACATCGCTGTATATGAGAGTTGAAAACCAAGATCCGTAAGCAAGCCCGGGTCTATCAGTAATTGTATTATGAATGCCGACGCTAGTATATTCAGCATATTTACATCCCGCCTTATCACTCTTGCGACCAGTATAAACATCACCATTACAGCAGCGCGCACTACGGGCGATTCCGATCCTGTAAGTGCTGCGTACAACATGATGATTCCTATCAATATGAAGCACTTAAACATCTTCCGCCCACGCCCCCGATCAAGGACAAATAAAATGTATCCGGCACCAGCGAAAACCATAGAGATGTGCATACCCGAAACGGAGAGAATATGAGATATACCCGTTCTACGATAAAGCTGTCTGATCTCGCCATCGATTGATGCTTTGTCTCCCAAAATGAGGGCTCCTATGAGGGCTCGTGATTCCGGGTCGGCTAACCGCTTTTCTAATCGTCTGACAAAAAACCTCCGGACTTTGCTTAGGCGAGACTCGCCACCAGAACCCAAATAACGGTAATCTCCATCATGAAGAAATACCTGATACGAAATACCTTTATATCGCCAATAAGATCGCTTGTTAAAGTCTCCAGGATTTGCAGGCTCCTTGATAGAGGACAAAGAAGCTCGGATCAATAATTCATCGTTTGCTCGCAGAGTAAGCGAGTCCCTGAATATTAAAAGCAATTGCCCCCGACGATGAGACAGCTTTCCCTTTTGCACTGCCGCAATTACTTGACCAACTGCCTGAGTATCAAATTGACGTATCCGCGGTTTACCATCAACACGTACGATCAGATACTCATACTCCATCTTTTGAAAATTGTAGGCGTCGCTAACAGGATGAAACAGGAACGTCCATGAAGCAAAAAAGCTGATCATAAACAACATCATCGCTACACCGCAGATCCATGAACGACGATAAACTTTCAGTTTCCTGAAGTGTAACACACCCAGACAAAACACTAGCAGACTTACTAAAAACAAACTCGCAGATAGCAGCATCAACCATAGTATGTCTTCATAAAAACTACTAATCAAGATGCCTGCCGCAGCGAAAGGACACAACTTAACCAGGGCCATATAACCACGTCCTGCTATCACAGATTCAAAATCAATTGAGCAAAAAAATCAGAACGCATAGACCCCAAAATCTCATCGTTGCCTGAACCGATTACCTCTCTATTAAGATATCGTGTCATTGCATACCGTAATGCCAGCTGAGTGCCGGCATTTATTCTCATGCGCAGGTTAGAAACGAATCGCATGCCTCTGTAATGAAAAACTGGAATAGAATAAGCATACAAAAGATTATTCTCCATAGCCCAAATCGCTGAATTGTAGCTATCTGTATCAAAGTATGCTGCACGTAGTCTCGCATCCAGCACTTTCAAGAACTTTTTAAAGGTGATATCATGGAAAGCCAGAATGCCGTACTCTCTCTCAGCAGCTTTAGAATACATACAGGATTCGATACGGCTCTTCATGACGCAAGAATGCCAGCGGTATTGCAACTCCGCGCGAAGATTCGATCGCTCAACATTATCAAGGACATAGGGGACATCTTCCTTGTCGGTGTTCTCTTGGCGCAGCTTATATCGTCCTCGAACAATGAGTTTCGTATGTTTAGAGAACACCTTAGAGTATTGAGAAAACAACTCATATCCTGTAGAGGGCTCGTCAACGCCATAGCGAAGCCATGGAAACTTATAAAAATCAGCATAAAGAAACAGCTCCGACTTACGAGATAACTTGAGGCTCACGCCATTTAAAAAACCTCGTTCCGCCGTACCCGCGGAACCTTCACTGATTGCCTGAAAATAAAAAGAGTGGAAGCGCTTCTGGTAGTCTCGAAACAAACAGACCCAGGATAACCACTCGTTTACAGGTACAATAATTCCATGGATATTGGCCCATCCGCCAACAATTGTCTTTGCAGTTTCGCCAAACAAAAACTTTCTACCCCAGTTAAAAGAATAGTACACCGAAAGATTGCTAAGATCCTGATCTTGATAGTGATATTTCTGATACTCTCTCAAACCAGCAGCAAATGGCAAGCTAAATCGGGTCCTGCAAAAAAGAGTACCAAGATTAAACGACTCGCCTTCATAGCGAATTGCCGCCCCTGTAAGTGCTTCTCTGAATCGCCCCCGATTCGCCAGCTCAGAACCCGTTCTATGTAGTCCTGTTCTTACAAAGGTTTTGATTGACTGCTGCCCATCGTTATGATATACCGAGGCGTCAAGTGCCTTGTTCGACTGAAAGATCGCCAGATTAAAATCAGCGATTTTTACGCTTATCGCGGCGCCGCGCATAAAGCGATCCTCATTTGTAGACGAATAATGTCGTAGGCCGTATTGCTGACGGGCAAGAGTCGTGACTGATGCACCCTTACCAAACGAGAATCCCGGAGCTATAACTAAACCTTGTCCTCCCTGCATGGTATAGTCTCCCACGATCAGCTTCCTGATCATGCCTTTACCTTTAATCATCAAACCGGCAGAAAAAAAATCCACTTTGCTCTTCAGGTGTCTTGTCCACCACCGCTCTCCCGCATCCTTAGCGGCAACCAGCGACAACGAAATACTCTCTGAGCACTCCGCACGAAATCTCAACGCTGCCTGCATCGCATCTCCTGCATAAGCTGGAGACACCTGTTCTTCCCGAACTTTAAACCCTTTCCTCTGCTGTACTACAGAACCTATAGTAAAATTCAACCGATAAGATGGATTAAACTCAGCCCCCTTAGTACGATTCCATAATCGGGGAACAACCTTTACATAACTAGATAACCTCCTGATAGTCTCCGCATCGAAACCATCTACAGTCTGAAGTTCCGCAATATTCTGAAATGGACCATGCTCGCTACGGTGCTGTAAAAGCGCTGCAATTTGCAACGGATTTAAAAGATGAAGATTGGCAAATGCTGCGGCATCAGCAGTATTAATATCCAGAGGATGCTTTAAGAAATATTCCAGCTGCTGCAAATACTCCGTGTAATCGTCTTCACTGACCTGCAAATCCGATAATTCAACCTGCGCTTCGCCATGTTCCTCAACGGGCGTCTGCCCCAAAACGGGCATTACAAGCAGCATTACAACTAGTAAAAGTAAAGAAACTATGAGATTCCTATAAGATAGATGGCGAACGAGCTTCGCATTTCGGGTTAGATAGTCAAAGGCATTCATATAACTGGCATTAAGGAACGACCAATAAGATCCTGTGAAACAAGACCTTCAACGATAAAAATTGGTTATGCCTATAAAAATACCAGTTAGGGAACGGATAAAAAAATGCTTCTCGTCAGATATTCCCGACTAAAATGAATGAAGTGCTACATCCAGAAGAAACCAAGAGCCCCATAGAAGCACACATGCTCTGCGATTATCACAACCCTTCCGGTTACGCTATTCCGCGGGCTTCCGCAAAGAAAATTCTATCAATTAAATAATGGACCCCATACAAAACCGGCGTCATTAAGACAGCAACTACAAACTTATAAGCGTAGTTAACTAAGCCGATGGCCGCCACCATTTTCCAGCTCCAATGATATTGCGGATTCAAATAAAATGCGATAAATATTACGACAAAGCTATCTATGAACTGCGACACAACCGTAGACCCTGTAGCCCGCAGCCAAAGCTTCTTTTCTGCAGTGATTTTCTTGATCTTATGAAAAACCATTACGTCAACTAACTGTCCCAGAACAAAGGCACAAACAGAGCCGGCAATAATCCACATCCCCTGCCCCAGTATAGCAGTAAATGCAAGGTTCATATCTATCGAATGATCTCCCACCTGCTGATTCACCCAGAAATCAGAGGATGTCAACCTTATTGAGAAAAACATAATCAGAAAAGCGTAGATGATCAATGTCGCACACAGAAGTGATAAAAACCTAACCGTACGAAAACCAAAATATTCATTAATCAAATCAGTGCTGATAAACACCAGAGGCCAGGTGAGCACGCCCGCCGACATATTGAATGACAAGCCGGGCACGCCAAAGATATCTATATCAAACGGTTGCAACCCCAACGAGGCCTCCACGCTAAAAATCTTAACACCAATAATTTCTGAAAGAAGCGTGTTGCAGATAAAAAAACACGACAAAATGAGGAGCAGACCGTTCGGTGATCGTAATGTTTTCAAAGGTTGCATATCGTAATATCGTCCAAAAAATCATGAAAATGAAAACCTTATAGCACCTAATTTGTAAAAATGATATTTTAAAAACCTTTCCTCTCGGATTATTGTTTAAAATTGAGAATCCTAAGAAAACTACTTTAATAGATTCGTTAGAGCGCTATAAATGATACTTATTGTTGACGACAAACCTGAAAACATCTTTTCCTTAAAAAAAATACTGGAGATAAATGATTTCACGGTCGATTCAGCCTTTTCGGGAGAAGATGCACTTAAGAAAATACTTAAGAACGATTATTCATTGATTATTCTTGACGTTCAAATGCCTGATATGGATGGCTTTGAGGTGGCGGAGGCAATCAGGGGATATAGCAAGTCGAAAGATATCCCGATCATCTTTCTCTCTGCTGTTAACACGGAGAAACGATTTATCACAAAAGGCTATGCCTCCGGCGGTATCGATTATATCACTAAACCCGTAGATCCCGACATCTTAATACTCAAGGTCAAAACCCTTTATAAACTTTATGAGCAAACCAGAGCGCTAAATGAAGCGCAGCTCGCTTTGCGTGCCGAAATTGAATTTAGAAAACAAGCGCAGTCTGAACTTAGAGAACGGGTACAGGAACTTCGTTCAATTCTCGAAACAATTCCTCACATCGCCTTTACAGCGCGCGCCGATGGACAAATAGAGTTTGTTAATCAACATTGGTTCGACTACTCTCTTTCAGAGACCGCCTTCCCAGAAACACACTTTGACGATCTCGACCTCGATGAATCATGGAAAAACGCGGTGGCCAGCGGTAGCGATTTATGTGTTGAAGTCAGATTGAAGAAGATTAACTCGGAGGATTACCGCTTTCATAAACTTTCTGTATCCGCGATACGCGAGAATAACACTATCGTTAAATGGGTGGGCACGCTTACGGATATTGAGGATCAAAAGCAAGCGGAAAAGAAGAAGGATGAGTTTTTAAGCATTGCCAGTCACGAATTAAAAACGCCACTGACAAGCATCAAGGCTTACTTCCAATTACTGGAGCGAGCTCTTCAAAACCAGCCGATAACAAATATTGATACTGATAAATATCTTGGAAGAACACGCTTTCAGCTAGACAAGCTCCACAACCTCATTACCGACCTGCTCGACATGTCAAAAATTGAAAGTGGGAAACTGAAATTTGATAAAAAGAACTTTGACTTCGCCCCGCTGCTAGAAAGCACCGTGGAGATGATGCGTCAAACACATAGTGATTACGATATTGTGTTCCGAAAAAATCAAAGTGCTACAATCTTTGGCGATGAACTTCGTATTGAACAGGTTCTTGTCAATTACCTCACCAACGCCGTTAAGTACTCCCCTGACAACAGAAAGGTTATTATCGACAGTCACGTAACCGATGACGCCCAACTGCTTGTGTCGGTTCAGGATTTTGGTGTGGGCATTAGCGCGGAGAAAAAGGATCATATTTTCAGCAAATTTTATCGGGTTGAAGAAACTTCACATAAGTTTCAGGGACTTGGAATAGGATTATATATTTGTTCTGAAATATTGAAACGGCACAACGCTTCCTTTGGGGTGGATAGCGTAGAAAATGAAGGTTCTATATTTTATTTCAAAATCCCTCTTGCAAAAAACATGGCTGCGAATGATTCGCAAGCTTGTCCAAGCTAAGAGCTGTAATATTTCTTTATACACCAAATATGCAAAAGTCTACCATAAAGAATCTCAGAGTCGGCTATGGGATTTCTCTGTTTATTCTCATCGTTAGTTCTGTCGCTTCCTTCGTAAGCATTAAGCACCTTCTTAAAAGTGCCGGACAGGTACAACGTTCCACTGAGTTCATGCTGGAACTGGAAAATGTTCTCTCCATTCTTAAAGACGCGGAAACCGGACAACGCGGATTTCTGATTACGGGGAACCAACAGTTCCTTGCACCATATAATGGCGCCTACGAAAAAGCAATGACCTCTTTGGATCATGTAGCGGATTATTCAGAAAAAGATGTCATCCAAAAAGAAAATGCGCAGAAGCTAAAAACCATCATCGAGACCAGACTCAAGCGACTTAGCGAATTACTCGTTAATAAAAGGATGTCTGCAAAGATAGAGACCCAGGATCTTATACTCGGAAAAGATTATATGGATGAAGCTCGACGTCTTGTGAAGAGAATGGAAGATCGCGAAAAAGGAATTCTCAGCGGCAAGGCTTCCACGATGAATGAGTTTTCATTATATACTCCCATACTAATCATCATTGCCGCGATATTATCCATTATTATTACCATCATCTCCTATTTAAGGGCTCGCAAAGATTTCGATCAACGTTTCCGCCTCTATGGCGAACTGGAGAAAAAAGATCTTGAGATCACCCGCCGTATAGATATTATCGAAGACATCGCGGGAAAAATCTCTAATGGCGACTTCTCCGCGCGCGTGGAGGTACTCGATGAAAATGACAATATCGGCAGCCTCGCGCGTTCACTAAACACCATGGCTGCTTCGCTGGACGGTTCTTTTACAAAGCTATCAGATAAAGAATGGCTTCAGACTGGTCTGACTGACCTCAACGACCGGATGATCGGCATCATGGATTTAGATGCCCTCTGCGACAATGTGCTCAACTTCCTCGTTTCATATACTCACTCGCAGTGCGGGGCTCTTTATCTTTTGGGCGAACGTGATGAACTGGTGATGAGAAGCAGTCACGCTCTCGCCGCGGAAAATAGAAAACCACAGCTTGCCCTAGGTGAAGGCCTAGCAGGACAAAGCGCCGTTGAAAGACGTCTGCTTAGTGTCTCAGGTATTGAGGGGGCCGAACTATCTATCGGATTTTCAGGTGGAAATATTGTGCCTAAATTCATTGTCGCGTTTCCAATAATTTTTGAAAGTCGTGTCCGCGGCATCATCGAATTGGGATCTATGGAAAGCTACACAGAGCTCGATATCGAATACTTTAATGCTGTTACTCATAATGTTGGCATTTCCATAAATACCGCACAAAACAGAACGCGACTGCAAGAACTTCTCGAAGAAACCCAAGCTCAAACAGAAGAGTTGCAAACTCAACACAGCGAATTGGAAAATCTGAATACGGAACTTGAAGCTCAGGCTCACAAGTTGCAGGCTTCAGAGGAGGAGCTGAAAGTGCAGCAAGAGGAACTTCTTCAGGCAAATCAGGAACTCGAAGAGCGCAGCAAATCTCTTGAAGAAAAAAATCAACTTATACTGGAAAGGAATCTCGACATACAGCAAAAAGCTGAACAGCTTGAGCTAAGTACTCGGTACAAGTCCGAATTCCTTGCTAATATGTCTCATGAGCTTAGAACACCGCTTAATTCCATCCTGCTGCTGTCCCGCCTTTTAGCGGAAAACAATGAGGAAAATCTCAATCTTGAACAGGTCGAGTACGCTAATGTGATACAGAGTTCAGGGAATGGTCTTCTGGCATTGATAGACGAAATTCTTGATCTCTCCAAAATCGAGTCAGGAAAGATGGAGTTAGAGTTCTCGGAGATCGCTACGGATGAGCTCCTTTCGGGACTGAGAGCGCTGTTTTATCCGATAGCGCGCGAGAAGAACCTCGACTTCAAAACAGAACTCGACAGCACTGCCCCACGGATGGTCAAAACTGATCGTATGCGTCTGGAGCAAATCATAAAAAACCTCATCTCTAACGCTCTCAAGTTTACCGCTAAGGGCTCTGTAAGTTTCCTTATTCGCCAGGACAACCGTATTGCAAATAACGTGCAGTTCGTCGTTATCGATACTGGCATAGGTATCGCGAAGGAGAAGCAGCGACATATCTTCGAAGCTTTCCAACAGGAAGATGGCTCCACAAGAAGAAAGTACGGAGGTACAGGACTTGGTCTCAGCATCAGCAGAGAGCTGGCACGTCTTCTTGGAGGAGAGATAACGCTCAACAGCGAGCAAGGCAACGGCAGTGAATTTATTGTCAGCATTCCTCTTGATCCCGCATTCAGGATCAACATCCCGGATCCGCTGATACCTGCTGCTGTAGTAGAAACGCCTTTAGTGATAGCTCAGGCTAACGAGGAGAAAGAATCTACACACTTCCGCGCAACGACAATCCCTCAGGAGATTGCCGACGACAGAGACAACATCACTCCAGAGGATAAAACGATCCTCATCATTGAAGATGATACCTATTTCGCCAAGGCTTTGCTTGACTACACCCACAAACAGCAATATAAAGGGCTGGTAGCCGTGCGGGGCGACCTGGGAATTGAGATGGCTATCCAATATAAGCCATTAGCCATATTATTGGATATTCAACTGCCTGTAAAAGACGGATGGGAAGTTATGGATGAACTGAAAAGTAATCCGCAGACCCGGCATATTCCAGTGCACATCATGTCGTCTATGGAAGTTAAGCGTGAAAGCCTTCGCGTGGGAGCCATTGATTTTATAAATAAGCCTATAGCATTGGAAAAAATGGGTAGCATGTTCAGCCGCATAGAACTCGCATTAACTCACCCCTCCCAAAAAGTGCTCATCATCGAAGAGAATTCCAAACATGCGCAAGCACTGGCATTCTATCTTGAAAACGCATCCATAAATGCTGAAATCAAAGAATCTGTTGATGAAGGAGTACAAGCGTTGATGCAGGAAGATATCAACTGTGTCATTCTTGATATGGGAATTCCTGACAATTCAGCGTACGATACGCTTGAGATGGTAAAGAAGACCCCGGGCCTGGAAAATCTCCCAATAATCATCTTCACGGGCAAAAACCTGTCTAAGGCTGAAGAGAGCAAGATTAAGCAGTATGCAGACTCGATCGTCATGAAGACCGCCCATTCCTATAAAAGAATTCTGGACGAGGTTGCTTTGTTCCTCCACCTTGTCGAAGAAAATAAAAGTACCGATAAAACCGTCGATAAAGTAAGAAAAGCCGGTATCCTGAATGAAGTGCTTAAAGACAAAACGGTGCTTATCGCAGATGACGACGTGCGCAACATCTTCTCTCTTACAAAAGCGCTGGAGCAACTGAAGATGAAGGTACTTTCCGCCACTGACGGACGCGAGGCATTGCGTGTGCTTGAAGAAAACCCGAACGTTGATGTTGTGCTCATGGACATGATGATGCCGGAGCTTGACGGCTACGAAACAACTTCCCTCATTCGTAAAGACATCAAGTTCAGAGATCTCCCAATCCTCGCTGTTACAGCAAAAGCTATGATTGGCGACCGGGAAAAATGTATAAGAGCAGGAGCTTCTGATTATATTTCCAAACCGGTAGATATAGATCAGCTGATCTCACTCCTCCGTGTCTGGTTATATGATAAATCCTATTAATATTCAGCACAGACAGCGAACGTACGACCTTGTATCACAAACAGTACATTCGCTGTCTGTCTGACTTTACATTTCCCATAAATCCCTGAATCAAATTTCATCACAATAACGAATGGACAAAAAAATATTAATCGTAGACGATGAGCCTAAAAATATATTCGCCTTAATGGCAGTACTGAGGGCTAAGAAGTTCAGCTGTATCACGGCTTCCTCCGCGGAAGAGGGAATAAAACTATTGCACAGCGACAAAGAAATTGGCATAGTTCTTATGGATATGATGATGCCCGATATGGACGGATACCAAGCAATTGCGGCGATCAGAAACGACGACTCCCTTAAGCAAATTCCGATCATCTCGGTAACAGCGCAAGCCATGGTTGGTGATCGCGAAAAATGTATAAGCGCGGGCGCCAATGCTTACATTAGTAAGCCTATAAATGTCGATGCTCTTATTGAGCTGCTAAATGATTATCTAAGTACTACTTCTAACTGATGGAACAAAAAATACTCCAGGATGACGATATTGAAACCCTTCTAACAGACGTTTTTGAACTGTATGGTTATGACTTTACCGATTATTCCCGGGCATCTATAAGACGACGTGTTAACAGGCTGTTTATCCTCGACAGATTTTTAAGTTTTGCGGAGTTTCGTTATCGCCTGCGTTCAGACAGCTCCTACCTCCGCCGCTTCATTGAACAGGTCACGGTAAACGTTACGGAGATGTTTCGCGACCCCCTATTCTATAAAACCTTACGCGAGGAGATCCTGCCCACATTGGGAACTTATCCCTTCATCAGAATCTGGCATGCCGGTTGCTCCACGGGTGAAGAGGTATACTCCATGGCAATTCTTCTCAAAGAGCTGGGCCTTTATGAGAAATCCCTCCTCTACGCTACCGACATCAATCCCGAGGTGCTCGAGAAGGCTAAAAAGGGAATTTTCCCATTGTTACACATGAAGCAATATTCTGAGAATTATATAGCCTCGGGAGGCACCCGCGAATTTTCATCGTATTACGCTGCAAATTATGATAAAGTAATTTTCAACGCCGATTTACGCAAAAAGATGATCTTCTCAACGCATAATCTGGTATCAGACGGATCGTTTAATGAGTTCCAACTTATTCTATGCCGAAATGTGTTGATATACTTCGATAGAAACCTCCAAAGTCGCGTGTTCGATCTCTTTAGTGAAAGCCTTGATTCTCTTGGATTTCTGGCATTGGGATCAAAAGAAACGATACGCTTCTCGAATATAAATCCGCTGTTTAAACAGGTCAACAAGGAGAAAATATGGAGAAAGACAGCCTAGACAAGGATATACAACTGCTCGTTATTGGAGGCTCTGCCGGTAGTCTGGATGTTATACTTAAAACACTTCCCGGCTTAGACACGCGTCTGCCTTTCGCCATCCTTATTGTCCTTCATCGAAAGAGCTCCTTCGAGTCGATTCTAAGCGATCTGTTTGCGCAACGTACTTCGCTGAAGGTACAGGAAGCTGAGGAAAAGGAATTGCTCAAACCTGGTAACATCTATATTGCGCCGGCGGATTATCATGTCCTTATTGAACGTGATAAAACCTTATCCCTTGATTTCTCTGAAAAAATTCATTACTCGCGACCTTCCATTGACGTAGCTTTCGAAAGTGCCGCGGATGTGTACGGTAGCGCTGCCGCGGGACTACTGCTCTCAGGAGCCAACGCTGACGGCGCTGAAGGGCTGAAGATCCTACGTCAACGTGGCGGCATCACCGCCGTGCAGGATCCCGCAACTGCCGAGATAGATTTCATGCCGCGCCAGGCGCTGGCAATACATGCCGCGGAGTATGTTATTCAGGCGGATCAGATAGCCCGCTATATTAACGAGCTATTCTGAGCCTTTCCCAGGTTTCTTACAAGCCTCCTGATCAATCGTTATATACCGACTTGATCGTCTCCCGCAGGTTATAATGGCTTGCCATCACTTCCCCGTAAGCTCCCGCTGTTCTAATTGCTATAAGGTCACCTCGCTTAGACTCCGGAAGTACTACTTCCTTGCCAAAGCAATCTGTTGATTCACAAATAGGACCAACAACATCATATTTTAAGGTATCTGTCTGGTTTTCCGCGGTGATATTCTCAATCTTGTGGTACGCTTGATATAAGGCTGGACGCATAAGCTCCGTCATTCCGGCATCCAGAACAAGGAAGTTTTTCTTGATCCCTTTTTTCACATATAGAACCTTACTTATCAAAGCTCCGCATTGTGCAACCAGGGCTCTTCCCAGTTCAAAATGCACCTCCTGGTTAGGTTTCCTTTCCAGAAATTGGTCAAATACTGAGAAATAACTATCGAAATCTACAATGCTGTTCGTGTCAGGATCATAGTAGTCAACTCCCAATCCTCCTCCGACATTCAAAACACGGAGATTAAAACCCCGCTCCTCAAACCACGAACTGATTTCGTTTACCTTCACACATAAACTCTTGAACACATTCATATCCGTAATCTGCGATCCTACATGGAAATGAATGCCTTCCAGCCATAAATTCGGTGACTTGCTCAACAATTCTGCGCAGGCCGGCAGCTCCCATTGATTTATTCCAAACTTATTCTCAGCAAGTCCTGTCGTGATATTATGATGTGTATGCGCATCCACATTCGGATTGACGCGTAATGCTACGTGCGCTTTTTTTCCTACGCTTGCGGCAAGTTCCGACAATACCTCAAGCTCCTGCAGCGATTCCGCGTTAAAGCAAAAAATACCATAATTTAAGGCCTCCAGAATTTCCTTATCCGATTTGCCCACACCGGCAAATACCACCTTTTCAGGCGAGAACCCTAGCTCTATAGCCTTGCTAACCTCATTCCCACTGACACAATCGGCCCCAAAGCCAGCGTCACGGATCATTCCGAGAATGCGATCATTAAAATTTGCCTTCAACGCGTAGTGAACGTGAAAACCATATTTCCGGGACGCTGAAGCACAGGCATTCAACGTTTCTGCCAACAGCGGTAAATCGTAATAGTAATACGGAGTATCGTGCTGCCCAACATTTGTCAGCTTATTTCTAAAAGACATCTGATCTGATTAATTAATGTAAGAATAGCGCCCCTATGCCACGGGACATACGGGCAAATACTGCAATTAATATCGCAGTCTGTTGAATGACAGAAATCGCTACCTTGCTCACGGTAATGATTCCTGTCATACTCTATATGCTAGAAAAGCCTGTCATGAAGACTTCTCAAGGCCTCCGTCTTGTCATCGGTATTAACAAGCAGCGAAATATTATAGTTACTCGCCCCATAGGAAATCATCTTAATAGAGATGTGTTTTATGGAGTCGAACACCCTCGCCGCAAAGCCATGCGACTCATAGGCGAAATCACCCACGACACAAATGATCGAACGGTGATCCTCAACCTCTACGGTACCAAAGTCCTGTAAATCATGAAGTATTTCCTCTAAATAGCTAGTCTCGTCAATAGTTACGGATACAGCTACCTCAGATGTTGTAATCATATCGATAGGAGTCTTATAACGTTCGAAAACCTCAAACACCTTGCGCAAAAATCCATATGCCAGCAACATACGGCTCGAATGGATCTTTATCGCTGTAATACCATCTTTGGCGGCAATAGATTTGATCTTTCCTTTCTCACTATCGTGAGTAATTAATGTACCCGCCGCGGAGGGCTCCATAGTATTGAGCAGACGCACTGGAATCTTATATTTCTGGGCAGGAAAAACACTCTGTGGATGCAGGATCTTGGCTCCGAAATAGGCAAGCTCCGCCGCTTCCTCAAAAGATAGCTGAGCAATCGGCCGCGTTCCTTTAACAATACGTGGATCATTATTGTGCATACCATCAATATCCGTCCAGATCTGAACCTCGTCAGCACGTATCGCCGCACCTATAAGGGAGGCCGTGTAATCACTACCTCCGCGGCGCAGATTGTCAATCTCTCCAAAAGAATTCCGACAGATATATCCCTGGGTAATGAATAACGTCTGATCAGTATTCTTATCCAGCAGCGGCTGCAGATGCGCCCCTATATAATCAATAACAGGCTCATTATCCTCGTCAATCTTCATGAAGTCTAACGCCGGCAGAAGCACGGAGTTTATTCCAAGCTCAGCCAGATAATAATGATATAAGGTCGTCGACAACAGTTCCCCCTGAGCAAGAATGATCTTCTCCTCTACCGGCGTAAACAAGTCGGTAGAGAATGAATTTAAAAGGGTAAAATGATAATTTATAAGGTCTGTACCATTGCTCTTTCCCTGACTTGTGCTAAACAGCTCATCCACAAAAAGCTTGTACTTATCAAACAATATCTCACACAACTGTTTCGCTTTCTGCTTATCGCCGTTTAAATAAGCGTTTGAAATTTCTACGAGACTGTTTGTCGTTCCTGATACTGCAGATAGAACCACAATCTGCTTATCCTCCGGACGAATGATATCCAACAACTTTTTCATTCTTTCCGGACTACCTACTGAGGTTCCCCCAAATTTTAAGATTTTCATGTTTTTTATGTACGGCTAAAATATAAACAAGGAAACCCCTGGGGTTTCCATTCAATTTCTAAAAATAATTAAAAAACTAAATAATTGTCGATAATAACAAAATAGACATTACAAAACACGCATGCCCCGCAAAACAAGCTGATTCCGGAGTGCCAACCAGCTCTCCTCATCTATTGCACGTACAGCTTCTTCAATAACGCTAACGTTAAATCCTTCGTTTAAGGCATCTAACAAGGTATAATAAACACAGTAGTCCGCAGCCAGTCCGCACACAACAAGATGATCTACACCACGGCCGTGAAGATATGCGGATAAGCCTGTATCCTTCCGATGTCCATTATCAAAAAAGGCGCTGTAGCTATCAATATCAAGGTCCATCCCCTTCCTGAAGATCGCTTCGATGGCGACAGAATCTAAGGCCTCTGTCAACTGCGCTCCTCTGCTGCCCGCTACACAATGCTCCGGCCACAAAGTTTGCTCGCCCCCGCGATGAGATATCGTACTGAAAAGCTCCGCTCCCGGATGAGAGCTCACAAAACTTATATGCCCTGGCGGATGCCAATCCTGCGTGGCACAGACAAGCGGAAAATCATGCTGTCTGCGATTAATTTCCTCAATAACCTCGTCCCCGCCGGGAACTGCTAGACGTCCCCCTGGCAAAAAGTCGTATTGCAGATCTACAATCAACAAGGCTTCCATAACTATCGTTGCTCGGCTCTGTTGATGGTATTACTTACAGTCTCAATCAGCGTTCTGACAGCATCCTTAAGTTTGGGATTACCGTTAAATCCGGCATCAAAATCTACCCGTTTCGTCTTGCGCTCATAAATAAATTCGAGGATATAATGTGGTTGTTTTTTAGTTGTATCAGCACTGCGCATGGTCGACGGAAAATCCCACATTCCATATTCAACGGCTTTGCGGTGAAGAAATAAAAGGTCGTCCTTACTAAGTTTCACATGCTTATGCTGCAAGGAATCCCGGTCATCAACATATTGATACGCCATTGTTTTGCTATCATAGCGATTTATCAAGCTATCCCCTAAACCATAACGCAAATTTAACGACTTAAACTCAGCGAACTTATAGGGCGCGTTTTTTACCATTTGACCATAGTAATACACGCAATAAATCATGAAGGGCACAAAAATACTTAATGCCAGGAATATCTTTTTTCCGCGGTCAGACACTGTACGAATTATAAAAATATGTAAAAATAGGGGTTACTTAGTCGCGCAAAATATTAAAATTCATCGTCAGAAACCTCTGAAAGAACAAATTCTTTCTCCCATTTCGCTATTACTACAGTAGCAAGACAATTTCCGATAACATTTACAGATGTTCGCGCCATATCCATCAACTCATCGATGCCTAAAAGAATAAATATCGGCCAGGTGGGCATACCGAAAGAGGAGGCCGTACCAAGTAATATTACCAGAGATGCGCGGGGCACTCCCGCCACTCCCTTACTGGTAAGCATTAACGTAAACACAATAAGCAGCTGTTGACCAAAGGTCATCGGCATTCCTGCGGCCTGCGCCACAAACACCGACGCCAGGGCCAGATACAATGTCGTTCCGTCCAGATTAAAGCTATATCCTGTAGGCATTACGAAAGCCACAATCTTACGCGGCACGCCCAACTTTTCCAGATTTTCCATAGCCCGCGGCAGGGCTGCCTCCGAACTCGTCGTTGCAAAAGCTATGGATACAGGTCCTGTGATAGCAGCGATAAACCTTTTTATCGGCACTCCTACAATCAACGCTATTGGCAACAGTATCCCCAATAGAAATGCAATTAGCGCTACGTATAGCGTTGCCAACATCTGGATCAGGTTCACGAGAATACCCAACCCCATATGCCCTACAGTGTAGGCGATGGCCGCTCCTACACCTATTGGCGCGAAGTACATCACAATATTCGTAAACTTAAACATTGTCTCCGCCAAGCTTTCCATAAAATTCAGCACTGGCTTACGCTTCTCCTCATTAACCATTGCCAGAGCAATACCGAAAATAACACTGAAGATCACGATTTGTAAAATCTGCCCTTCAGCGACCGATTTGGCAATGTTCTCCGGAAAAATGTGAAGTATAATATCATTGGCACTTTGAGGAGCTACCGCGGTAAGCTCTTCATGATGTACAGGGGGCGCCTTTATCCCTACCCCTGCCTTCGAAATGTTTATGGCTGCCAGCCCTATGAATAACGCCAGGGTAGTAACGATTTCAAAATACAGGATCGACTTCCAGCCCATCCTGCCAACTTGCTTTAAGTCAGCGTGGCCGGCAATACCGTAAACTAAAGTTGCAAAAAGCAATGGCGCGACAATGGTTTTTATCAGCTTAATAAAAACTTTACTCAATACTTGTAAACTCATGGCTACCTGAGGCATGTCATGACCAATCGCTGCACCTATGACCATAGACACCAAGATCCAGGTGGTCAAAGAACGCTTCTTTATCGCGTAAAGAAATAGTGCGGCGAGCGTAAGCCAACGAGAAACAATAAGAAGTGTTTGTGGTAGGTCGATGATGGAATAGTGGTCAATAAAGAGTAATATTGCGGCTAAACTAGCAGTTATTACTGCAATAAAACCCGATTGCTTTAATGTCATTGAATATTCTTTAGTGTTGCCAAAAGTAAAAATTATCGTTTACTTGTCAAACTTAGCGTAAATTATGAAAACAGAATCATTAAATAGTCTCAGAAAGCACTTATCAACGCTTAGCAGTATGGAACTTGCTCAATTATGTGTTGATATGGCAAAATATCGCAAGGAGAACAAGGAATACCTTCAATATCTTCTTTTTGAACGCCACGACCACGATATTTTAATCACAGATATCGTTACAAGCCTCGATGAAACGATGAAAAATCTCTCGCGTACCCCCTCAACACGCGTAAAGGAAGTACGCAAAGTGCAGAAGGAAATAAAAAAATACATCCGTTTCATAAAAAACCCTGTATATGAATTGCAGCTCCTGCTGTGGTTCTCCGATGCCCTGGCGCTCATAGCCGAGAGTCGGATAGCACGGCCACATTTCATATCCCTCTATGCCGCACAGGTAAAGCGAATGACGATCATCTTCGATAAGTTACATGAAGATATCCAATACGATTACCGCGACGCGCTACAGCATGCCATCGCCAGAGATCTTAACGCTTTCAACCGGTCCTAATATTCTCCCTCACCCCTATTATTGCCATTTTGTAACATAGGGACCATCACGCCGTCTAAGCATACAATGACAGAAAAGGAACTTCAGTTTAGAGAACTATTTAAATCCAACTCCAAAAGGATATTCCATCTCTGTTACGGATACACGGGCGACGAAAGCGCGGCCAACGATCTCATGCAGGAGACCTTCCTGAAGGTCTGGCAAAATCTTGATAAATTCAGAAATCAGGCATTAATATCCACATGGATATATCGCATCGCGGTGAACACCTGTCTTTCCTGGTTGCGTACCGAAAAACGTCAGCAAAAGGAAGAGCTTAGCGACAAGATCATCGAAACAGAACGCGAAGTTGTATCGGAAAAACAAGAACAGATCGCCCTGCTCTATAAGTGTATTTCGCAACTCGATGAAAACGAAAGAATCATCATTACCATGGTTCTCGACGAAATGCCTTATGAAGAAATCGCCGAGATCGCCGGCATATCCGAAGGAAACCTACGCGTGAAGATCCACCGAATAAAACACAAGCTTACTGAAATTTACAACCGCTATGAAAGATTTTGATGCATTGAAAGATTTATGGAGCGCGCAGCGGGCTGAACCATTAATAAGCTTTGAGGAGCTTCGGCGCAATATAAAACAACAGCGTTCCAGCTTTGGCAAAAGGCTCCTCTCGGAGATCATTACAATGACCTTGGTGGCAACCATGCTGTTGTTGCTGTGGATATATATTCCTGTCAACTTATGGAGCAGCCATATTTCGATAAGTATCTTGCTAGGCTGCTGTCTTTATTATATCTACAACCAGGTTCTTGATTATTACGACATACGTCATCACAATGAATTAAAGCAAAACGCCGCGGCATATCTCAGTCATCTAAAGATATATCAGCGCAAACGACATACCTTTAATACCCGCCGATACCAGACGTACAGTATATTTATCGGCTTAGCGTTCATCCTCTACCTGCCCGAAGTAGCAATCATCGCCCCACTTTGGCAAACCCTCAGCGCGATGGCTTTCACCATCATCTGGTTCGTCATCAGCTGGCGGCTCATGCGCTCTTATAAGAGAAGAGAACAGGAACGCTTGAATGCGATCATCGACAATGTGGAACGCATACTTGCTCAATTTGAGTCTTCAAAATAATACTCAATCTGACTAACATACAAAAGACGTTTCTCCGTTAAGATATCCTGCGGGATATACCCTTTTCATACCGCTTCCTTCATCGCTTTTACACTGATAGAAGCTCGGAATTCAACAACTCGTTTAGAGAACTAGCTAACATTCAGCTAAAAACCTATTATTTATTAATCGTTAACAACCGTTAATTGACAATTCCGTCGCCACCGTTTGTTTAATACGTTGGTTTTACTATGTTTGAAAATACACCATTAACTGATTATGAAAGCTTTAAAAATTCTTAAATTTTCCCTGTGCTGCATTACGCCACTCATCGTTACGCAATTGCAGGCTCAGACAGACGATTATATCCTGCGATTCAAACAGCCTGCAAAAAATTTCACATCCAGCTCGGTACTCGGCAACGGCAGAATCGGAGCTATGGTGTTCGGTGACACCGCCCATGAACGCATCGCGTTAAACGAAATCAGCCTTTGGTCAGGCGGCCCCCAGGATGCCGACATGAAGGATGCTCACCAGTATTTAACGCAAATTCAGAACTTACTCCTCAAAAGAGAAAACCGTCAGGCTCAGCAGTTACTCGAAAAACACTTCATTGCCAATGGTGCGGGATCAGGCAGCGGAAATGGTGCCAACGTCAAATATGGTTGCTATCAAACATTTGGCGACCTGAAAATAAATTGGCATGACAGCACCTCGCTTGTCACGGGCTACACTCGTCAACTCGATCTCTTAAATGCCACCTCAATTACTTCTTTCGCTCGATCTGAAGGCCGGATTTCCGAAGAAGTATTCGCCGATTATCTCAATGACATCCTTTGGGTCAGGTTATCTTCCAGTAATCCAAGCGGGCTCCATGCCGACATCTCTTTATTCAGAGAGGAACATGCTCAAGTAAGAGTTGAAGGAAATAGGTTGATCATGCAAGGACAGCTTCCCGCCGGAAAAGAACAGGGTATGCAATTTGCCGCGGCGGCTGAAGCATCAGGAGCCACGCTGCTCAACTACAAGGGAACCCCTATCTTCCGCCTCAATGGCCAGAAGGAATGCATTATTAAGATCTCCATGGCTACCAACTATGACGCTAAAACACATGCTCTCGGCAATATAAACCCGCTGATTACTGCCATCAGTTATCTCGCAAAATCCCGCCAGCAAAACTTTAACGATGCGAAAAAAGGCAGCACTCTGGCATTTCAGAAGTTTTTTAATCGCTGCAACTTGCACTTCCCGGAAAATCCGGATATCAAGGGACTTAGCACCGCTGAGCGACTGGAGCGTTACAATAAAGGCATGAGCGATCCGCAACTCCCTGCCCTCTACTTCAACTTCGGACGCTACCTCCTTATAGCATCCTCCCGTCCGGGACTCATGCCCGCAAATCTTCAGGGACTGTGGGCAACAGAGTATCAGACACCCTGGAACGGCGACTACCACCTCAACATCAATTTACAGATGAACTATTGGCCGGCGGAGGTGTGCAACCTCTCCGACTTAACAGAACCTCTTAATCGCTTTACCACCGCCCTCACTGCTCCTGGGCAAAAAACCGCTCGCGCCTACTATGGATGCAACGACGGATGGGTGGCACACGTCATCACTAATCCATGGCTTTTCACCTCACCCGGCGAAGGCGCAGGATGGGGATCTACACTCACAGGCGGCGCATGGCTGTGCGAACATATATGGGAACATTACCGCTTTACCGGAGATAAAAAATTCCTCGCCCAGTATTACCCTGTACTTAAAGGAGCTGCGAAGTTCCTTCAGTCTATACTCATACGCGAACCTGAACATGGCTGGCTGGTAACAGCACCATCAAATTCCCCCGAAAATGCCTATGTTATGCCAAACAGGTTTGAGGGAAATACCTGCATGGGCCCTACTATGGACATGCAGATATGCCGCGAGCTCTTCAATGCCTGTATCGAGGCGGCTGCCGCTCTTCATACAGATGATGCATGGAGTAAAGAACTAAAAAACATCACGCGACAGCTCGCACCTAATCAGATAGGTAAGGCCGGGGATCTCAACGAATGGGTTGATGATTGGCAAGACGCTGAGCCTCATCATCGCCACGTATCCCACTTGTATGGATTATATCCTTATGATGAAATCACTCCCTGGGACACGCCGGATCTCACTCAAGCGGCCTTAAAAACCCTTGAAACCCGTGGTGATGAAAGTACCGGATGGTCTAAAGCATGGAAAGTGAACTTCTGGGCCCGTCTCGGAAACGGCGATCGCGCGCTCTCCCTCTTAAAAGGCTTGCTCCGCCCGGTAACGGCGACTGGCACGAACATGAGCCACGGGGGTGGCTCCTACTCAAATCTATTCTGCGCTCCCCCGCCATTTCAAATTGACGGTAACTTTGGCGGAACCGCCGGTATCGCTGAAATGCTGCTTCAAAGCCACGGTAAAAATCAAATCATCAGAATGCTACCTGCCTTGCCGGCCGATAAGGATTGGCAACAGGGTAGTATCAGCGGACTTAAAGCAAGAAATAACTTCGAGATTAACATGATCTGGAAAAGCGGCAAGCTGGAGAATGCCGAAATAAAATCGATCGCAGGAAAACCATGTCACCTGCTCCTGCCTGCAGGAATGAAGGTACAGACATCCGCGGGAAAGGTTATTGCCAAAGCTGCAAAAACAGCCCGGATAATAACGTTCAATACAAGCGCAAATAACGCTTATCGGGTTCTCTGAATACCGCCGTAGGCACTCAATGCTGTTAATGCAAATCGGCGACCTCGTCTATCACAAAGCGTAGATAGACGTAAGTCACCGATTTGCGTTATATCGTTTCGTTACACAAGTGGCTACTTCACCACCAATGCTCCCCCTTGTAGTTCATATTCAAATTCCATCTTACCGGTTGCTTTTGCACCGGCAGTATCGGCCTCCTCAAAAACAGGGAAAGACCTGAACAACAATCCCGACTTAACATATATGGAATCCTGTCCTCTATAAGTCCTTCGTGTCGCCTCACGCAACTCCGGCACTCGTATCGGGTTTGCGTTACCTCGATCATTAAACTCAAAAGCATACAGCTTCAGCTCTTTCTTCTTTCCGCCCTGCCGTGTCTCAATAAATAGTTCAGGATTTCCATCCGAATCCATATCCATATTCCAGGCGTCGACAATTGCACCTTCTAAGGGCTCATCAACAACAGAATACCGTGAGGCGCTCGTATCGGCAGCAAGAATCAGCAACGATTGTCCCTCGGCCCCTGATCCGCGACCCCAACTAAGAACATCATAGCTCAGTCCCGGCTTGATATTGATGGTTTTATGAAAATGAAACGGTGCGGGCAATACTTCCCTAATTTCAACTTTAGGTTCCTCCTTTTTCTCCTGACTGCATGAGAACATGCAGAGGCTAAACACAGAAACCGCGGAGTATTGAAATATACGTCCTAATAAAGATGACGACCGGACACGTGACCCTGCTGTCGTTCTTGTTATAAAATGGTTGTTCTTTTCCTGATTCGTATTATAAAGCACGCTGTTTTTCATTAAATAGCTTAAAATCTTTGCAAAAAAATTAAAAAACGCCTCCTAATTCCGACGGACGCGTTTTTCGAAAGCAGCAATATAAAACTTCCACGTCGATTTATAAACTGTAATGAAATAAAATTACTGACCCTCGCCGGTCAGCGAGCCCTTATTGTTTCGGTGTAGCAACATTCAACTTAAACTGCAGATCGACTTTCTTGCCTGAGAAATTCTCAAGCATTGGCTTAAATATAAGAAAAGCATTTTGCCGAGCCTTTCCAATAATGTCGAGCTGACGGGCATTTTCCAGTAAGCGTTGCTCGGCAAGCTTATAAATACCCTCGATAAGATCTTTGGTGTCGGAAGGAAAAAAGCTCCCGGTCACGTCGTATACTTTCGACTTATTATGATCCAGCTTAACATAACAGATCTCGGGTTGCGGCAAATAAACCGTTATTGAATCAGGACCATGTTCTACCACATCCTCTTTTAAGACTTTTGTGAGATCAATACAGGCGGTTGCCTCTCCGGAAGCGACAAACAACACCCGCTTATCGGGTAGCAGTAATCGTAGTTCTTTCTTTTCGAGCACATCCCGCATCGCATATTTTACAAGCTCCAATTTGCCCATGCTGCTGATCTTCTCGACCATGAAATCTTCAGCAATCACCGTCCTAGGAGTGTTCGCTTCCTTGCGAATCATAAAAAACGCAATAACCAAACCTCCAATAATCAGAAAAAATATTAAGACTTTAAACAACCAACGATGCATAGTTAACTACCTTATCTTAAACTTACAGATGTAGCAAACAGATTTTCAGCATCCGTTTACTACACGCTATTCTACGCCCCATTATACAGAATCATTGCAAAAAAAAAGAAGTGTGTTAAACACTTCTTCTTTTTACGGCGAACATATAATATACAATATCTGCTCGCATTAGTTTCAAAAAATCAGGTCCTGATTATCCTACCGCTTCATATTCTTTCTCAGCAAGATAACGTTCGGCTTCAAGAGCGGCCATACAACCCGTTCCTGCCGCTGTTACCGCCTGACGGTAAATCTTATCCTGCGCGTCACCGCAAGCAAACACCCCTTCAATATTGGTTTGAGCGGTACCCGGTTTCGTAATCAGATAACCAGTATCGTCCATATCTAACCATCCTTTAAAGATATCGGTATTGGGCTTGTGACCTATAGCCACAAAGAACCCTGTAACAGGAATTACTGACTCCTCATTCGTCTGGTTATTTAACACCTGAATACCGGTAACATTCTGGCCATCGCCAAGAATCTCTTTCGTTTCTGTGTTATAGTGAATTTCGATATTTGCAGTATTCAACACTCTGTTCTGCATCGCTTTTGAAGCGCGGAACTCGTCACGACGCACCAACATATGCACCTTACTGCAAAGCTTCGCCAGATATGTGGCTTCCTCTGCCGCGGTATCACCGGCACCTACAATGGCAACTTCCTGACCTTTGAAGAAAAATCCGTCACATACGGCACAGGCAGAAACACCAAATCCGTTATATTTTTGCTCGCTTTCCAGACCTAACCATTTCGCTGAGGCTCCGGTAGCAACGATCACAGAATCCGCAAGAATCGTGGTATGCTCATCAATAACTACCTTATGTGGCACAGAAGAAAAATCTACTGAGGTAGCATAGCCGAAACGAATGTCAGTGCCAAAGCGCTCAGCTTGCTTACGGAAATCTTCCATCATCTCAGGGCCCATAATCCCCGCTGGATATCCCGGAAAATTCTCCACATCCGTAGTCTGCGTAAGCTGTCCGCCCGGAACAATTCCGGTGTATAACACAGGCTTCAGATCAGCTCTCGCAGCATAAATAGCTGCTGTATATCCGGCCGGTCCTGAACCTATGATAAGGCAATGTACATGTTCTGTTTCTTGAGACATAGTATTAAATTAAAACACAAAAATACGATTATTTAAAAACATCGGCAAAAGCCCTTAGGTAAGATTTCTGTCCTGAAACCATTGCTCAGTGCTTACAGTTGAAAATTTTTCAAGCGTGTCCAGTAATAAGGCTGGGTCTTCTTCGCAAATCACCAGACACCGGTTTGCTTCTGACAGAAATTTTCTTGCAACCATCGTGTCCAGCTGCTCAAGCAAAGCATCGTAAAAGCCCCCTACATTCAAGAGCGCAATTGGCTTACTATGCAAACCTAGCTGAAGCCAGGTAAGCACTTCGAAAAACTCCTCAAGGGTACCAAAACCACCAGGAAGAACAATGAACGCGTCGGAAATATCCGACATCTGCTTCTTCCGTTCGTGCATATTTTCAGTGATGTAGAGCTTGGTAACTTCAAAATGCCCAACCTCCCTGTCAAGTAGAAATTGAGGTATTACCCCCGTCACTCTTCCCCCGCGGTCCAGCACCGCATTCGCTATAAGTCCCATAACCCCAACATTTCCACCGCCATAAACCAATCCCGAATCACGCCGTACCAACTCCGTTGCCAGCTCATTAATCGCGCGCAACAATTCCGGGTCGCCATTAAAGCTGGCGCCGCAGAAAACACATATATTCTGTAATCCCATTCCTTAAATTTTAAGAGCGGCAAAATAGTCATTCTACAAGGCATTAGCAGGATATTTCCTTTATTTACCCGCAGCCCCATAAAAAAACCCGGGCACCGCTGCGACTACGGATACCCGGGTAATAAGCTATCAATCCAACAGCTTAAAACGTTAAGCCCTCAAAGCTGATGGCAAGATAGTACATACCACCAATAGTTGGCCCTCCTGCATATTGCAGATATTTAGTATTCAATAAATTAGAAGCACCTAATTTAAGCGTTGCTTTACTAGAAGGTATACGATAAGAGGTCTGCGCGTCTACCGTATGAATGGCGTTCACCTTTCCTGTCACCAATGGACTCTCCCAGGTAAAGGACTCTTGCCAGCGATATACAACATTAAATCCCAGATTCTTTAATACCTCGCGATTGCCGAAGCTTACACTTCCCGCCCATTCGGGAGTATTAAAGCCTGTCACAAAAATATCCGAGGCCTTATTCTCCGCCATTTTGTTAAAGTTCATCACTCCCGCCAGCGTATATTTCTTATAGAAATTATAGGTAAGCCCTAATGATGATCCGTAATTTCGATAGGTATTTAACGCGTTCGTGTACACCCGATACCGGTCCTGCCCCTGACTTGCGGCATTGCCATTCCCGGCAGGTTGCGGATCACGATTACGGTCAATCATTGCTAGTACGGCTTCATTACTGCCAATAGTCACGCCCCTTGGAACAAAAACCTGCACCTGTCCTAAAAAGCCCTGATATCTGTTAAAGTAGGCATCCCAGTCCAGAACAAGCTTGTTATCAGCAAGTACACTTTTATATCCTACTTCAAAAGAAGTGATCTTCTCCGGACTTGCCGCCGGCAGGTTCGCAGCGACCAGCAGATCTCTGTTTGCCAGTGCTGCGGCGTCAGTATTTCCTGCCGCGCGTACCGCGGCATTAAAATTTACTACCGATGCCTGGGTGTAGCTATTATCCAGATAACCTAAGCCCTCATTGATGTATGATAAACTTCCCACACGCTTAACGCGGCCGTTGTTAACGTAGGACAGAGCCTCAAACAAGGCAGGAAAACGGTACCCCTGCTGAAAGGTAAAGCGGAAATTATGCAGCTTGTCGAGCGTATAGATCGCGGCTAAGCGCGGGGTAATTTTCGGGTCGAATTCCGGATTATAATCTACCCGCAATGAGCCGAACAGCTTTAATTTTTCATCAAAAAGATCTTTCGTAAGCTGTGCGAAAGCGCCAAACTTCTTGTAATGTATATTGTCGCCATAGGTACCATCGGCAAGCTGCTTATTACGGTCGGCAATAGAACGCTTAAAATCAACAAAGGTATTGCCATCCGGAATCACTTCGTATACCCGCGCGTCTCCGCCGATAAGCAGGCCGGCAACCTTAACCTTATCTGAAAGATCCCATTGCCCCTCTACATGATACATGTTACTCTTCTGAACCAATGCCGCCCCGCCGGTTTCGGGTGCGTCAGGAATTAAAGATGATCGGATATCCCAGTTATTGATACCTGTAATCGTCTGCTTTAAGGCGTTAAACGCGGGAGTGCCCGGCTCTACCCTTCCTTTATCGGCCTCGGCGCGAGCGTAGGCCGTAGCCGCCGCCAGATTCGCGGACGTCAGGCTGCCGCCGTTATTGGTCGCGTAATTCTGTAATGCCGTCTTATATTTGGTTCCCCAGGCAGAATTACTGCCGCCGCTAGCCAGATCAAGATTATCCGCCAGGGGCTTTACGTTATATGAGTCTCCGGAATTTTCCTTCGAGATATAGGCGCGAACCAAAAAGTTATTCCCCTTTAGCTCGGCCTTATGGTTTTGCACGATAACATTGTCAAGCTGGATCTTATTTCCACGCTGAAAAACACCATCCATTTTTCCGATTCTGTAACTGTAGGAAAGCTCAAGGTTCTCCCCGATCTTATAATGCAAGGCAGCGTCAAACTTCAAGTTGTCAACAACCGGACTTACCAGATCGCGCTCCCAATATCCTGTACGTGCAACCGTCAGCGTCTTGTTACTCTGACCGTCAATATTCAAACCGGTAATACTTACCGTATTACTTCCCGCCAAGGCGTCGTCACCATACTTATTCCATCCGTCAAAGGCGGCATTCGCTGTTCCATCTAATCCGGGATATCCTGGGTTTGCAGTCTTTAGACTATTAGGATTCTGATCTTTGCGTGTATCTGATACCCAGTCTGTTCCTCGCATATAGCTCAAATTCACTTTAAACGCCAGCTTATTGTTATATGCCTTCGCAAAACGTATCGCGGTCTCTGTAAGATTAGACAGATCTCTGCCTGTTCCTCCCACATGATTTATCGCTGTTTTCTGATAAACGCTGAGTCCCTGGTACATGAAAGGGCTCTTGGTAATCAGGTTCGACATGCCGTTGATCGCGTTCATCCCATAGATTGCAGATGCTGCGCCCGGCGTAATTTCTACGCTTGCGATGTCTAGCTCCGTAGGGCCTACGGCATTCCCCAGTGGGACGCCTAAAGTTGCGGCCTGCATATCTACCCCATCCACCAGCTGCATAAAACGGTAATTGCTGGGAATGTTAAAGCCCCGGGTGTTGGGAATCTTAAACGTGAGGCTCGAAGTAGTCATCTGAACACCTTTCACATTCTCCAGAGCGTCATAAAAGCTTGGAGAGGGACTCTCCCGGATGGAGCGTATATCAAGCTTCTGTATCGCTACCGGCGACCGAAGAATACTCTCTTCTACTCTCGAAGCGGTCACCACCACATCTTTACCCAAAATTGTCTGAGTAACCATAGAGATGTTTAGATTTGATAAGGGGCCCTTTACTTCAAACTCTTGTGCCTGAAATCCAAGACTGCTAATCTGCAGGACAAAGGGATACTGCGCCTTCGTCTTCAATGTAAAGTCGCCTTTATCATTTGTGATCGTTCCGGCTAAGCTACCCTTGATCTTTATACTTACGCCTTCCAAAGCCTGACGCGTACCTTCATCAACAATATGCCCGGAAATAACAATGAAGTTATTACCCTGAGCACTAAGATCGATGGTATTCGATATAAGCATAATTACCAGGAGTCCCGAGAACGCATTTCTGATAGATGTAAAAATTTTCATTCAAATTATTTCGTTATGTCGCCTGCAAAAATAACAAAAATCTACATTCTCTATAATTTTAGTAGATTAAAATAAAAAAGAATACTTTCTCCAGAGAGCACCCCTTTCTCCATCATAAGGAGCTACAAATAACAAACGTTGTTTAGCCGGCTTTTAATTTGAACTGTCCAGACTAATTTCCCATATCCTTACAGCGCATTTTCTGATCACTCCTATCAAGCGCGTGCTTCACATCATTTCTCTTGCTCCCTATTCGCATAGAAATCCTTAAATGCCCCGACCGTTAGCCGAAAGTAATCAAATAACTGCCCGCTACTACCCCGATACCTACCCGAAAACAAACTACCTTCGAGCAGTTTGCTTATACCCAGATTATAGGCAGCGTATTCATGTTGCTTAAGCATCACCCTAAAAAGGCCATACATAGCCCACTCCTGACCAGCTTTAGTGGGCTTAGTATGGCATGAGTGGAGTTTCTGTAGGGTAGCATGTATACGCTGCCTATAACCTGCCTGGTAACTGGGTATAACCAAAGGGGAATAAGGGGGCTTGCTTTGGGGGTAGTGCAGGGTACCGGTCAAGGGTATTCGGAGATGGCTTGGCTTGAGGTATGATTATCTACTGAGCTAAAAAAAATTTGAAGTTATTTCATCGGGTAAGTTTTATGGAATCGCGGATTTGGCGGTTTCTGGACGGAGGCGCTCTTGACAATTAGTTTGATTGTCACTAGGTTTATCCTTTGAAGGGGAGTTTGAAAGCTTTTGATGCCTGGGGCGTAAGCTTCGACTGAGAAAGTTTTTAAACTCCCTGTAAAACTAATATTGTAAAACTAAAACCAAATAACCAAAGGCAGG
>DKIV01000031.1:0-73916 GCA_002454425.1 Sphingobacteriaceae bacterium UBA6709
AATTGAGTCCGTCGAGAAGAGCTTATTAAATCCGTCTCTGTTAGCATATGTTTCTAAGAGAATCGGCTCCTCGGGCTACCTTTTAAAAAGAAAGGGCTGGAATTACTATCGCCGGGATCAGGGATTAAATTTTGAAGACATTCTGAATTATAAGTTAACGGGCAATATTCTTAAGAAATATACCTCAAGCTTTGGCCTTGACGCCTACATGACCATGGAGCACTTCCTGAAGTGAAGATAGCGTGATCATATTAAGACTGGCTATTATCGGAGTATTATGCATTTAGGAGCTGTCGCTATTAAAAGACACCTTTGAGTCATTCGAGGCATTGAGAGGGGGAACTGAGTAAAGTCTAGCGGCGATAATCCGAAGATTTAATTGAGCATTATTTGTATGAAGCAGTCTGATTTTTCTCTTTATAGTCTACAGTTGCTAAGATTGTTCTGTCTTGGTGTTTGTACAATATGTTTCATTGGTTGCAATTCTTCTAACAGTCCAAGGTTGATGTCAAACGAAGTTCAGGGAGTTCTCAATTCTCTGGAGCCGGAAAAAGCTGATTCGCTTACAGAAGAGCTGTCTCATCTTAAACAATCCGATAGTTCACAATATAACAGTCTTTGTTTTTTAATTAGCGCAGCGGCACGACGCAGCGTTGTCCAGGAGGACAGCGACAATGGTTTCAATGCCGAAATTCATGCTCTTAGCGCAGGTCAACTAATTCAGCATGTACGCTTAGCTCATAGATACGGTTGGCCTTTGGTTAGCACCGGTGTTGTTTCGGTGAATGCCTTCAGGGAATACGTATTGCCTTACCGCTTAAGTACGGAACCATTAAATAATTGGAGAGAAGCGTGTTTGAACGGAAGCTTCGCTCGAGAAAATATAAAGGACACCGCCTCGCTCATTAGGGTAGTTTCTAAAATTAATAGCATTGTACGACAGAATTTTGTATTTGATTATCGGGCTGCTTTTGCGCGTGACCAAAACTGGAAGCAATTGTATAGATCAAAGCGGGGAGATTGTTTTTCCATGGTGGCCTTGGCGGCTTTCCCCCTTAGGGCCGTTGGAGTACCGGTAACCTATGATTTAATCAATAGCTGGGGAAATGTAAATGGAGGACAACATGTATGGAATGTGGTGGTTCGCGATGATCAAAAATTTTATCCATTTATGGGATGTGAGTCTGATCCGGGGCGAAATTATTTGCCTTTTACTTTATACAAATCGCTTGTTAAAAGATCCGCTAAAATTTTTCGGAATCAATTTAGCGAAAATGATCCCGTACTGTCAGCGTTGCAAAAGGACGGATTGCTGCATTATGTAAAAATGGAGAGTCCTTATTTTAAGGACGTAACCTCTTTATATACCCCGACCTCCGATATTTGTCTCAGTCCAACTATTAAAGGTAATAAGTGGACATTTATTAATGTTTTTTCAAATGGGCGTTGGACTCCTGTTTTCGCGGAATGCAATAAACAGCCAACGGTTAAAGGCAAAAATCGAAAAATTCGCTTTCACTCCATGGCAAGAGAGATGCTTTATATTGTATCTGCTCCAGATCTTCAGGTTTCGCCCTACGTTACGAATCCTTTTTTTCTCGACAGTGTTGGGGAATTAAAGGTCTTCACTATTGATCGTAAAGTTCGTATAAATATTGTTTTAACTGAGGTATGTTCAAAGCTTGCTGCAATGATGGCGTCTTTTCAACGTGGCTTAAAAGGAAATGCACTGGACGATTATCAGAGCGACATTTACAACGGTGTAAAACGTAACGTCCCCAAGGATAGACGCCTTTATTCTCTCTATTTCTGGGATAAGGAATGGATACCCGGAGCACGCGCGGTGGCAAATGATGGGAAGCTCTTATTTAGAAATTTACCGTCAGGTACTCTATACAAACTCTCGGGAAACGAAAATAAAACAGACAGGCCTTTTGCGGTTATCGGTCATCAGGTAATTTGGTTTTAAGGTAGTGTATAGCATACAGAAGGCGCAAATCTATGCGATTGATGCGCCCTCTTGTGTATGTTAATTACGATTTAATTCTTCGGCTTCACCATGTCAAATCCGAGGTTTTTTCCTTTGTCGACAGCAGGAACACCGCGCTCCATCCAAACAGGAGCTGGTGCGCCTTTAAGATAATGGTCGAAGAACTGTTGTTCCCGGTGTTGAATGTCTTTTCTGTTTATCCGCTTTACGAGATTATGTGCTTCGTCATTGTAGTTTAGCATCCATACAGGCTTCCCCAGACGCCGTAAGGCAGTGAACATTTCGATTCCCTGATACCAGGGCACCGCGCCATCGGCGTCATTGGCCATGATAACCACAGGTGTATGTACAGCCGGAAGATGAAATAATGGCGAATTTTCAATGTAGAGTTCCGGCTTCTCCCAAATCGTGGCGCCAATACGGCTTTGGGTCTTTTCATATTGAAACTGCCTGTTCATGCCGGTTTCCCATCGTATACCCCCATAAGCCGAGAACATATTTACTACAGGCGCGCCGGCCCATGCCGCGGCATACATATTTGTGCGTGTAATCAGATGCGCAACCTGATAGCCTCCCCAGCTTTGCCCCTGTATTCCGATCTTGTCGCGCTGTACCCAGGAGAACTTTTTGAGAGCTTCCACTCCGGAATTGATATATTCCTCTGCCGAGCGTCCCGGATGCCCGGTTTCATAGCTGATGTCCGGAGCGAAAACAAGATAGCCACGACTCACAAAAAATGAGATGTTCAGGCGGGAGGGGGTAGGAGCGGGGGCGATGTATTGAAAAAGCTTATCCGAGAGCTTCTCGTAGAAGTATACAATCATCGGATAGCTTCGGGAAGGATCAAAATCTTCAGGTTTATACAAAATGCCCTCCGATGTGTGACCCTGTGGCGTTGTCCATTTAAAAAGCTCGGCGCTACCCCAGTTGTAACCCTGTTGCCATGGATTTATATCGCTGAGCTTCTGCTCTGCTCTGAATCCTGCGGAAACATATAGATCCGGACTTCTTTTATAGTTTTCCTTTCGGTAGATCAGCTCGCTGGCGTTTTGAGCCAGGAAGGGTCTCGAGTAGCTCACGCTGTCCATGACAAGTTTTTGGGGCGCGGTACTGCCTTTAACTGTCGTGCTATACCATCCGGCCATCTTGCTTTCGGTATTGAAAGCGTCAAGATACAATCGTTGATCTGCCTTAACGATTGCCGGCATATCGCGTTTTCTTTCCTCGCGACCGTCATGAAGATCGTAATATCTGAAGCGCAGCTTATGCTGGCGACCATATCCTTTGGTTAGATTTTGTGCATGCCCCGTGCCCGGCGAAAACTTCCAGATATCGTACCTGTCATATAAAAAGACATCTTTATCATCATCGCTGAAGGCAGATATTCCGTATGCTGATGGCATATCGGGAACGTCATTCAGTTCATCAAAGAAGGCGAGCTTTGTTTGACGTGTCAGGTTGCGCTGTTGTTGCGTGGCCATATCATAGGAGTACCAGGAGCTGTCGCTGCTGCTGAACCACACCGCATAGCGGCCTTTGGGCGAAAGATATGCCTTGCCATCCGCGTCGGTGGCTATGCTCTTCCTGCTGCCGTCTTTCAGCGAGACGGTAAACACCTCTCTGATGCCGGAGCCTAACCACTGGCTTTCTACGCGGTGACCGTAATTAGTCGTGCCTAGCGCCACATCGGCATTCCCCTTGTCGCCCAGATCCAACAGAGGAAGCTTGTCGTCAGCAAGCTGAATCATCCGGTTGCGGTTCGTCAGGTCGAGCATTGCCAGATAACTACGCTTTAATTCCTTGTCCTTGTTCTTTAATTGATAAGGCTGTAAATAGTCGTCTTTATAATTCCAAATATCCACGGAGGGTATCTCGGTTTCCGCCAGCGACGTGTCGCGAGGCGTTCTTTGTTCTGCTGTGCCAAAGAACAAGCGCTTGCTATTCTCGCTAAATTTCACTTCCCCATGCATGCTTACTTCCCAATGTTCGGGCATGCCTGCGGTGTTGCTGTTTATTACGACCTCTGCGCTATCCTTACCTTGACGGAAATAGTAAAGCATGTTTCCGCCAGCGATCCCCGCTTTAGTGGAACCCTCCGCTGTAAAAGCCAGCTGTAGTCCCGACTTGTCGAAACTCAGATTTCCATATTTGGGGGCTGCTGAAGCGATTTTCTGAGTCTTTTCTTTCTCTGGAAAATAAATAAACACACCATTGCCGCTTGCGGAATCTTTTTTATTGTGATAGCGTGCGAAAGCAACGAAGCGGCCGTCCTCGCTCATGATGTATTCATTTACATCCTCAAAGAGCTTTTCCTTTCCGCTTTTTAACTCAATAATATGTAGCCTGCCGGGGATAGCTTGCTTCTCTCCATCTTTCTCTTTCTCATTTCCTTTTGGCTTACTCTTCTCCTTTTCTTTGTCGAATTCTTTGTATACCAAAATTGCCGAGCCTTTTTCAGGAATTAAAAACGATTCAAGGCGTGGGAACTTTTTTAACAGAAACGTTGAGTTATCCAGCAGTCCCAATGAGTCCTTCGGCATCTCGGAGGCCTTTTTCTTTTTTGCCCGCGCTGCTTTAAGCTCGGCAAACGTTGGCTTAATCAGAAACGCAGTATAGCGTGAATCGCTGGTGAATTCAGCTTCATCGCCGCGCGCGATCTCTTTGGAAATTGCCTTCACGCGATTCCTCACGATAAGGTTTCCATCGCCCTCTTGCGGGTTGACAGAAAATACGATCCATTGTCCGTTGGCGGAAATGCTCTCCGAATTTATACTCTGCCACTTATCGTATACATCGTGATCAAGAGGCTTTTTTGTGTTTTGTGCAAACGTTGAAAGACCAACAGCGATGAAAGGAATTGTAAAGAGGTGTGTAAATTTCATTCTTAGTGACAAATTAATGCTCGTAAGCGATGTGTTATCGCCGGAAGATCAAAGAAAACCATAATAAATGGTAGCGCGATAAAAAAATATAAAGAAATGGACAAAAAACTAGTCTCCCTGTTTAAAATGAGTTGAGTTCTGTTTTTAATTGTCATCTTTCGTTGTTATTGAGTTGATCGTTGTCGGATCTTCTGAATTCAGGCGATGCAAATAGTTGTCTATGCTGAGCTCAGCTCCAAACGTTCTCATTCTTCGTATAATCATGCCGCTCAAAAGCAATAATCGAAGGCAGTTTTAAGGGAGCAATAAACTCGAATTAGTCACCTGAGATCCACCTGAATCTTACACTTTTTTGCGGGGGATGGACGCTTGCACCACACCAGCCCTCAGCGAGCTTCCGTCAAAAACATCAGGAACACTCAGGAGGTTTAGTCCGCTTTTACCAAATTCCCGAATCATTGCAAGCCGATGCCCCTGGTTGTTGATGTCCGCTCAATTAGCTTAACCGCCTTGCCTGTGAGACCACTTTTCCCGCGCTTTGAAATTCCTGCCATAACGATTCAAATTTAACTTTTCTGCCACCTGAGCCCTCCCGGTGAATCGGAGTTGTCAGTCACACTGCAATGGGTACCGGCACACAGCGCTGACAGAACAAAGATGAAGCAATCTTTTTCGCCCGTCAAGGCCATGTCCTTCAGTTGCTTATCTCTTCATCGCTCGATCCATTCCTTCGCAGCAAAACTCGCATGATCTTCTGCTGATCCATAAGCACAAGCGACTTACTTTGCCTGTCAGGAGCAGTGCAAACTTGTCCTATGATGTCGCATTATGTCACATCAAAATACCCAAGCGACGCCTGCCCAGGTCATACACCTACCCGCCGCTTGTACCCACCTGCTACCCATCTGTTCCGAGACTGACTCAGAANNTGTCGATGAAATGCCCATGAAATGTCGATGACCAGTGCTGTCTGGTACGAAGCAGTCCCGAGTCAGTCTCGGAACAGGTAGGTAGCAGCCCCTGTGCCGGACGCTAAGAGCAGCGGGACAGAATGTTTCGCCTTAGCGCCGATGCAAACATGATTATATAAAGAAATATGAAATTTTTTTAACAGGGTTGTTGTTTGTTTTTAATTGTCTGATGGTTAGTGGGTTGTGTGTATTTTTGATCTGGCAGTGTAGTATGTTATACTTATAGTTTAAATTTTAAACCCTGATTGGTGGACTATTTTCCAGTTCAATAACGGTCGTCCTGCTCAACCTGAGTAGAGTTGGAGATCTTATTTTCGCAACCCTAGGCGATTATTTCCCTGTGTGGATAGGGAATTTACGTCCTCGATGGGGTTGAAGTAATTGCTGATATAGCCTAACCCGTAGTTCTCCCTTTCAGTTCCTGATCTTAATATGCTTTCATTGCAAATCTTAATTTTATGGATTTAGCGTCAGATTTAAAATTATATTTTGCACAATATAATTTTACTAAATACTTTTGAGCCATCAAACAAAATAAATAGATCATGAAAATATTATATACAGTGGGTGCAAAAGCCCAGGGTGGAAGAAACGGAAATGTTAAGAGTGATAACGGCGTGCTGGATTTGGAAGTAAGGATGCCGAAGAATTTAGGAGGAGCGAATGATGACTATGCTAATCCTGAGATGCTCTTTGCTGCGGGTTACGCGGCCTGTTTCGATAGTGCCCTGAATTTAATTATCAAACAAAGCAAGATTGAAACGGGAGAAACGTCGGTAACAGCAAAGGTGAGCATCGGGCAATTAGAAAACGGAGGTTTTGGATTAGCGGCTGAATTGCATGCTAATATTCCCGGAGTAAGCCTTGAACAGGCCCAGGCGCTTATAGAGAAAGCACATGAAGTGTGTCCTTACTCTAATGCCACGCGGGGTAATATGGAAGTGAAATTAACAGTATCTAACAACTAAAGGGCTTTTGTTGAATTGTTAACAAGAAGAGATTGTTATAAAATAAAAATGTAATGGCATTAATTGAAAATTTGCAATGGCGATATGCTGTGAAAGCATATGATCCAACGAAAAAAGTAAGTCAGGAAAATATCGATAAAATTGTTGAAGCGGCACGTCTGGCTCCAACCTCTTCTGGCTTGCAACCTTTCAAGCTATTGGTAATAGAAAATCAGGATTTAAAAAATAAGCTTTCTGAAGGAGCTTTAAATCCGGAGTGCATGAGAGAGGCTTCGCATATTTTAATTTTCGCGGCTTGGGATCGGTATACCGAAGAACGTATAGATACAGTATATGACTTTACTACAGATGAAAGGGGCTTGCCTCGCGGACGTTTTGGCTCGTATACCGATAAATTAAAGTCGATTTATTTGCCTGAAGAGGCTGAAAAGAATTTTGCCCATACCGCACGTCAGACCTATATCGCGCTAGGCTTAGCCTTAGCCCAGGCTGCCGAGTTGAAAGTAGATTCTACTCCTGTGGAAGGTTTCGATAATGCCCTGATTGATGAAATATTAGAACTGAACAAATTTGGATTGAAGAGCGTTTCTTTAATGTACGTAGGCGTTTCGGATCCGACACGGGACTGGATAGCACCTATGAAAAAGGTAAGAGTTCCGAGAGAGGAATTTGTGATGGAGTTTAAATAAACGATATAGAATGAAAGTATTATTTGTTGTCACTTCCCATGATGAACTGGGAAATACAGGACATAAAACAGGTTTTTGGGTAGAGGAATTTGCTGCCCCATATTACGCGTTTAAGGACGCCGGTTTTGAGATAGATGTTGCTACTCCAAAAGGAGGGGCGGCTCCCATAGATCCTAATAGTGAAGTTCCTGACGCGCAAACGGCAGCCACAGAGCGTTACTTTAAGGATGAAGAAGTTCAAAAAATAATTGCCAACACGCGTAAACTTGATCAGGTGAAGGCCGGAGATTATGCGGCAGTTTTCTATCCGGGCGGGCACGGTCCTTTGTGGGATTTAGCTAACGACGTACATTCTCAGCAAATCATCCTCGACTTCTACGATGCCGACAAGCCGGTAGGAGCTGTTTGTCACGCTCCCGGAGTGTTTAAGAATGTGAAGTTTGATAATGGCGACGCTTTCGTTAAGGGGAAGAACGTGACTGGATTTTCAAATACTGAGGAAGCTGCTGTGAATTTAACGGATGTTGTTCCTTTTCTTGTGGAATCTGAATTGAAAAGTCAGGGAGCTAATTATTCCAAGACATCAGACTGGGGAGTACATGTTGTTGAGGATGGCTTGTTAATTACAGGACAGAATCCTGCTTCTTCTGAAGGTGTGGCTGAAAAGATGATTGCTCTTCTAAAGAAATAAATTAAATGCGACAGTATCTTTGTTGGATGCTGCCGCATTGTTTTTTTAAGAATGGAAGACTATTTAAAATTAGATAAACAGTTGTGTTTTTCGGTATATGTATTGCACCGGGAAATCATGCAACAATACAGGCCTATTTTAGAAGCTGTTGATTTAACATATCCGCAATACATTACCATGATGGCATTGTGGGAGCTTAATGAACAGACTGTGAATCAGCTAGGTGACAAGCTAAAACTGGATAATGGTACGCTCACGCCTTTGTTAAAAAGACTGGAGTCGAAAGAATTGATTACCCGCCAGCGTAGTAAGGTTGATGAACGTGTGGTAAATATTTCGTTAACGGACAAGGGGACTGAGCTGAAAGAGAGAGCCGCCTGCGTGCCAATGCAGATTTTTGCTGCCCTGGATCTGGATCAATCCGATTATGAGCAGTTGAAGGCGCTCTCGCAAAAGGTCGTAGACTCCGTACAGAAGCGATCATAACAGGAATAGCTGTATGCTCCTATACCTGCAATATTAGCCGGGTGGTTGATTGTAAAAAACTCAAATTTGGTGATTATGCATCTGTTTGTTGTTTTTAATTTTGCTGCTTGATGGTTTGACGCAAAAGTACCTATCTTAGTTGGAAAGAGGTGTTTTTAGAATGACCCTTATGGCAGCGGGTCGCCTTTAACTGAACTTTAAGACATCATGTTACGACACATTGGAAAACGGCGTAGTTTTAATCACAACCTTAAACTGGCAATGCTTTTGTGTCTGAACGCGGGCTTTATAAATGCTGCCGGCTTTCTCGCCTTCTCTGTGCTCACCACTAACGTTACGGGACATGCCGCGTTATTTGCGGTAAATGTCATGGCCGCAAACTGGCGTATGGCAAGGATGGTGGCCTTGTGGGTGTTCTTGTTTTTTATGGGGGCTTTTACTTCCGCGATGTTGATAGATCGCACAGGAAGAAATAAACCTCAGGCTTACGCGCTCCCGATCATCATTATCCTTTTGGTATTAACGCTGGTAATGTTGCGGGGCGACACCTTTGATCATTCCATTGGTTTAACGGAAGCCTTCGCTGGCAGTCTGCTTTTCGCTATGGGCGCTCAGAATGCCATGGTGTCCATGATTTCCGGCTCCGTGGTGCGTACCACCCATCTCACCGGAATGATCACCGATTTAGGCGTTGACCTTTCACAGGTATTTTTAAAGTCGGTGGTGGATAAAACGCTTAAACGGCGACTGCTTTTGCGAAGTACCATCGTGGCGTTTTTTCTTTTTGGAGGGATGTTAGGGGCCTGGCTTTTTATGCGCTATGAATTCTGGTCTTTTCTGGTGCCTATAGTCCTCTTGTTGATTACCTTATTTTATGATTTTTCGCGCACACGGCTACGTCTTATCGCCCGTCGTATTTCTCATGCCTCATCACCCGCGAAATCCTGATTTTGGAACACCATTTAAAAGTTTTCTCACTCCAACGCCAAGCCTGCATAATTCGTCACATTCAAGGAATTTTATTCTCAGAGCGCGGAACTGTGCCAGATATCTACTATTGCTACCTCGTATTAATTTTCGCTTTCAGTTTTTATTAGCCTATTCAGTCGTTTTTATTTTTTGATGCTCATTATCAGGTAGAAATCCCTGACTTAGAAAAAAACACTCCCGAAAGTTTGTTTTTCAACAAAAAGAATCTACTTTTGCATCACCAAACACAAACGGTATCATAGCTCAGTTGGTAGAGCAAAGGACTGAAAATCCTTGTGTCGCTGGTTCGATTCCAGCTGATACCACCAAAAAAAGGGACTTTTTCAAAATGAAAAAGTCCCTTTTTTGCTTTAAGACCTCCTCCCTCCCCGCGAGATTTGGATCAAACTGGAAACCTTAAAATCATTAAGTAGAACTATATATAAAAAGTCGCTCTCATGCATAAGCATGGAGCGACTTCAGCATTAGGGATCATTGTTGTTGTATTATTTTAATTGACCGTACACTTTGGCCAAGCGGTCGAATGCCTCTTTCTTTTCCCATGAAGGTATTTTTTGTGAACGGGGATCGTCTTTAGGAAAGGATTTTACAAGAGAGTAAGTGGTCATGTCTAAATCTCTATTTCCAGGCCCATAGTAAGGCATAATTGGAAATGCAAAGACATAGATATACGTTCCTTCAACTCCTGTATCTTTTAAGACATTTACCTGGGTTTCCACATAATCTGCTTGTTCTTTCTCGCTTCTTACCGGAACTTTGTTATCCATGTAGATTCCTGTTCCATCGGGGTTGGTACCTTGTAATACAGCAAACCCTCCATCTCCTTTTTCACCTGCGCCTTCATAAGCACAGCTTCCTACTTCCATTACCAGAAGAGGTTTACCTATTTTATATCTTTCCAGTCCCTTTACATACTGTTCTTCAGACTCACCCCTCCGATAGTAGTCAATACCCACAATATCAAATAAATCCCAGTTCACTTCCTCCCAAGTTCCGGAAGAATAGGTTAATTTACCTTTAAAATTAGCGCGCACACCACTTACGATATCAGCAAGAATTTTGTTAAGTCTTGCGTTCGCCTGCTGAAAAGCCTCACTTGTTCCTTGTGCATGCTCGTGACCTGGCGCTCCACCATTTTCTATCATGAACATTACGCGCTCATTGAATGTCTCTCCCGGAAATGCTCCCTGACTAAATATAGTGTACTCACAACCTGTCACAAATATTATATCGACACCTTTTTTTCGCAACTCTTCTGCAGCTTTCGCTGCCTCAGTCATATATGCAATAGTTTCCTGCGCATTCGCGCCCATTTTCCAAGGGTTGAATAACACATGAAGACCGGCATCATGTGCCGCTTGCGCAGCAACTACTAAGCGAGGAATTTCTTCACCCTCTATACGTACAGAATTAGCATGAAGTTCATTTGCGATTGCTTTCATGTCATATCTTACCAAATCAGCGTTAAATGGGTCAACTGAAAACGGCCCCGGACTAAATTGTAGTCCTACATCATGAACTACTCCTTTATATTTCACATTGTCATCATTTTGTTAATTAACCATCTTTTGAACTCCTTCTGATTTTATACCTTCGGCATGTAGTGGTGCGGATTGAAGAATAGAAAGCATAACTATCCCTGTTAATGCTTTATTTAAGTTTGATTTTATCATATCATTAATAGTGTTTAATTTTAAATATGTATTTAAAAGCCTTTAAACTTAACCAGCAAGGCGATCAAATTTTTCATTTCAGCCTCTGACAGATTACCGATTTTTTTTTCAAAATGCTGTAGATCGTTGTTCACCCTTCCGTAGAGTTCTTCACCTTTTTTGGTTAGATTAATAACTATTAACCTTTTGTCTTTTGGATTTACAGATTTTTCTACCAAACCTTTTTTCAGTAATCTATCCACCAAACGAGATACCCCTGCGCTTTTCTCGTACATCCATTTTAAAATGTCAGAGGTTGACATGGCTCCGCCAAAATGTAGTATGGCCAGCACGTTTTGTTGTTGAGATGTTAGATCATAGGCTTTGAAAAACTCTATGGCCTGATCGTTTAAAAGATTATAGGCCTCCAAGATCTCGATGCCTACTCTTCTTGGCGTGCTTAAAGTTTCTTTAGATTCTGTTTTTATGTTCATATTCAATTTTCAAAGGTTAACTATCGAGTTTATATGGCTTTCAGTCGATACATCAATAGCAAACACCCTCGCTCCCTCCGTAAGCAGCCTCATCGTGGTCGCTTGTCCAATGCCTGATCCTGCGCCGATCACTATAACGTTCATCTTTTCAAATTTCTTTTCCATACAAGCCGTGCCAAATTATAAATATAAAAACAATGATTAAACATCAATGCTTGGTCATTGTTTTTATATTTTCGGTATATTATTTGAATCAATGCCCAACATTCAGCAGAAATTGTAGTATAGGTTATGCTGTGATTATGAAAAAGATGATCCGTTTAAGCGTTAAACTGAATATCGCTATTGTGTAACCTCTTTTGATGGATGTTTTCACAATAGTACGTCTTAAAGACAAAATGGCTTTGTTAGCTTATTAATTTAATCTCTTTGTCAATTTGAGATAAATAAATAATTATCGTCCCATGGGTACTATGCTGTCAATTCCAGCGACACAGATAGCTATTTGTTAAATATGCGTCATAGCAAAGTGTAGGTATTGCCACTAGCATAAATCCCCCGAAAACTGCACATCCAATTTGGGGTTTTTTTCTTTTCGCAATCAATCAGTTAAGGAATAATTTGCGAGCTTTTTACTTTGATAATTTTAGATTAAGGAATTGTAGTATATAACTATCTAAGAAAGCATTCTAAATAAGACACTGAATAGTGTCTTATTTAGAATAAATATTTTATACTTTAGGCATTCCAGACGAAAACAATATGGAACGACGTACGGTAGCAGACCCATGAAGGAATACGGAACGTCTCAAAAAACGAAGGTTTTTAGTAACAGCTTGAGCGATGTTTGTGAAGTTTATTGGTGTGATTTACAGGTGGTATACGTAATTGAAGCAAAATATAACGCCCATTAAGTTGTTGGGCGTTATATTGGGCGTTATTAAAGCTTGAACTTTATACCACCATTGATAACAAAGCCGTCTACAGGAGCATATATATCACGGAAAACGGGATTGGTTATACTTCCGGTATAAATGGTTTCGAACTTCGTTTGGCGGGTGTCAGTGAAATTCTCGAGGTTTACAAATATGGAAAAGCGCGCCCATAGTTTCTCTGCCATGAATCCGGTCGTCCAGTAACTTTTGCCGGTGGTTCCATCATTGAGCTGTTGCTTGCTGAAGTAATATGCCTCCAGGCCGATCTTCCATTTCTCTTCTATTTCATACATCAGCACATTGTTCAGGCGATGTTTCGATACCAGCGGGTACGCTGTGCTTCGATTTTCCACATGCTGGTTTACATCTGCCAGGGTATACCCAACAAACAGCTTAAAGTCGTCAAAAGTAATTTTGGCATTGGTTTCTATTCCTTTGGTATCTATATTACCACTAGGCTGTAAATAGCTCAGATTTGTTCCCCCGGTAGCTGATAATAAGATTGGATTGTTGATGCGGGTATAAAAGAACATCTGATTGATGCTGAACCCCAATTTGCCATCGAACAATAAAGTGCGGTAATTTATGTCGTAATTGGCGCCATAAGAGCGTTCTGCTTTGGTGTTAGCAACATCTAGCGGTAACACGTTTCTGAACTGTACTCGTTCGGCATCTTCGGTAAAAACCGAGGGAGCCTTATAGCCCATTCCGCCGCCCAGGCGACTTGAAAAATGCTCATTGATCTTCCATAGACCCGATATCCTGGGTAAAAAGAAGAAGCCATACTCATTATGGTAGTCAGCTCGTAGTCCCGATTCGACCGTGAATTCTTCTGACAAATTCCAGGTGTTCTGCGCAAATACACCAATGGTATTATAGTTATAATTCCTCAAGGCATTGGTGTTTTGAGCATTTTCAGTGAAATTGTCAGTCAGGAAATTAAGGCCTATAACCCAATCCGTAGTTTTGCCATTACGGCTATAGTTGGCTTCGCTATAAGTTGATACCTGCAGCCCAGAGAACTGATAGTCTGGCAGACCGATGCTGCGGTCGTAATAGCTTACCGAGTTGCGCAAGCTAAGTTTTTGGTTGCCACCGAATTTGTGATCGAGTTCAACTTGGGAACTGTAGCGGCCTGTTTTATTCTCCTCAAAATAGGAATGCGTGGCGTTGCCATTTCCTTTCAAATATTCCATATCACCACCAATCCGCTTTTCCGAGGTGGCGTTAATTCCCACCGAAAGGGTAGTAGCGTCATCGAAGTAGAGCTGAAGTTTTGGGTTTAGCGTGAAGCGATCAAATTTGGGGATGGCCGTTAAGCCGATATCCGAAGGGTCATACGCTGTTCCTTTGTTATATGCTCCATAGACTGTCACGCCGATCTTGTCAAACTTTTGGCCATAAAAGGCACTTGCGTCCAGGCCTAAGGCGGAGGTTCCGTTTAGTAGAAAATTTAGCTGGCGCTCCTCTGTAGGCTTTTTAGAAACAAGGTTAACAAGTCCCGCGATTGCACCGCCACCGTAAAGTGTAGACGATGAGCCTTTGATCACCTCGACCTGTTGTAAATCCAGCGGGGCTATCTGAAGCAGGCCCAGTCCACCGGAAAATCCTGAGTATAGCGGGAAGCCGTCGCGGATGATCTGGGTGTATTTTCCGTCTAATCCCTGGATACGTATGGACGAGTTGCCACTGGTAGCAGAAGTCTGCTGGGTTTGTATGCCAGTACTTTCGGCAAGCAACATTCGGATGTCGCCAGGTTTCATATTTCCCTTCTCATCGAGTTCTTCGCCGGCAATTACCTCAATCCTGGTGGGGATATTATCGATGGTGCGGCTACTGCGCGTGGCCGAAACGACCACCTCCTCCAGTTCTTCGTCTTCTTTGGATGCTTCCATTAAGAACACGATTATGGATCTGTCTGCAAGCGGAAAAGTTAATGTGTCTGTTTTGGTCTGAAAGCCCACATAACTGAATTGAATGATTTGTTTACCAGACGTAATTCCACTAATGGTAACCGACCCGGTGCTATCTGATGTATTTCCTAATGTAGTACCAAGCACCTTTACGGTAGCCCCCTGCAGGACTCGATTTGTTTTCGCGTCTTTAATGATCGCCGTATACTTGTTTTGAGCATAGGTCATAGCTGTACAAAACAGCATGACCATAAGCGCAATCGTTCTGTTCATGATTTGTATTTTAAAATAACAATAATTTCGATAACCTATGTCCAATAAAGACAGGAATGTGTAAACTAAAAAAGCTTAGGCGGTTGCGAGATAGCCAGGGAAATGAGTGGTGCAACGTTTCATGAGCATGGAATTCAGACCTCTCTATTGCGCAACAGGGCGTCATGCTGGGTGTAACCACCAGGATGGTTAGAAACAGTGCTATGAGCTTCACGCGGTAAAATTAGGGATTTTGGATCTAAGTTATGACTAATCCAGTTAACAGGAAAAAAGCTGTTGGATATGCAGATTTACACTTTAATAAATCTATGAGATTCTCTGGTCTTAAAAATTGGGTTAGTTTAGGATGTGCTAGCTGTCACTGGTTTAGGGTTTTGAAAATTGTTCTTACTAAGATGATCCTTTAGTGTTTGTGTTGCATCGAGATAAAATTCTTGCATGGCTATCTATTAGCCCCGTAATAACGAGCGGCTATCAAATCCCGTCCACAAACAACTAGAAATTGTTTAACCAACAAATGATACCATAAAATTTTGATAACTTTATCCAATGCGTAAATAAATCAGCAATTTCATTGGCTTTTTTTTTGGCACATCGATCTTGGTTATAAAAGTCATCAAAAAATAGGTGAAAGGCTATTATTAAAAACACAATGGAACAGGATATAAGGTGGCAGCAGCGGTTTAGTAACTATCGCAAAGCACTTGATAGATTTAGAAATAACGTTTCCTATATACAAAGTCTATATGGAGATATAGACTTACAAGATCTCCACACTTATGATGATATTGCTTTTGGGGTAGAGGATATTTTGAAACAAGGTTTGATTCAGAGTTTTGAGTTTACCCACGAACTGGCATGGAAAATAATGAAAGATTTTGCTGAATACCAGGGAAACACACAGATTACTGGAAGCAGAGATGCGATTCGTTATGCAGCTAGTGTGAATTTGATTACAAATGCACATGTATGGATGGATATGATTGTAAGTCGTAATAAGACATTGCATACTTATAACGAAGAAACTGCAAATGAAATATTTAGAAATATAATTACTCAATACTCCCCATTGTTTGATACCTTTAATTTAACTCTAGAAAAATTGAGAAGTGGAGGGACAGGAGATTTGTTTTAATGTAGAATCTACTGGGGTAGATTTGCAGGATTGGTTATCAATTTTAGATATTTTAAAAAGAAACATACTCGTTGAAAAAGTTATTTTGTATGGTTCTCGCGTTAAGGGGAATTACAAGCGGTATTCAGATATTGATTTAACAATATTTGGAGATATCAGCTTAATGGATTTACAGGATATAGAAAACCAACTTGATGATTTAAATCTACCATATATAATCGATTTATCTAAGTATAATATCATTAGAAACCCAGATTTGTTAGATCATATCAACCGGATTGGTGTTGTGGTGTATAAAAGGGTTTGATGTGAAAAAATGGGATTAAAAGTAAGCATGCGATGAAATAACTGTGATTTTGGGTCACATCGCCTGTTGAAGAAAATATGATAACGTAGGGATGAAGACGTGAATCGTGGGAATGTTAAGGCTTTCTAAAATTCTCCATGAATGGTTTTAGGCATTGTTTCCGGATATCAAAGTTGACCTGATATTCAGTACTAATCGTATCGGGGTGCGCTATGGATGTGCTTGCAGGGGAAAAAGAGAGCCTCCTATCGGGATCGAACCAATGACCTACTGATTACAAGTCAGTTGCTCTACCAGCTGAGCTAAGGAGGCCTGCTTTTGTTTTAAAGCGTGGTGCAAAGATAGCAAAATCAAGTTAAGCGAAGTTAAATTTTTAAAAAAGATAGCAGACGTGGTAGTGTAAATGAAATTACTCTTTGACAAAATTTATCTATATGTTTGATATGTGGCTCGTCGCCCCAGTTATCCACTGCTCTATGGACACTATCAATATTAAACAATTGGCCGAAAGGTTGAATCTGTCAACATCTACAGTGTCGCGCGCCTTTCGCGGACATAGCGATATTAATAAAGAGACCAAGGAGAAAATTCTTGCTATGGCCAGGGAGCTAAATTATCAGCCCAATCACCTTGCAAGTAATCTGAGGGAGAATAAGAGTAAGACTATCGCCGTGATTGTTCCGGAGATCGCTAACAACTTTTTTTCCCGCGCGATTAACGGAATCGAACATGTAGCACGTATAAAAGGCTATCACGTCTTGATTTACCTTACCAACGATGACTTTGATAAAGAGGTAGATTTTATTTCTGAACTTCACAATGGGCGTGTCGAGGGTATAATCATGTCGGCGACGGGTGAAGCAAATGACCACTCGCATATGCATCGTTTTCGCAGTAAACGTGTGCCTTTAGTATTTTTTGACAGGATGTATGATGACGTGGCAACTTCGCGAGTAGAGACCAATGATTATGATAGCAGCTTTTCTGCCACACAGCATCTCATCGAAAAAGGGTGCCGCCGGATTGTATATCTGGTAGTAAACAAAAACCTGTCTATCGGAAAGATGCGCATGCAAGGATATAAGGATGCTTTAGAGGACGCAGGTTTGTCCTTTGACGAGGAGCTTGTCATTGACTGTAGTAACGGACTGGCAGAGAATATGGAGATTCTAGATAAGATGTTTCTTGAGATGAGACCCGATGGTGTATTCGCGTCTGTGGAACGCCTTGCAATTGCCAGTTATTATGTTTGCCATAAACGTAATCTCAGTATAGGAAAAGACATTCGCATAATTTGTTTTTCCAGTCTCGAAATAGCGCCGCTTCTGAACCCCGCGCTTTCTACTATTACGCAACCCGCTTATGAGATGGGAGAGGAGGCTGCAAACTGTCTTTTCAGATTGTTGGAGGGGAAGGATTCCGTAGGGAAATATGAGCATCATGTTCTGGCATCCGCGCTGGTATTAAGGGAGTCGACCTTAGGCGAAGGATAGCGCTCATCCTAAAGTGACTTGCTACTGGCACTAAATCAGCCATGGGGGTCCGCTTTAAAAAATAACCGATCTCAACTCAATGTTGGTCATGGAATTCGACAGATAGGATTCAGGTAGAAGATTATCATTTCGCGCCGAAAATTCGGGAATCAACCAACGTATTATATGTGAGTTATCCACATTTTTCCCTACAATTCGGGAACGTTCCCGAATTGTGGGCGCTGATAGTAATATTAAATAAAATGCTTTTATTTTTTCAAGTGTCTGGTAATTAGTTGTTTATTGTGTGTTTTTTTTAAATGTAAAAATTACGTCTTTAGCTTCTTTATCGGTTGTTGTAAAATGTGGATAACTTTTGTCTTTTTTGATTGATTTCGGGAACGTTCCCGTTTAACTTTATATCAAACGAAGGAAAGCCATTTGGGCTAACCAAAATTGTTAAACTAAAATTAAACCTCAAATGAAAAAAAGTTACTTGCTGAGAGCATTTATGCTATGCTGGTTCGTGACACTCTCCATTTTTAGCTACGCGCAAAATGGAAGTATAAGCGGACTGGTGACAGACGAGATGAACCAGCCGTTGCCTGGAGCATCTGTAAGTATAAAGAGTTTGAATCGCGGGGTGTCAACAGATGATAAAGGTCGCTTTAAACTATCAGGCTTGCCTTTCGGTACCTATAGGTTATCTGTGAGTTTCCTGGGCTATCAGGTTCTTGAGAATAACGTAACCGTAAATGGCGAGGCGATATCCAACTTTCGTCTTCAACCCAATGCTGAATCGTTAAGCGAAGTAGTAGTGATAGGCTACGGTACCCAACAGAAAAAGGAGCTCACCGGTTCTATTACTACTGTTACTTCGAAGAATTTTCAACAGGGAACAATTACCACTCCGGAACAGCTGATTGTCGGTAAAGTTGCGGGGGTACAGATTACGACTAATGGTGGTCAGCCAGGAAGCGGAAGTACTATACGTGTACGCGGAGGAGCTTCCCTGAACGCCAGTAACGACCCGCTGATTGTTGTCGATGGGGTTCCCTTAAGCAATTCCACGATCTCCGGTATCGGAAATCCTTTATCGCTTATCAATCCTAATGATATCGAAAGCTTCACAGTGCTTAAAGATGCTAACGCAACGGCTATTTACGGTTCAAGAGCTTCTAATGGCGTTATTCTGATCACTACTAAGAAGGGAAGTAGCGGAACTCCGTCGGTAAACTTTAGTACCCAGAACTCTATAGCTACCGTAGCAAAAAAGGTTGACGTGCTATCGGCGGATGAGGTACGCGATTATGTAAACGCTAATGGTAGCGATGCATTGAAAGCGCTTTTAGGTACAGCCAATACTAACTGGCAGGATGAAATCTTCCGGAACGCGGCTACAACGGATAATAATCTGAGTGTTAACGGGACTTATAAGACCATGCCTTACCGGGTTTCCGCAGGATATCTGAATCAGGATGGAACCCTTATTCGTGATAATATGAAACGCGGTACCGCGGCTATTAGCTTGAGTCCGAAGTTTTTTGATAATCACCTTAAGGTAGATCTGAATGTTAAGGGTTCGCTTACCCGTTCGCAGTTCGCCAACCAGGATGCTATAGGTGCTGCTATACAATTTGATCCCACTCAACCGGTATATATGGATGATCAGACTTATGGCGGTTATTACGAGTGGACAAGACCCGACGGAACGTTAAACCCGAATGCTCCGCGTAATCCCGTATCATTAATACGGATGAAAGATGATCACGGCAAGACTGCCCGCAGCTTCGGTAATATGCAGCTCGATTATTCTTTTCATTTCCTGCCGGAGTTGCATGCAAATGTGAATTTTGGGTATGATGTGTCACGAGGTCAGGGATCGGTATTTATTCCGGCGAATGCGGCGATGAGCTTCGGTACAAAAGGTAATTACAATGAGTATAAAGCCGATATTTCTAATAAGGTTGTGGAAGCATACCTCAGCTATGCCAAGGATCTTCAATCGATAAAGAGCAATATTAATGCTACCGCAGGCTATGGATATTATGCTAACCGTACTAAGACTACTAATTTTAACACCTATCAAGCCGATAGTACGACTATCAAAAGCACGCCGAAGTTTCCCTTTGATATTCCGGAGAACAGGCTTCTTTCATATTATGGTCGTTTGATCTATACCTTCAATAACAAATATATCTTTTCGGGAACTATACGTGCCGACGGATCGTCCCGCTTTAGCGAGGATAACCGCTGGGGGGTATTTCCATCGGCAGCCTTCACCTGGAGAATCAACGAGGAGCAGTTCCTTAAAAGTTCCAGTGTTTTGTCGGATTTAAAGTTGCGCCTAAGTTACGGCGTTACAGGACAGCAGGATGGTATTGCTAACTACTCGTATCTTTCAAACTACAATGTGAGTAACAACGAGGCCATGTATCGTATGGGTGATACATATTATTACATGAATGCTCCCGTTGCTTACGACTCCAATGTTAAGTGGGAAACAACCACTACTTATAACGCTGGTTTAGATTATGGCTTTTTGAACGGACGCATCAATGGTAGCATTGATGTTTATAAAAAGAAAACTAAAGATCTGCTGAGTATCATTCCTATTCCTATTGGTTCAAACTTTAGCAATGAGCTTCTTACAAACGTAGGAAACATGGAAGCTAATGGTGTGGAATTTAGCATTAACGCCAAACCGCTTGTAAGCAACGGATTTGTATGGGACATCGGATTTAACGCGACTTATAATCAAACGAAAGTTACGAACCTGACCGCCTCTTTTAATCCGGATTATATGGTTAGCGTAGGAGGGATTACAGGATCTACAGGCAATAAGATTCAGGCGCATACGCTAAATCATACGCCATTTTCTTACTACGTATTCCAGCAGGTATATGATGAAGCTGGTAAGCCGGTGTACGGGGCTTATGCTGATCAGAACGATGATGGCGTAATCAACGAGTCGGATAAGTATTTCTATAAGTCGCCTTTGCCTAAAGTGACTATGGGATTTTCTACGTCCTTAACGTATCGCAAATGGACCCTTAGTACGGTGTTACGCTCCAGCCTTGGCAATTACATTTATGATAACGTAAGCTCCAACCTGGCATCGCGTACCGTGCTTATGGATGCTACCTCGGGAGTGGTTAACAATGTAGCTCGCGACTTCTTAAATACAGGTTTTACTTCTAATCAATACTTCTCAGACTACTACGTGAAAAATGCCTCATTCTTAAAGATGGATAATCTGGGACTGGCGTTTAATGCCGGTAATCTGCTGAAGCAGGGAAAGATGAACCTTACCGTGTCCGCCAACGTGCAGAACGTGTTTGTGGTGAGCAAGTATGATGGTGTAGATCCAGAGAACTATGGTGGCATCGATTATAAATTCTATCCACGGCCGCGCACATTCGTACTTGGTCTGAATGTTGGATTCTAAAATTATTGAAAGGAGAAAATGATGAAATATCTAAATTATAATATTCTGACGCTATTGACAGGAGTGATTCTTTTGCTCAGCGCCTGTGCCAAGGACTTGAATCTGTCGCCAACGAATGATCTTACGGCCGATCGTGCCTATGCAAATCTGGAAGGATATAAAAGCGGCCTGGCTAAAGTTTACGGTGCCTATGCCGCGCCAAGTAATTCGGGTACAGGATCGAGTGATGTTGCCGGACAGGATCCAGGATACGCGGATTTTCTGCGTGGCTTCTGGAACTTGCAGGAACTTCCTACAGATGAAGCTGCCTGTGCCTGGATCGGTGATGCTGGAGGGGGTGTGTTAGGTCTGAATTATAATAATTACGCGCCCTCTAATGTGTTGGTGTTGGGTATGTACGCCAGAAGCATGTATCAGATATCTGTGGTTAATGAATTTCTGAGGGAGAGCACCGATGCCAAGGTTGCCGGACGCGGTATCAGCGGCACGGATGCTGAGGAAATTAAATACTTCGCAGCTGAAGCGCGCTTTATCAGAGCCTTTCAGTATTGGGTATTGATGGATCTGTTTGGCAATCCACCATTCGTCACTGAGGAGAATACTGTTGGTAAAGATGCTCCACAACAAATAAAACGTGCAGATCTGTTTAAATATGTTGAGTCGGAGTTGCTGGCGATAGAGCCCTTGTTGAAAGAAACCAATGAATATGGACGAGCTACGAAAGCTGCGGACTGGGCATTGCTTGCTCGTATGTACCTTAACGCGGGTGTGTATACCGGTACTACGAAATACAACGAGGCCGCGCAATATGCAGAGAAAGTGATTGCTTCAGGAAAATATTCTCTGCACAGCAAATATGCCAATCTTTTCATGGCTGATAATGATATAAATAATCCGGAGGTGATTCTTTCAATTAATTACGATGGTGTTAAGACGCAGAATTTTGGAGGAACGACCTATTTAATCAATGCGGCAGTGAACGGCGATATGAAGCCTGTAGAGTTTGGTATTCCGAATGGCGGCTGGGGAGGAAACAGAAGTCGCTCGACTTTACCTAAGCTGTTCGGCAACTACCAGACTACGAAAGATAAACGGGCGATGTTTTTTGGCAGCGCTCCTGAGATTCAGGATATTTCCATCTTCACGCAAGGACTTGCCGTTACGAAGTTTACAAATCTTACTTCTACGGGAGCCACCGCGCCATCGGTAGGAGGCACGTATTGCTCTACTGACTTTCCTTTATTCCGCCTGGCAGAGATGTATCTTATTTATGCTGAGGCTGTGGCTCGCGGAGGATCCGGAAATACCGGTACTGCTTTGAGCTATCTTAATCAGTTGCGTCAGCGTGCCTATGGTGATAATTCAGGAAACCTGAATGCTTATACGGTGAATGACGTATTGGACGAGCGCGGCCGTGAGCTTTATTGGGAGGGCTTCAGACGTACTGACCTCATAAGATACGGCAGATATACTTCCGGCACTTATTTGTGGCCCTTTAAGGGAGGTGCTCCGGCCGGTACTGCTGTGGAAGATTATAAAAGCATTTACCCGCTTCCTGTGAGTGATGTTATCGCAAATACTAACCTGACCCAGAATCCGGGATATTAACAGATTTTCAATAAAGATATTTCACTATGAAACTGATCAATAATATAGCATTTTTTTGTTTCCTGGCGACACTCGTCTTTTCCTGCAAAAAGGACGGAGATTTAACCGTCGCCAGGACGGATACTTCATCAGATCTTACCGCAAGCGCTACAACGCTGGTGTTGAAGAAAGCTGATGAGAGTAAGGACGCTGTTGCTCTGAGTTGGAAGGCTGCCGACTTTGGATATGCCGCTTCAGTAACACAGGTGCTGCAGATAGCGATGAAGGGCACTAACTTCGCCTCTCCCAAGGAAATAGTGCTGACAAATCGCAGCACGTCCATAAAATACACCGTGTTGGATTTCAACGCACTGGTGCTTACGCTGGGTTTACCTTTTAACAGAAGTACAGATCTGGAGTTGCGCGTTAAATCGACCATTTCAGCATCGTTCCCGCCATCGTATTCGAGTGTAGTTTCGATGGCGGTGACGCCTTATGAACTGGTAAGTTTCATTTATGTTCCCGGTGATTACCAGGGATGGAATGTCGCTACTGCCGATAGCTTGCGGTCGCCTACCGGCAATGGGATATACAGCGGCATCATAAACTTCCCTGCCAAGGCTGGAGCCACTTTTGAATTTAAGATCACCCCGGCCAAGTCATGGAATACGGCTTACGGTGATGCAGGCAACGGCACGCTAAGTACCAGCGGAGGCAATTTGAAGGCTCCCGCGGCAGGATCGTACCGTCTGACAGCAGATCTAAATGCTAACACCTGGAAGATGGAAGTGGAAAGCTGGGGCATTATCGGCGCGGCAACGCCAAACGGCTGGGGCAGCGATACTCCTTTAACTTACGATAACGGCAAGGCGGTATGGACAGGAACACTGACTTTGAGCGCCGGAGAATTTAAGTTCCGCAAGAATGCAAGCTGGGATGCCGGCAACGCTTTTGGAGCAGGCGCGGCTGATGGGCTGCTAAGTGCTACCGGGGCTAATATTAATCTGACTGTGGCCGGCACCTATCGATTGGTGCTGGATACGGAGGCACTTACTTATACATTAACAAAAATATAGTTTGAGTTGAGGCTGAATTGGGGGGCGACAAGCGTCGCCCTCTGATGACGTTTCCATGGTGTTATACCATCTGAATTTTACTGAGATGAAGAAAGCTTTCATGCTAATATACTTGCTTGCAGCGGCGATGACTCTCCGGGCGCAAGTGCCGGCATTAGATCGTGTAGAACCCATGTTTTGGTGGGTTGGCATGCATCATCCGGAGCTCCAGCTGATAGTACATGGTGAGAATATTTCTTCACGTACTGTTGTTGTTAACTATCCGGGAGTGACCTTACTGAGAGTCAACAAGGTTGAAAATCCTAATTATGTTTTTGTCGATCTTAAGATTGACGGCACTGCTCGTGCCGGAAAGTTTCCTATCATATTTGAAAAGAAGGGAGCAAAGAAACTAATTTATACGTATGAATTGAAGGCTCGTCAACCTCGGGATGAACGCTTTACAGGTGTGACGAATAAGGATTTTATCTATCTGATTATGCCGGATAGGTTCGCCAATGGTGATATGAAGAATGACATCATCAAGGGTATGCGCGAAACGTCCCTGAATCGTGATTCCATATATTATCGGCATGGGGGGGATATTCAGGGAATTATTGATCATCTTGATTACCTGAAAGATCTGGGCGTAACAGCTTTGTGGCTCAATCCTGTCTTAGAGAATGATCAGCCGAAGACTTCTTATCATGGTTATGCCAATACCGAAAACTATCGTATTGACCGGCGCTTTGGCAGCAACGAGTTGTATAGGAAACTGTCGGAGGAATGCCATCGGCGAGGCATGAAACTAATTAAGGATCTTGTGCATAATCATATAGGCAGTGAGCACTGGACCATGCTCGATATGCCTTCAAAAGATTGGGTGCATCAATGGCCTCAATTTACCAAGACCTCATACAAAGATCAGGTGTTATTTGATCCATATGCTTCAGTTGCCGATAGGAAGGTGATGACTGATGGGTGGTTTGATGCGCATATGCCTGATATGAATCAGCATAATCCCTATGTTCAGAAGTATATCACACAAAGTCATATTTGGTGGATAGAATATGCTGGTCTTAATGGCTTCCGGTTAGATACCTACGCATATAACGATCCGGAATTTATGGCAGCATGGGGAAAAATAGTGAAAGAGGAATATCCTGACTTCAGCATTTTCGGTGAGACCTGGGTGCATGGTGTTCCCAATCAGGTGTTTTTTACGCAGGGGAATACAGCGAATCAAGGGTTTGATACGGAGCTGCCAGGGGTGACGGATTTCCAGGCCTTGTGGGGGATTACAGAAGCGCTGAATGGCAAATTTGGTTGGAATGAGGGGGTAAATAAGCTGTATACCACGCTGGCTAGTGATTTTGTTTATCAGGATGCTTCGCGAAACGTGGTGTTCCTTGACAACCATGATCTAAGCAGGTTTTATTCTGTGATCGGAGAGGATTTGAACAAGTTTAAATCGGGCATCGCATGGCTACTCACTACCCGTGGGATTCCTCAAATCTATTATGGGACGGAGGTGCTGATGAAAAATTTCGCAAACCCCGATGGTTTGGTACGTGAGGATTTTCAGGGTGGCTGGATCGGGGATTTGAAAAATAAATTTGAGTCTTCGGGACGTACAGCAAAGGAAAATGAGGCTTTCAACTATGTTCGGAAGCTGGCTCTTTACAGAAAAGATAACCCGGTCTTGCAGCAGGGGAAGCTCATGCAGTTCGTGCCGGAAGATGCCGTGTATGTTTATTTCCGCTATGATCAGGATAAAACCATTATGGTGATAATGAATACGGATAACAAGGTCCATTCGCTTAATACGATGCGATTCGCTGAACGTCTGTCGGGTTTTCGAGGTGCTCGCAACATTGTAAGTGATGAGGTCTTGTCTCGTCTGGATCAAATTACTGTGGCTCCATCGACAACCCTTGTACTTGAATTAACAAAATAGATACAGGAGGGAAATCTCCTTTTAGCAGAATAATTTTATGAAAATAGAAGCTTGCCTATTCGATTTGGATGGTGTGCTGGTAGATACCGCTATCTATCATTACAGAGCGTGGAAGCGTCTGGCAAATGACTTAGGATTTGACTTTACAGAAGTACAGAACGAACAGTTGAAGGGTATAAGTCGTACACAGTCGCTAGAGCTTATTTTGGGCTGGGGAGGCATCGCGGGGCTGGACGAGGCAGAGAAGTCAGGACTTGCCGAACGTAAAAATACCTGGTATGTAGAGATGATTAGCGATATGCAGCCTTCTGAAATATTGCCCGGGGCAAAAGCTTTTCTAGAGGGGTGTCGAACATTGGGACTTAAATGCGCTTTGGGGTCGGCAAGTAAGAATTCGGCAATGATCCTTGAGCGTACGGGTCTTGTCGCATTCTTTGACGCCCTTGTTGATGGAAACGTGGTGACGGTCTCCAAGCCTGATCCGGAAGTATTTCTGAAAGGGGCTGAGCTGTTGGGTGTGCCAGCGTCAGCATGTGTGGTATTTGAAGACGCTGAGGCTGGAGTACGCGCGGGTAAGGCCGGCGGGATGAAGGTTGTCGGCATCGGGTCGCCATTAGTGCTTAAGGATGCTGATCGTGTGATCGGTTCCCTGGATGCCATGGAGCCGAAGGAATTGTTTGATTTATAAGGCGCTATAGAGATAAAATCATGAAGAATTATATACAGGTTGATGAATGGAATATCGTTGAAGAGGGTTTTGTTCCCGAATTAAACAGGGTGTCGGAAAGTATCTTCAGTTTGGGGAATGGACGAATGGGACAGCGAGCCAATTTTGAGGAGAAATATTCCGGTGACACATTGCAGGGAACCTATGTGGCGGGGGTGTATTATCCGGATAAGACACGGGTTGGCTGGTGGAAAAATGGATATCCGGAATATTTCGCCAAGGTGCTTAATGCTCCGAGTTGGATTGGCATACAGGTAAGTGTGGATGGGGAGGAGCTTGATCTGGCAACAGCGCGTGTGTCTGCCTTTCGTCGTGTGCTCCATATGAAGGAGGGATATCTGGAACGTAGTTTCGATGCTGAACTTACATCGGGAAAACGACTGCGGGTATGTGCAAGGCGTTTTTGTAGTATTGTTGATGACGAGGCTGGTGCCGTATGTTATGCCATTACAGCGCTCAATTTTGACGGTAATGTAAGTATTACAGCATGTATTGATGGCGACGTGAAAAATGAAGATTCTAATTATGATGAACATTTTTGGACAGCGCAAGGTCGAACGAGCTCCGCGGAGGAGGCTCAGCTGATAATGAAAACCCGCAAGACTGATTTTGTTGTATGTATGGGTATGCGTTTGCAAGCGAGGATAGATGACGCTCTTGTTGAATCGCAGTTAAATGCTACTGAAAGCGAAACGTGCGTAGGCCTTTCCTGCGTGGTGCCCTTGCTGGCAGGCCAGCAGCTTGTCGTGCATAAGCTGGTATCAGTATTGTCTTCTGAGAATCATCCTGTAGATCAGCTGCTGTTGCATTCGTCAGCGGTACTGGAACGTATTGCAAGAAAAGGCTTCGATGGCATGCTACGGGAGCAAAGCGAGGCATGGGCGCGGAAATGGGAAAAAAGCGATATCCTTATTGAGGGTGATGTTGCGGCACAGCAAGCCATCCGATTTAATATATTTCAACTGAATCAAACCTATACAGGGGAGGATGATCGTTTAAATATTGGTCCCAAGGGCTTTACCGGTGAAAAATATGGAGGTACAACCTATTGGGATACCGAGGCTTATTGCGTGCCTTTTTACCTGGCTACGGCATCACCTAAGGTGACCAGAAATCTGTTGATTTACCGATATAAGCATTTGGCGAAGGCTATTGAGAACGCGCGGAAACTGGGCTTCGATGGGGGGGCGGCATTGTATCCTATGGTTACCATTAACGGTGAAGAATGCCATAACGAGTGGGAGATAACCTTTGAGGAGATACATCGTAACGGAGCTATCGCGCACGCGATTTACAACTATATAAGGTACACGGGCGATCATGCTTACCTTGCCGAGTTTGGTCTAGAGGTGCTTGTAGGCATTGCCCGATTCTGGAAACAACGCGTGAATTGGAGCGAGGCACGCAGCAAATACGTGATGCTGGGAGTAACCGGACCCAATGAATATGAGAATAATGTAAATAACAACTGGTACACGAGCACGATCGCTTGTTGGTGCCTGGAATATGCGATGGATGCACTTTCCCATGTGAAAGGCACCGACGCTGAGAGGTATGCTCAGCTACTGGAGCTCTTGTCTTTTGATGAAGACAAGGAGCTTACTGACTGGAAGCATATTATCGACAATATGTACCTGCCGGAAGATAAAGAGCTTGGTGTCTTTTTGCAGCAGGACGGCTTTATGGATAAGGAGCAAATTCTAGTAAAAGATCTCGCTCCGCAGGATCGCCCCTTAAATCAGCGCTGGAGCTGGGATAGAATATTGCGGTCGGTATTTATCAAGCAGGCAGATGTGCTGCAGGGACTCTATTTCTTCGAAGATCGCTATGATATGGATACCCTACGACGCAATTTTGATTTCTATGAGGCGCGCACTGTGCACGAGAGCTCGCTTTCTCCCTGTGTACATGCTATTCTTGCTGCCCGCCTGGGTGATGAACAGCGTGCCTATGATTTTTACCTGCGTACTGCTCGCCTGGATCTTGACGACTACAACAATGATACTGAGGATGGCCTGCATATTACCTCTATGGCGGGCACCTGGATGAGTGTCGTTGAAGGGTTTGCGGGTATGCGTGTGAGGAACTCAGAGTTGGTCTTCCGCCCGTTTATTCCAACGAAATGGGAATCGTTCTCTTTTAATATCACCTTCCGCGGAGCCGCATTAAACGTAAAGGTTCGTCCGGAAGAAATTGTGATCACCAATAATTCGGAAATCCCCGTGACTATACGGGTGTTTGAGGAGTCGCGCGAGCTGCGGGCAGGGGCGTGCACCTTTGTTTTACGTGAACGGGCAGTGTAGGATGCCGAAGAAAATCGGATAAACAATAAGCATTATGAAGTTGAAGCATTTATTTTTACGATATCTCCCTCTCCAAACGAACAAGTGTCTGCTAGTATTCGTGTTGGTGCTTTCAACAGGGCTGGCTTCGTGTGGAGGAGGGCAACATCAAGAAAAAAAAGATAGAATGAGCATTGATTCTGCTTCAGTTTCTACAGAAGGTCGGAAGCCTGTTATCTATCAGTTGCTGGTTCGCCTTTTTGGAAACAAGGTTACCCATAATAAATATTACGGCTCAGCGGAAGAAAATGGTTGCGGCAAGTTTGCGGATATCAATGCTAAGGCGCTGTCTGAATTGAAGGGCCTCGGGATATCGCACGTGTGGTACACCGGCGTGATAGAGCATGCTACGATGGCCGACTATTCAAAGGAAGGCATTAAGGTTGATGATCCGGATGTGGTGAAAGGTCGCGCGGGCTCACCCTATGCGGTTAAGGATTATTACGATGTTGATCCAGACCTGGCTGTTGATGTAAGGAATCGGATGAGCGAATTTGAAGCCTTATTGAAAAGAACGCACGCCAGCGGTTTGAAAGCATTGATAGATTTCATTCCCAATCATGTGGCGCGCACCTATTATTCAGATGTCGCGCCTGCTGGTACGCGTAGTTTCGGAGTTGATGATGACAAGACGCATGCTTTCTTGCCTCGGAATGATTTCTACTACCTGCCCGGAAAGGCCTTCGTTGTACCAAAAGGTGTTGACGCGGGTGGTGTCTCCTTCAGGAATAGGTTGAAGGATGGAGCATTTGCTGAATTGCCGGCGAAGGCTACCGGTAATAACGTGTTTAAACCAAATCCTTCCATTGACGATTGGTACGAAACTATAAAACTCAACTACGGGATAGATTACTTCAACAAGGAGCGGAAGCATTTCGATCCGTTGCCCCCTGTGTGGATTAAAATGCGCGACATCCTCCGGTTTTGGGCAGCAAAGGGCGTCGATGGCTTTCGTTGCGACGTGGCCGAGATGGTCCCTGTGGAATTCTGGAGCTGGGTTATCCCTCAACTTAAGGAAACGCATCCTTCGCTGATCTTTATTGCCGAAGCTTACGATCCGAAGCGCTATAAAGAGTACCTACAGATTGGGCATTTCGACTATTTGTATGATAAGGTGGGGCTTTATGATGAGCTTAAAAAACTTATTCGCGATCAACCTGATGCTTCGCTAGACAATGTCCGCGCAATTAATAAAAGATATGAAGGGTATAGTGAGGGTATGCTTCGCTTTCTTGAAAATCACGACGAGGAGAGAATTGCTTCGTCAAGCTTTGCGGGTGATGCCTGGCTTGCGAAACCTGCAATGGTTCTAGCCGCCTGCCTTTCGCAGGCGCCCCTGATGATCTATTTTGGTCAGGAAGTTGGTGAGCCTGGCAAAGCGGAGGAGGGCTTTGGTAAGGATGATGGTCGAACAACGATCTTTGATTACTGGGGAGTACCTGAGCACCAGAAATGGATGAATGGCGGGAAGTTTGACGGCGGAGGGTTAAGTGACGCTCAGCGGAAGTTGAGAGCCTTCTACGGAAAATTGCTTAGGCTTAGTGGTAGCTCTCCGGCAATTGTATCGGGGAAGTTGCTGGACCTCGATATTCCTTCCAAGGCGAATGCTAAAGCGTATGCTTTTATCAGATACACAACGAATGCCGCCTTGTTAATGGTTGTAAACTTCGATAGAAAAAAAACTTTGAAGACTAATATAAGGCTTCCCTTATCCTTATTAGAGGAGCTTGGTATTGAAGGCAAGCAAATGGCTTTGCCTGATCTTCTAAATGATGGTGGGTCGAGTTTCAATTACTCGAACGAGCAGGTGAATATTAATCTTAAGCCTTCAGATGCACTGATTCTTAAACTAAAATAGGCCATGTTAAACGTTATGAAAGGAAAAATGGAGAAGCCTGCGCTGTCAGCTTTGCAGATCTGGAATATGAGTTTCGGTTTTCTGGGGATACAGTTTGGTTTTGCTCTGCAGAATGGCAATGCTTCACGTATTTTGCAGACCTTCGGCGCTGATGTAGAACATTTGTCGCTGTTTTGGCTTGCCGCACCTGTTACCGGGATGATTGTGCAACCGATCATAGGGCATTACAGTGATAAAACGTGGACGAAATTAGGACGTCGTCGGCCTTACTTTCTTACAGGTGCTTTATTGGCTGCATTGGCTTTGATATTCATGCCGAACGCGTCTCTCTTAGCGTATATGTTGCCCCCGATAATGGTTGGCGCTGGTATGCTGATGATTATGGATGCCTCATTTAATGTAGCCATGGAACCGTTCCGGGCGCTTGTTGCCGATAATCTTCCGGAGCGCCAGCGTAGCGTTGGCTTTTCGGTGCAGACATTTCTTATAGGCGCAGGCGCTATTATAGGATCCTGGTTACCCTATGTGTTGTCGGAATATTTTGGCATAGACAAGACCGCCGCAAACGGGGCGGTCCCCTTGAATGTAGTGTATTCGTTTTATATTGGAGCTGTCGTACTTGTTGCCACCTTATTATGGACGGTGGTTACTACGCGCGAGTATTCGCCTGCAGAGCGCGAGGCATTCGACGATCATGAGGAGCTGCCAGAGGAAGAACAGAAAGGTGTTCTAAGTATCGTTACTGATTTTAAAGCGATGCCGCAGGCGATGAGGCAACTGGGCTTGGTGCAGTTTTTTTCATGGTTCGCATTGTTTTCCATGTGGGTATTCAGCACTCCCGCCATCGCGGAGCATGTGTATAACGTGGCACCGGGCGATACCAATACCGCAGGATATGCTGATGCCGCCAATTGGGTGGGGATATTATTTGGAGTTTATAATGGGGTATCTGCAATATATGCGTTATGTCTGCCGGCTATTGCCGCTAAGCTGGGCAAGACCAGGGCTCATGCGCTATCTCTTCTGGCCGGAGGCGCTGGATTAATAGCTATTTATTTTATCAGTAATCCACAGTGGCTCATACTTCCGATGTTAGGCATCGGTATTGCGTGGGGGAGTATTCTGGCAATGCCTTATGCTATTTTATCTAATGCGATACCGGCGCGCAAAATGGGTGTGTATATGGGAATATTTAATTTTTTTATCACATTTCCTCAAATCGTAAACGGATTCTTCGGCGGACTTATCGTTAAATATCTTTTTGCTGGTCAGGCGATCTTCGCACTAGTGTTTGCCGGGATTTTGATGCTTTGTGGTGCTATTTCTGTATTGCGCGTGAAAGCCTGACGCTTGTCGTGGCTATCGCTGGTAATATTCTTATGAACCTGTAGCAGGGCTACCAGATTAAAACAACTAACCTATGAAATATCAATTACTACTAATATTTATTCTTCCTCTGATGATGCTTTCAGGCTGCAGAAAGAAGGATATTGAAGAAACTCAGCCTCCGGGCTCGGAACTTCCTGTAAGCGCTGATGGGCTGATATCATGGAGTCCTGACTTTCCGGATGGGGAAGGCGAGATGACCATTACTTTTGATGCGTCAAAAGGAAACGCTGGCTTGAAAGGCTATACCGGCGATGTGTACCTCTACGCTGGAGTGTTGACAGATAAAAGTGCGAATGCTGCTGATTGGAAATATGTAAAAAGCGGTTCCTTCAACACCCCTGATGTCGCATCAAAAATGACCTCATTGGGGGCCGGGAAGTATTCAATAAAAATTAGCCCACGCAAGTTCTTCGCGGTGCCGGCATCGGAACAGATCAAGTCTGTAGCTATGGTGTTCAGGAATGGGGAAGGCTCTTTGTCGGCTCGTAATAAAGATGGCAGTGACATCTATCTGCCGATTACTGCCGCTGGACAACTGGCATTACGATTTAGTTCACCAGAGTTTGAGCCGACCTATGTTCCTGCTCCCGCAACGGCAATTATGCAGGTGGGTTCAACGGTGCAGGTTAGCGCCGTGACTTCAAAGAAGGCTACGTTAACGTTGACTTTGAATGGTGAGACCATCGCCAGTGTCACTAATGCCGGCAGCATCAACGGATCGGTCGTCGCTGGGAAACCGGGCGTGAATGTCGTTAAGGTGGTGGCCAGCGACGGCTCGGCTACGCTGGAGCGTAGTTTCTCATTTACCGTAAATGCTGACGTCAAGATTGAGGCTTTGCCTGCAGGGGCGAAGGATGGGGTTACGATACTAAACGGCGGGCGTTCGGCGATATTTAGTATTTACGCACCGCAAAAGAGCTTCATGTATCTTATTGGTGACTTCAATAACTGGTCGCCCTCTACGGAAGCCTTTATGAAGAAAACTCCCGATGGAAACAGATGGTGGATTCAATTAGATAACCTGGATCCTTCTCAGGAATATGCCTACCAATATTGGGTGGATGGCAGTTTGAAAGTTGCCGATCCCTATGCGCAGAAAGTGCTGGATCCTCAATACGATAGCTTTATTAGCGCTTCCACTTACCCCGGTTTACGCACCTATCCTTCAGGAAAAACCAATGGGATCGTAAGCGTTCTGAAGACAGGTGAAGCTGCGTACAGTTGGACCTCAAAGGCTTTTGTAAGACCGGAAACAAAGGATCTGGTAATCTACGAACTGCATATGCGCGATTTTATAGCCCTGCATGACTATAAAACCCTGGAAGATACATTGAATTACCTGACACGTCTGGGCGTGAACGCTCTGGAGCTGATGCCTGTAAATGAGTTTGAAGGCAACTCAAGTTGGGGTTATAATCCATCATTTTATTTTGCTCCGGATAAGTATTACGGCACGAAGAATGCGTTGAAGGAACTTATTGATCGCTGTCATGCAAAGGGAATTGCTGTAATTCTTGATCTTGTTCTGAACCACGCTTTCGGACAGTCGCCCATGGTGCAATTATATTTTGATGCGGTTGCCGGTAAACCGGCCGCTAACAGTCCCTGGTTTAATGTTGAACCTACTCATCCGTACAACGTGGGTTATGATTTTAACCATGAGAGTGCCGCGACGAAATCCTTCTCAAAGAATGTCATGCGCTTCTGGATGCAGGAATATAAGATTGACGGTTTTCGTTTTGATCTGTCGAAGGGCTTTACGCAAAAAAATTCCGGTACCACCGATGTCAATTCATGGAGTGCCTATGATGCAAGTCGGGTAGCGATATGGAAAGATTACTACGCTTTTATGAAGAGTATTGATCCAAACGTCTACGTGATCCTTGAACATTTTGCCGCTGATGAAGAGGAAAAAGAACTGGCCGATGCAGGCATGATGTTGTGGAATAACTTGAGTTATAATTTCAATGAGGCGACTATGGGATACATACAAAATTCCGATCTGTCGCGAGCATTTTATGACCGCCACGGGTTTAGCAAGCCTGCTAATCTGGTGAGCTACATGGAAAGTCATGATGAGGAACGGCTGATGTATAAGAATCTCCAATATGGTAATGGTGCTGGCAGTTATAGTATTAAATCGAAGGCTACGGCATTAAAACGGCAGCAGTTGGCCGCGGCATTTCTGTTTGCTTCACCTGGGCCTAAGATGGTGTGGCAGTTCGGCGAGCTTGGGTATGACGTGTCCATTGATCAAAATGGCAGAACCGGAGAAAAGCCTCTTCACTGGGAATACTTTCAGGATACTGAACGTAGAAGTTTGTTTGATACTTACAGCAAGCTGATCCACTGGAAGAAAAATAACGAAGTGTTTAATGCTGGTAGCTTCTCTTATAGTCTCTCAGGCGCTATTAAACATATCATCATGAAGGGTGCTTCAAATAACCTGGTATTGGTGGGTAATTTTGATGTGGTAAGCAAGGAAGTAACTCTTGCTTTTCCGGTAGCGGGAACCTGGATTGACAACTTCTCCGGACAACAGCTCTCAGTATCTGGAAATTATTCAGCGACATACGCACCCGGAGAGTTTCATCTTTTTAGTTCAAAAGCCCTGGAATAACAAATCTCGGCACTTTCCTGATTTCCCATTCTAACGGTGCCGCTGGTAGCAAGTTGCCGCTGGCGACGCCGTTAGTGTTTTAGTTTTTAGGGTGGCTTTGTATGTCGATATGTAACAAAGGTGTTGATTAATTATTGTTTCGACAAAATTCTTATATTTGTCGAATGAATGAGGCGTTAGAATATGACCGCGTGAAATCTGAAATAATAATTCAGGCAGGAGAGGTGTTTAGGAAATATGGGCTGCTCAAGGTTTCTATGCAGGATATCTCTAAAGCTACAGGTAAAGGAAGGAGTACGCTCTACTATTACTTTAAGAATAAGCATGAGGTATTTGAGGCATTTGCCATCATGGTGTTCAACGATTTGTTCAACAAAGCAAAGGCTGGCTTAAATCCCGCTAATACATTCAACGAGAACTTACGGTCTTACTATCGCGGAAAGCTAGGTATGCTCAAAAGTTTGCTGCAACAGTATCAGCTTGTAGCAGATGACTTAAAACATGATTCCACTTTTATTGTTCAGCGAATGAGAGGGTTTCAAGAGATCGAAACAGCAATCATACAGCAAATCCTCGGATGGGCAATTTCCAAAAAGGAAATTAAGCCGCTGACTGATGGCGATGCTGCTTTCCTCGCTGAAATAGTCGCTACTGCTTTTAAAAGCTTTGAACAAGAGATGTTGTTGTTCGGCAGACTACCGGATTTCGAATCCAAACTCGATTGGCTGGGACAAATACTGTTCAAAGGATTGCAGTAAAATAGACGACTAGCAAGTTCGAGTTGCCATTTCTCAGAAGTGGCATTTTTTTAGTGTTTAGTTTCGACAATAATATATAAAACGTCTAATTGACTAATGAAAATAAATTATCTCCATTTACAGAGTTTAGGCATGCTGATGCTAGCCTTTCTCTATTCTTCGTGTTCTAATAGCGATCAGGTTAAGACGCAGCGCGATACATTATCAGTAAAGGTAGTAGATCTTTCCGCTACCTCTGGTATGGGAATTACCTTGGATTATAACGGTACAATACAAGCAGAGAAGACCATTACCTTAAGCTTTCAGGTGGGCGGCACCGTAACATCTATTCCTGTAGATGCCGGGCAGTATGTAGAAAAAGGACAGCTTATAGCCAAAGTTGATGAAGCTGTATATCGCAATCAGTACGAAGCACAGCTGGCGCAGGCACGTCTTGCCAAAGAATCTTACAGGCGCGTGCTTGAAGTATACAATAAAGGCAGTATGGCGGAGATAAAGATGTTGGAAGCAAAATCTAAGGCAGAGCAGGCTGAGGCTGCGGCTCGTGCAACCTATCAAAATATTCTTCACACTACGTTAACATCGCCGGTAAAAGGGTATATAGGGAACAAGATGATTGAAGCCGGAGCTACAGCGGGTCCCGGAGTTCCGGTGGCTCAGGTGCTTGATGTAAGCACCGTACAGGTGTTAGTAGCCGTGCCCGAGGGTGAGATAAACCGATTCCGTCGCGGTGATCAGGCGCGCGTTTCTATTGATGCTTTGGGCAAAGTTTTGCAGGGAAATATTGCTGAAACTGGCGTATTGGCGCTAACTGGCAGTGCTAATTATAATGTGAAAATTAACCTCCGGAATGATAGCTTTCAGCTGAAACCTGGAATGCTCTGTAAGGTACATTTCTTGCAGTCGCATCAGGTTGATAGCGCTCAGGGAATAAAGGTTCCTGCTCAGGCGGTACAGGTAGATGAGCAAGGCCGGAACTTTGTATATGTTGTTGATCAGCATAATAAAGCCATCCGTAAGCCTGTAGAGACCGGCGCCCTTGTTCAGGATGGCATCATGCTTAAGTCTGGCGTCGACGCGCAGGATAAACTTATTGTTTCTGGCTTCCAGAAGCTCGAAAGTGGTAGTCCATTACACATCATTAAATAAGGAGCTGTTCATGAAGAAAAAAGATGGGATCGTAGAGTGGTCCATGCATAATCATGTCGTCCCCTTAAGCGTCGCCGCAATTCTGGTATTAGTTGGCTTCCTTGCCTTATTTAATATGCCGAGAAATGAATTTCCCGATTTTACTATACGCCAGGGGCTGATTATTGGATATTATCCAGGCGCATCAGCAACGCAGGTAGAAGAACAGATGACACGTAAAGTTGAAGAATACCTCTTTAACAATAACGAAGTAAATAAACGCAAAACCTATTCGTATTCACGAGACGGAATGATGTATGTCTTCGTGGAGCTTACCGATGAGGTGAATGGGCCATATGCCAAAGCATTCTGGAACAAGGCCCAGGCTGGCTTGCTTTTACTGCAAAGTCAGATGCCAAAGGAGGTAAAAGGCTTTATGGTCAATAGCGACTTCGGAAGCACATCTGCGCTTTTGCTATCTGTAGAGTCTCCGACACGCCCCTATAAAGAGCTTCAGAAGAATGTTGACGATATCGAAGCATCGCTACGTCAGGTTGCAGACGTTGCCAAAGTTTCTCACACGGGCAACCTTACCGAGCAAATTTCTGTATATGTAGATAATAATAAGCTCTTACAATATGGCATTAGTGCCGGACAGATAATGCAGGTGTTGCAAAATGCCGGAGCCATTAATGCGGGGGGAGTAGAAAAGGGTGCCGTTATTGACCGACCAATACATTTCAACAGCTTCTTTAAAACGGAGGCAGATCTTGCTGCTCAAATCCTGCGTAGTGACGCTAATGGCAATCAGATTCGGCTGTCGGACGTAGCAACGCTGAAGCGCGAGTACGATGAGCCGGAAAGCTATGTGAGCACTAACGGAATCAAGAGCATTATCATCTCTTTAGAAATGGTTACTGGTAAGAATGTTGTGCATTTTGGCGAAGATCTGGACGTGCAATTGGAAAAGGTTCAGAAGCACCTGCCGTCTGACATAAAACTCGTGAAGCTGGCCGATCAGGCTAATGTTGTTGATGATTCTATCTCCCACTTTATGAAGGAGTTTGGCTATGCACTGATAGGTGTTATTGTAGTGGCTTTACTTTTGCTCCCCTTTCGGGTTGCGTCAGTTGCAGCAGCAACCATCCCCATTACCATTGCAGCAACGCTGGCAATCATGTACCTTTTTGATATCGAGCTCGACACCGTGACGCTTGCAGCCCTCATTGTGGTATTGGGGATTGTCGTCGATGACCCGATTGTTGTGATCGATAATCATATTGAAAAGCTTGATCACGGCATGTCTATCTGGGACGCCGCACGTAGCAGCGCTAAGGAGCTTTTCCCTTCTGTGTTTACCGCAACGTTGGCTATTTCAGCAACGTTCTTGCCCTTGATGTTTTTCATGACCGGTGTGGCTAAAGACTTTGTAAAGCTTTTCCCAATCACCATCATGATCGCCCTGGGTTTGTCGCTGTTGATCTCCATGGTACTGGTGCCATATTTTAACACGCGATTCATTAAAAAGGGGCTGAATGCTGATGATAAGAAGGACAATGGGAAGCCCTCCTTTCTCGACAGGCTGCAGCTATTTTTCAATAAGCAGGTAGCCAATGCCGTGCAACACTATAAGCTTACAGTAGCTGTGGGAATTGCGTCTGTATTGCTTGGCGTATTTTTTATGTCGCGCTTGCCACAGCAGTTGTTCCCTAAAGTCGAACGTAATCAGTTTGCCATGGAAGTGTACCTGCCCAGCGGTTACAATCTTGTGCAAACTGAAAAAGTTGTCAAGAGTATGGAGAAGTATCTGGCAAAGGATGAGCGAATTGTTGATTTTGCAAGCTTTACCGGCACCAGCTCTCCGCGTTTCCACACCGTGTATGCTCCTAATCTGCCGGCGAAGAACTACGCCCAGATACTTATCAATACCACTTCCGAAGAGACTACGGAAGAAGTGTTAGGCGAATACCAAAAGCGTTTCGGCGACATGTTCCCAGATGCACATTTGCGCATGAAGCAACTAAACATGATTAACGCTCAGGCGCCTATTGAAGTCCGTATTTCCGGAGATGATATTGCCCGTTTGAAGGAGGTCGGCGACAAGATCATTGCCGTTGCCAAAGACTATAAAGCCGTTAACTGGGTTCGTACAGATTTTGCGGAAATGCAGAGTACCATAGATGTGCGGATAAAGAATCAGGAAGCAAGTCGTTTAGGCCTTAGTCGTGAAGATATTGCAAATACTGTAGCCATAAATCAGGCGGGACTTACAGCTACGCAGGTGTGGGAGGGCGATTATCCCTTAAATGTGAAAATCAAATCTCCCGAAGCTCGCCGGAATAATACAGACCAACTTCTTTCATTAAATATTCCCGCTACGAAAACTCAATCCATCGTGCCTCTCCGACAGGTTGCCGACATTGTACCGGCATGGGATGAAGGGCAGATTGTGCGCCGTAATAGCATAAGAACACTTACGGTACGCATGGATATTGACAAGGATGCTGTGGCTAATGCTGTATTGGCAGCGATGCGTCCGGATATCGAAAAAATCAAGCTGCCGACCGGCGTAGAGCTTGAATATGGGGGAGAGTTAGAGCTTCAGGAAGAAAATATGGGCCCCATGGGTATCTCACTGTTGATGAGTGTGGTGCTGATCTTTATTATTCTGGTCGTCCATTTTAAGAAGCTCAAACACGCTTTTCTCTGCTTCACAACCATGCCTTTAAGTATCCTTGGTGCAGCTTTTGGCCTCTTGATTACAGGCTATCCCTTTGGCTTTACCTCATTCTTAGGCTTGCTTGCTCTTTGTGGCATTGTAGTAAGAAATGGAATTATCCTCATTGATCATGCCGACGAGTTACGTTTCCATGAGGGTAAATCAGTAAAGGAAGCGGCCATAGCATCGGCGGAACGTCGTATGCGGCCAATTTTTCTTACCTCATCTGCGGCGGCGGTGGGCGTCATTCCAATGATCATCAGCAGATCGTCACTCTGGGGGCCTTTGGGAACTGTAATATGTTTCGGGTTGATGGTTTCCATGTTATTAACACTGTTTGTATTACCGGTGCTCTACTGGCTATTCTTCAAAGGCGAGGAAAAGCAAGTGCAGAACGCAACTGATAAACATTAATTCGCATGAAGTTTATAATCACATTGATCTCAATATTTGCCGTACACGTAGTCCTCGCTCAGCGTACTGTGGGTTTGTCGGAGTTAAAGGACGCGGCATTGCAGCACAGCAACGCCATAAAAAACGGAACGCTAAAGGAAGGGTTAGCCGAAGCTGATCTGGCGGCGGCCAAAGCACAATATCTTCCATCGGTAAGCGCTATTGGTGCCGGAGTATATGGCTTAAAAGATTTCGTGCCTGCCATTCCTACGCTCTTGCCAAAAGGGGTGGATAACTTCTACGTAGTGGGTGCAACAGCCACAGAAACGCTATATGCCGGCGGCCGCGTAGCTACGGCTAATGAACTTGCCCGCCTACAGGTTGACGTGAATCGCATTTTATCGCGACAATCGGCAGATTCGGTACGCCTGCTTACGGAACAGAAATATTGGAATCTGGTAAATATACAGGAGCAGTTTAAAGTTCTTGAGGCTAATCAAAAGCTCCTGGCTACAGTGTTGAAGCAGCAGCAGGATATGCTTAACGCAGGACTTATTGCACGTAATGATTTGCTTAAGGTTAATGTGCAGCAAAACCAGCTTAAGTTAAATCGTGTTAAGCTGAACAACGGCAGAAATCTGGCATTGCTCGATCTCTGTTTTTATACAGGTCTGAGTTACGATTCTTCTATGACCATGCGCGATACTCTCGGCGTAGAAACACTACTGTCCATACATAGCTTGAGTCCTGATACTTCCTTAAGCAGCAATTTTAACTATCAATTGCTGCAACGTAAGCTGGCTGCCGAAAGTTTACAGAAAAGAATAGCCAAAGGCGAGAATCTCCCTAGCCTTACCGCTGGCATCAACGCCGTGCAGATCGGAACCATAGACAATGGCTTGGGCAGTAAGTTTGTTCCTACACTCACGGCAATGGTTTCTATCCCCATCTCCGATGGTTTATGGGCCAAAGGCCGGCAGAAGATCAGACAACAGGAAATACGCGAGCAAGTAGCACGCAACGATCTTGCCCATGGTGAAGATCAATTGAAATTGTTGATTATGAAGACTTGGTATGAGATGAAGAATGCGCTTACAGAAATTAGCGTAACTCGCGAGAATCTCGTACAGGCTGCAGAAAATTTGAAGGTAAACGACGATAATTATAAGGCTGGATTGATATCGATAAGTGAGTATTTGGATGCCCAGACCTCTTATCAACAAGCATCATCCAACCTGGTTTCATCCTTCGCGGCGTTTGAATCAAAGAAGGCGTCTTATCAGCATGCTGTGGGAAACGCTGATTGATGAAAAGTTTCTATCGTAGCGCCTCGACTCCAGGCGCTACGATAGTTCGTTAGTATGGGTACCTATCAGTTTGCCGAAAAGCCACTGGGCAATATTTCTGGATTGTTAGTACGCGTACCCCGTCCGTCGCCTGAATGGAGATAATAGACGTCTGAGCGGTCACGTGGATAAAATTCTGTTGATGTTGGATCCACAGGACTCACTATGAGCTTCGAGATATAGAAGTCGTGTTTGCGACTGATATAATGTTTTTTGCCTTCGTTTTCGGTGAAGAAGGTAAGATAGCTTTGGAATTTTACAGGACTATTGCTTTGGTTAAATTCCGCAAATTTAACAGTTATCTGCGACTCTTCAATCCCACTTTTTATAGTTGTTAAGGCCGAAGGGGGAATGTTATTTACATACTTATTCGATGCGGTGAGTATGGTTTTCCTGACGCGTGTGCCAGGAGGAATAAATGTCAACGCTGTTGGTACGCTGGCTGCGCCCGCAAAGTCGTGGGAGCTAATCTCCCAATCCCTGGAAAATTTCCAGCTGGATCCAACGCTGCTTCCGCCAAAGCCAATCTTGTCGCCTAAAAAGCTTGTCGCAGCGCTATCTACAATTAACGCACATTTAGACCAGTCAACGGTAACCGGCTCTTTCATCTTGTTAAGAATCTCAATAGTTAGAGGCGCATTTTTCCCTCTAAACTGATAGCTGATGTCGAAGGAGTCGTTACTCGTGGTAAGAACTCCCGTATTAGGATCTTTATTTAGTGTGGCACTACTTATAGTGTTAATCTGGTATTTGCCACATGATGTTAAGGCAAGTCCAAGCAAGGTTAGATAGACTAAGTGTTTCATAATAAGGATTGTTTTTTATAAGGATTGTTTTTTGTTTAAATAAAAAATTAAATATCTGTGTTGAAGTATTTTACTCTATACGTCTTCATTCTTTCCCGCCAGTGCTTCCTGTTGCTTCTCGTCGTCACCCAAAATGATGCCCCATGCCTGCAATCCTTCAATTCTGTCAAAGATGATTTTAAGCACAGCGATTACCGGTATAGATAAAAACATTCCGGATATTCCCCATATCATTTCACCCATAATAACGCCCAGGACTGCGATCAGGGCGTTGATCCGTACTTTGGATCCTACAATAGTTGGCAAGAGAATGTTGCTGTCGATCAGGTGCGTGATGATAACGATCACCATCACGATAAGTACTTTACTTAAACTTGCCGCCGTCGCAAAGGTTATAAGAGAACTAATAATTAGCGCGGTGAAAATACCGATATAGGGGATGATGTTGAAAAGACCCGTTAGCAAACCCAGCAGCAGCGAATATTTAATGCCGAATAGGCTGAAGCTGATACACACAAGTGCGGTAACAATACTCATCTCAATGATCAGCCCCACGATATATTTTCTGATGATGTATTGTACTTGTTCAATCACCGCATGTACTATCGGAACGTTCTTTTCCAGGAACACGGTTTCCAGAAATCTCTTGATAAGACGCCGGTATAAGAGAAAGAAGAAAGTGTAAATAAATGTAAACACCAGAAATAAGAGGATGGACGATATCGACAGAAGTGTCGCTCCTACGACGGCACTGCTGGCGGACATCATTTTTGTCGCCGCGTCGTGCAGTAGGCTCAACTGTTTATCAATGTTTATCTCAAAAGTCTTAGATATCCAATGCTGCAGTTGCAGTATTGATTTGTTAAGCTGCAACTGGAACAGTGGCCATTCATTACTTAGATCGGAAATCTGAGTTGCTATGACATAGAATAATAAGACGATGCCTGCCAGTAGAATAATTACCGACAGCATGGAGGACGCGCTACGCGGAAAACGAAATTTCTTTTCCAAAAAACTGGCCAGTGGTAACAGCAAAATAGAAAACAGGCAGGAGAAGATCATTGGTGAGAGGATTTCCTTGCCGACCCGTACAATATATACCAATGCAATAAGACTGAACAGTACGCACGCGAGTTTTATGTAAAATGGGCGCGACTGTAGTTGTGGTATTTCCATTCCTTCTTAGCTGAATACAAACATGACGCTCGAAATTAAGGATACGTTACAATTTTCCCTATTTTATCTAAATCAATATAAAACAGGCCACATCGTGTACCCTTCGCTTTAAGAATCTAAGGCCTCAGTCCTCTAATGATTTGTAGATGGTGTTGTTTGCTTTGCCCTTAATATCTCTGATCCTTTTAACTATTCTACAAGATACTTGGCGAATACCGTAACTTCAAATTTTAACTTCTTGAATTCGATGTTTATAGGGTTAACAGTAACGGTTTCTGATAAGCGATTGGTGCCTCTGAGCACTATTCCGCTCGACTGGCCGAAAAGTGCTGTTCCCGCGTTACTGAGATCGGATATAAAGATCGCCTTGCCGGCTTTCTGATTGATGGCGCTGAGCATCGTCGTGGCGGTGTTTTTTGATTTTTTTGTCGCTTCCATTTTTAACTTCGTCATAAGCATTTCGGCTCCTGAATACTCGGTCTTTTCTATGTTTACATTAGATATACCCACCAATTCTAACTCCCCAAGTACGCGTCCCGCGGTCACCGCGTCATGAACAAGTAATGAGTAGCTTTTTGATTTCAGTACATTTTGCCCTTTGAGGAAATAGGTTTTGAAATTACTCGAAACGTCATTTAGCCGCAGTTCTTTTTCTGTGTTAATATTTATCTTCTTTAAGGTGCTCTCCAACAACTTTTCTAATTCTTCCACTGACTTTTTGTTCTTGCTGTCGGCTTCATCCAACAGGATTGAAATGTAAATGCGGTCAGGAACAACCATACTATCGGCCTTACCAAAAGTCTCCACATAAGGCATATCAATAAAGTTTTTCTGTGAATACGCCTGACTAATTCCTGATAATAGCAGGCAAATTATAAAGAGTTGTTTCATGGGAAATTTGAGCTTAAGTAACTTCTGATAAAGATAATAATTAAACCCGTTGTGCGGTTTGAGTAAAAGTAACTAGATGAAAAAAGAAAGCGGAATAAAGTTGTGCACGTTGCTGAAAAACAGTAAATTAAGAAAGTATTCGACGTTTTCTTACATGCACAACTTAAAGACCAATTTCGACAAGATTCGTGAAATTAGCAAACTTGCTTTGTCAGAGTATCTGTTGCCCAATGTCAACTTCTTCGTCTGCAGACACTTGCCAAAACTATCAGATATAGAAGTCGTTGCCTTGTCCATCACTTCTGAAGCCCTTGGCATTGATTCAGAAAATCTATTATTTTCTAAGCTCAAGAGTGAGTATAGCAGAGAGTTTCCTAATTTGACTGACCGCTCTAACTATAACAGGAGACGAAAGAAGCTGCAGGATTATATTGCCCTGGTAGCTCAGCCGATTTCCAAGATGATTAGCCCGGATAATAACCAGTTTATTATAGATCTCATCAAATGATCTAATAATGCCAGATAGAAATCTCTGAACAATTAATAGTTCCGGTGGACGTTGATATAAGACAAGCTGGATTTTCCAGGTACTCTGAAGATGCCCAGGTGGTGTATATTACCGGTGATGCTACGCAGTCCATGGCTGATATCCCGTAACGAAGATGCTCCGGCTACCTGGCAGAACAACATACTGACCAGATGCGTCCAGCTCTTTATTCCTTTACTATATTTATCACTTTGGTGCTTACTGACTAATCTGTCAAATTTTTCCCTCAGAAAATGAGCCAGTAATTGGCTGAATAAACTTACTTTTATCACGGAGGCTGACTGTTTTTGTTTTGCGATTAAAACATACCGATTTTTTTCGGTAACAGCCTCCTTTTTTATGCCCTTTGCAATTTGTTTTGGACGGGTGTGACACAAAATATATCAAGCACATTGTTTGGATGTCTTTGATTAGCTAGGATGGGAGAAGAGTTTTGTTGTTAAAAAGGCAAAAATATTTTTTTGAAATTGACTGTTCTTTTTTCTATCCTCACATGCTCAAACCTTAGGTAAACAGACGAGATTAAATTAGCTATGAAAGGGATATTAAAAATATTTTTTCTTTTGACTATTTTCCTGAATCAATACTCCGTTACAGCACAGGATACTGTTTTATGTAAGGAGATTATAAAACAATTGAGTTTGTTAAAGTTAAATCCTTCTTCGATGGACAGTATTGATAAGCATTGGTTTGTGAGAGATAATATATTGCCTCCTCTTTTATCGTCAAAGCATTATTTTGAGATGCGTTATTTTCAGAGTCAATGGGGGCACACCGCTCCTGAGATTGATTCATTTGGGAGGAGTGCAATCGTAACCGGAGATAGTAGTGGCTTTTCAGCAAAAAAATATTCCTACGCTATTTACCCTAAAGGGCGAGGTGAGACTCGTAAGGATAAAGAATATAATTTATATGTAATATCATTGTTTCCCTTTTGGCGAAAAGAGGAGGTTCAGATGTCCGGCGGGGATGCAGAGTTTGTAAATGGATTGAAGGGTTATATGGAAAAGGTAATAGCAAGTGTGTCTCAAGGCAAGGTGCTCTGCATGTCTCCATTAACTCTGATAGAAATGAAGATAGGTGCCAATTTCTATATTTTTCGCACAACGAAGAAAAGTTCGGGACAAGAACCTTGTTGGAGTGCAGCATTTATAAGGGGAAGTTTAAAAGCTATTTACAATTAATGTATATATGGAGAATTATTCTAGATTTCAGAAATTAAGAGGAGGATCTGGTAATCCTTTTCTTGGGGTTTTTAATTTCGATGGACTTACAGATCATCAAAAACAACAGGCCGAACTTTTTATTGATATGTTAGGCTCGACCAGATCTGGAAGTGAAATGTTGGAATATCTTTCAGGTTACCAGTTTACAATTACGCTTGATCCAATAACTCCCTCCAATGGTTCTTCTGCTCAATATCAAGACAGCCCCAACTCGTTGCTTTTGGGGAACTTATTCGGAGATAATTTAGATCTTTTTGACATTCGTAACTTTACTTATATTTTGGGTCATGAGGTTTTTCATGGATTTTCAGATGCTGTTCAGGTTTCGACGAGTCGAGTTCGGTCAGAGGTAGATGCGTTTTTAAGGACAGCTTTAATAAGTCGGGATATGGAGAGGGCAAATGGAAGTGTCGATTCGAGGTCTTCGCAAGAATTGCTAATTAACCCAAGTTGTTAGTTAGGAATTATTTTATTTAATGTAAAAGCGAAAATGAACAAAGTGATTTTCAGGAGCCATCCTTTGAAAGTGACAGCATGAATCTTTCGGAGGAACAATGCTTTGATCTCGCTTATCGTCGTTTCCTCTCTTTTACGTATACATTCTTTCATGAAGGCAGCACTTACACTGTCTTTTCTTTTGCTATTTGATTTCCGGTGCATCTTTAGGGCAACCAGGTCACACTCCATCATTTGATCTTCGATCTCATAGTTGGTATAAGCGGAATCAGCAAATACTTCACTTTCAGCAGGCAGTTCCATCGGTAACTTTTTCAAGCTAACCGAATCGTTCTCGCTACCGGGCACATAACTAAACTCGACCGGGATACCATCCTTAGTAACCAATAACTGTACTTTAACCCCATAAAAGTACCTGCTCATGCTGCTCTGCCTACCCCGCCATTGTTTACCTTTTAACAGCTTGCAATTGCTGATGCGAATATTGTCGCACATTGCTACCGGAAATGAATCCAGTACGTAACTCATCTCACAGCTAACGTACTTCAAATACCAGCCGATCTGCATAAACAAGCTGTAGATCAACTCTGACAAAGCATGCACCCTGCGGTTGAAACGGCTCTTGTCCAGCATAGCCGGCACAAAACCCGTCATCATCATGAATTCTCTGGCCTTATCCTGATGATCTCCGAAATATAAAGAACTTACTACGGCTGTCGTGATGATCTCGCTGTCACTTACTTGTCTACGGATATCTTCATAATGGCCGCTTGTTTTCAACAAATCATCTATAAAACAGAATATTCCTATAATTTTATCCCGAGTGAGCATTTTTTAGTTTGCTTTAAGTGTGGTAACTCAAAGTTATTCTTATTTGCTCACTCTGCTTTTTTTATCATAAACCGCAACTTGGGTTAATTAATTGACTTTTCTTAAAAGTGAAGTTAGCATGGTTTAAGGTGTCAAACGCGCTCTTTCATTCTCACGGACACGATAGAATAAAAAAGGTCAGATATAATGAGTATATCTGACCATACATCTACCTATGAAAAACGTTGCCTTGGGGCAGCAACAATTACTGATACAAAGATGCATGCTATTTGAATATTTAGAAATGATTTGGCTTTGCTGAAAACGTGATGTTTGTTAGTATTTTACGTGTGTTGAGGGTTTTTCTCGTTGATGGCGCTAATTCTTTATAAGAAAGCCGATGTAAAAAGAAAAAGCCGCTTCGTGGGGAAGCGGCCTGATAAAGTAGTAATATATAATCATTAATTAAAAGAAGTGGATATGTTAGTGATCTTCCATCCCTGACCTGTAAGATTCAATGTGATCAGATTGGATTTGGTAAAGTCGCTATATTTCATGTCTAACTTTACCACCGCCTGATTGCTTCCTGCGTCGATTATCTGGGAACTCATCTCACAGTTTTGCTTGATGTCTTTGAACACATTGAGGTGTTCTATCAGTTGACTTTTACTTAAGACCTTTAATCCTGCTGTGCTGCAAATGGTATATTTTGCAGAAGGATCCAGAATGCTTGTAATGTTTGATATTTTTCCGTGGCTAAAAGCTGAACTCAGATTCGAAACAGCATAGTTTAGACGGGTCTTGCTTGACGGCGAATTCTCGGCAGACGCGAATCCAATAGAAGTTGCTGTAATCAATAATGCTGCGATGATTGTTTTTAATGTTTTCATGGTATTGTAGATTGAGAGTGTTATTTGTTTTTCGATGAATCAAAATTACCTGCTCTCTGCCGTTCTGACAATCATAAATAGGCGGATTGGGGAGGCTTTTCGGTGAATGATGGGATTTATTCGGTGAATGATCAGCCTTATAATTGGATGCCTGAGGAATCATTACAACTTTTAATTTACCTGCTGTAAACACAATTATATCTTCAATTTCTTTCCCCGCCATGAAGCCCTTTATGATTAAAGGTTAATGAATTTAGAGCTTGTTCAATATTCTTAGTCCCAGTATTAATGAAGTGTAGGTTTTATATAGAAGTTCATGAGTGCGGTCTGCATTTTTAAATTATTCTCCGCACTTATCATATTGAAGTTTGCCTGTAACCAGCTGTTTCTAACCAAAAAAAACGTATATGCGTCAATAAGGCCTTCGTTGTATTTCTCCTCAGAACGCTGGAAAGAAAGTTTCTGATTAATAAAATTCTTTTGCAGCAATTGATATTTGTCAGACGCTGTATGATATTGAACTTGTATCGTTTGAACACTTTGCATAAGGGAGTTAACAAGATCTTGTTTCTCGAATCCTGTTTGTTGAATATCCATTTTTGCGTTGATCACAGCTGTTTTTACCTGAAGTCGGTTAAATACTGGAATCTTTAATGCAAAACTTAGCTGTTGGTTTTTGTTTTCTGACCATTGTCTCGAAAATGAGGGGGTTGGCGTAGGGATGTTCATATTTCGTGTGTAAAAGCTGGACCAGCTATAGCTAGCGCCTAAGGTGGGATAGTAGGCCGCTTTCGCAATTTTTACGGACTTCCGCATTTGTGCTTCTTTTACTTCCATCGCTTTGAATGCTGGATTTATAAGCACCAGCTGAAGTGCGTAAGCGTCGCCAAGTTGTTCTGCATTTAGAGTACTTCCGCTGGTATCATTATCAATATTCAGGCTGTCGCGATTTATACCCATCGCGTTCAGGAGCCTTATCTTTGAGAGCTGTTCTTCATTGCGGGCGGTTATCCATTGTTCCTGCAGGGTGCTCAGGTTAGATTTACTGTCGTAAATGTCGCTTTTCGGGCGACTGCCTATAGCTTCTTCTTTTTCCACCCGGTCTACCTGTTCCTGCATTCCGATGATCTGCGATTTCAAGAGGCCTGTCCAACTTCTATTATTTATGTAAGCAAAGAATTTTGCAACAATGTCCAGGGAAAGCTGTGTTTTAATGGCTTCCAGCTCATAAAGGCTATTGTCTTTAGCCAGACGTGCATAAGCTATGGCATATAGTTGTTGCCAGTTTAGGAGTTGTATTTCAGCATTCGCAAAGAATTGATCGTATTGCACATTCAGGTCGGCCCGTTGGTTGGTCGTGGGAGCAATAGTCGAACCAAAGCTGTAACTATGGTTCATGCCCGTATTTACCGAGGGGAGAAGAGCCCCTTGTGCAGCTAAAATGTTTTGTTTGTTTTTGCTTACCGATATTTGACCTGCGCGAATCAGGGGATGGTTCCGTTGCGCATAGGAGATGCATTGCTGTAAACTCCATGAAGGCTGTTGAGCTCCCGCCACAGTTGGCAGGAGGCATTTAAGTAATGCAATTATCAGCAGGCGCAAAGAAGTAAGTTTCATGTTACTCATATTTCAGGTAGTCAAGAAGATTTGATTCTGCCGTGCGGTAAGCTTTAATACTTACCACAATAAATGTGAGTAGCAGAAGGGAGGCCATGCTTACGAAATAGGGGAATACAGGCATTGAAATTCTGTAATAAAAATCCTTTAACCACTCATTCATAAAATAATATGATATCGGAATGCTTATTACTACGCCAAGCGTGGCAATGATGAGAAATTGTCGTACTAATTCCATGACGATATTCCGGTTGGACGCGCCAAGTGTCTTTCGTATTGCTATACCTTTTAGTTTCTGATCTATTATCAGGGAGGCGAGTGCAAAAAGGCCCAATAAAGCTACGCAAAGCACAATGATATTGAGCAGGAAGAAGAATGCTTCCTGTCGTTTATAGACCTCAAAACTTCTGGCGAATTTTTGATCAATGAAATAATAATTAAACGGATAGCCGGGTTCTGCTACGGTGTTCCAGTATTTTTTTATACGTTGTACGGTGGCTGGTACTTCGTCGGGACTTACCTTTACAAGGATGTTATCCATGAAATTACGCTTCCAGGGGGTAGCTTTGTAATGGAAGAACGCAATGGGTGGCGTTCTGTTCTGTGCCGACCATACGGTATAATCGGCGGCGATGCCAATGATCTTGTACTTTTTGTTGTCAAAGCCGGGCTTCACTTCCTTTCCTATCGCCTGCTTGTTTGTCCAACCCATTGATCTGGCAAAGGACTCATTCACAACAATCACGTTTACAGAGTCGGAGGCGAGTGCTACCGAGATGTTTCTGCCAGCAAGGATGGGCACTCCCGAGAAGGAAAGAAAGTTATAATCCATGGAGCCATGATAGCCCGTAATTGATCTGTTTTGATAGTCGATATTTGAGGAACTATGGGTGCGACTGGGGGTACTCTCTCCATAAGAAACTTCTCTTACTCCCCGGATTTTTATCAACTGACTTTTGAGGAATTCATATTTTTTCCAGTTGATGTTTCTGGAGTCATTTAATGTGATTTCCATAATCTGATTGCCTTTAAATCCAAGCTCCCGAGCCATCAGATAGCTAACCTGTTTATAGGTAACCAACCCACATATGATGAAAAATGACGAAATAAGGAGCTGAAGTGTCAGAATTCCATTGCGAAGGAGTATGCCGTGCCGGCTCCTTGAGAAGTTTCCTTTCAGTGTGTTTAACTCTTTGAAGTTAGCTATATAGATTGCAGGAATAAGTCCGGAAATGAGAGCTATACTAATCAGTGTTAAAAATGAATAGCTCAGTGCTTTTACGTTGTATAGCGAGAGCTGACTATCCATCAGCTTATTAAATGCAGACATGCTTAATTCTACTATTACTAGTGATATGACATAGCTGAACAGGCATAAGATGAGGGCTTCGAGGGTGAACTGTTTGATAAGCCCCCAACGTGTGGCGCCCAGTACTTTGCGCACGCCAACTTCTCTGGCTCGTTGTGATGCTTCTGCTGTTTTTAGGTTAATGAAGTTTATTGCCGATAGTAAAACCACAAGTGACGATAACCCTAACATGATCATTACCGTTTTGAGGTTCTCTTTAATATAACCTAAAGAACCACGGGCGTATAGATGTGTCTTATCCAGCTGTGTTAATTCAAAGGCGTTAGGTCCATATAGTTTAATTGCCTGGCTAACCGGCATGTTCCACCTGTTCTTCGTTTTATAACTGATGCCGAGTATAACTTTGTTATATATCTGGCTGGCAATATTAGCGGGTTCGGCGCCCTCTTTAAGTTTTAGCAGGCCCTGAAAGTTATAGTTTCCCCATGATTCATCTCCGTGCTGCATCCTTCTGCGCATGTCAACAACATCCGGGGCCAGAATTACAAACTGTGGCTTTATGGCCGAGTTGCCCTCCGGAAGAGCATATACCGCTTTTACCAGGTATACAGAATCGTCTATATTGAGCTGTTTGCCAATAGCCTTCTCGCTACCGAAGAGTTTTTTACTTACACTTTCCTCGATGGCTATAGAGTGGAGGTCAGAGAATATGTTGTTATAACTTCCTGCTTTTAATTTAAATGGGAAAAACCGGAAGAAGCTTTCAGAGGCAGACATGGCATTCTTCTCGAAAGTAGATCTTCCGTTGCGGGCAGTTAATCGTGAATCTGCCAGACTTCGTAGCAAGAGGTAGTCTTCAACTTCAGGAATCACTTGTTTAGCGTGATGTACAATAGGAAAGCTCATGTTATTACCCCATTCCTTGTCATTCTCGCTGAATGGCTGAAGAAAGAAGACGTTTCGTTTTTTGGGGTTCCATGATTCCCATGACTCCGCATCTTGCCAGTACAGCACACAGAGTATAAATCCACTGAGCCCGAGGCATAATCCCAGGATGTTTACCAGGGTAGATAGCCAGTTTCTTTTGTATTGGCGAAAAGCGATTTTTATCCAGTTTTTTAGCATGACTGTAAAAATTAGAAGTCAGAGGAGAAGGTTTTTATGAATAGATCACGACGTTGGTCATCGGCAGATACCTGACTGATTGCACCATCTTTCATGTAAACGATGCGAGATGCAAAACGGGCATCATAGGAGGAGTGCGTGACCATGACAATGGTGGTGCCACTTCGGTGCAGTTCGGCAAGCAGGTTCATCACGTCGTTGCCATTACTGCTATCGAGATTTCCCGTTGGTTCATCCGCGAGCACTAGTTTGGGTTTGTTTACAAGAGCTCGTGCTACGGCTACACGCTGCTGCTGCCCTCCGGAAAGTTGTTGGGGAAAGTGCTTGGCGCGGTGACTCAGGCTCATGTTTTCCATAATAGATTTTACACGCAATGACCGTTCTTTGGATGGTATGCCGTTGTATATAAGCGGGAGCTCGATGTTGTCGTAAACGTTGAGCTCGTCAATGAGGTTGAAATTTTGAAAGATAAAGCCTATGTTATCCTTGCGTATCGAGTTCCGCCGGCTTTGTTTTATAGCGAAGACATCCTGCCCTTCAAAGAAATAATTTCCGGAGCTGGGAGTATCCAGGATGCCAAGAATATTTAGGAGTGTTGATTTTCCGCATCCTGAAGGCCCCATGATAGCGACAAAGTCGCCTTCCCAGATATTTATATTTATGTCATTCAGCGCATGGGTTTGTACTTCTTCTGTGCTATAGATCTTGCTAAGATTTTTAATATGTATCATGATTTAAGATTAAGCGGTGATTTTTATTAGCGTGTAGCTGTCGTTTGTTTTATATTGAGTTGTTTGAATTTTTTGAAGTCAGCGTAGTCTGAAACTATTACTTCCTCTCCAGGTTTAAGACCTTTAGAAATCTCGTAATAGCTTAAGTTCTCGCGTTCTATAGTTATTGAGCGACGGATCGCCTTGTTGCCGTTCAATACGAATATCCATTGTCCATTGGTTTCTTTGAAGAAATTACCCTTGTCAATAAGCAAGGTTCTGCGACTTGCGGAAAGATAAAGCCTGAGGGCGAAGCTCATGCCGATTTTTATGTCGCCGGGAAGTGCCTGCTTAAATAGAAGTTCAATTTCAAACTGTCCGCCATTTATTTCCGGAAGAATCTTACTCACAAAAACCTTGTAGGTTTTTTCGTTTGCTTCCAGTAAACCTTCAATTCCTGTTTTTAATTTGTTATTGTAAAATTCGTCAACCTTAGCTACCAGCTTGTATCCGTCCATGAGATCAATTTTTCCGATGTTTTGGCCACTATTCAGACTTTGCCCTAATGATATATTGAAGGATGAAAGTCGCCCGTCAGCGGGTGCCCGGATAAGAAAGTTATTTCGATTAGCGGACAGCGTATTCATACTTTCCTGCATTCTAACTATCGACGCTATTAACTCTTTTATCTGTCCTTTAGTTGCTTGCTGCTCGCGGTAGTAGTTTGCTTTTGAGAGCTTGAGCCTTTTTTGGTAATAGTTCCATTTCTCAAGGCTTATTTCGTAATCCGCTTTTTTGCCGATCTCAGCCTCATAGAGGCGTTTTTGCAGATTATATTGTTGCGCAACAATATCGTACTCGTTTTGCTCCTGAAGAATTTCCTTTTCCCTGTCAGCATTTTGATTACGGAGGTTTATGAGATCTGATTGCATTTGATTGATCTGCTGCATGATGCTGTTTTCCTGATTCATGTAATTGAAGGATGTATTCGGGTTCGATATCAGAGCTAAGGAGTCACCCTTGCGAATCATCTGTCCGTCCTCGGCATAAATTTCTTTTACCGCACCTCCTTCAACAACATTCACCAGGGAGGAGTGTAACGATTGGGCTTGAGCCGTAACAATTAAGAGATCTTCGAACTTACCGCTAAATACTTTGCTGATAGTAAGATCGCTTGATTTAACATTTAGTTCACTTGCCGACCGCTTAATAAAGAGATACACGCTTGTCAGTGCCACAATCGTCAGTGCCGTAGGTATTAATATCTTGAGTTTTTTGGGTCGTCGTTGAACCGGAATATCCATAAACTTAAATTTCAACAAATGCATCAAGGCAGGTGCCATTGAAATATTATTAGATTATTTATCTGGTAATCAGTGCGTTGGGTTTGGGTTTGACTTGAATAGTGTCCGGAAATGAACACTGACTGTTCTTATGCGAACAGAAGCATGTAACTTAGTGTATGAATATTTTAGTATGAATAAGCGTGACGCACATATTCTTATTGTAGATGATGATGAAGCTATTCTTTTTTCTGCCCGTATATGGTTGAAGAAGTTTTTTAGCAAGGTATCAGTATTAAAAAAATCTAAAGACTTGCTGAGAGTATTCGCCGAAGATCAGTTCGATGTGATCCTGTTGGACATGAATTTCCGTAAGGGTTATGAAGATGGAAGAGAAGGGCTTTACTGGATGAAAGAGATAAAAGAACTGGATGACAGTATCCCGATTATTCTGATGACAGCCTATGGAGAGGTGTCGCTTGCTGTGGAAGCCTTGCGTGAGGGGGCGACAGATTTTATTCTGAAACCTTGGGATAATGACAAGTTGTACGCGTCGGTGAACATGGCTGTCGATATGGCCAGAAAAAATAGAAAGCTTAGACAGTGGGAGCAGGTAGCCCATGCAGGGCCGCATTATCTGCTACAGACCGCTTCGCCGAAGATGGAGGAGGTAATGCGGCAACTTCAGCAGGTGGCTCCTACAGATGCCAACGTGCTGTTGCTAGGTGAAAATGGTACGGGGAAGTATGTGATGGCGGAATACTTGCATGAGCGCTCGCAGAGAAGGAATGAACCTTTGGTGCATATAGATCTGGGGAGCTTAAGTGAGAGCCTTTTCGAAAGCGAGCTCTTCGGATATAAGAAAGGTGCATTTACGGATGCCAGCGAGGATAGGCCGGGAAAGATTGAGTCAGCGCAGAATGGAACCATTTTTTTGGATGAGGTAAGTAATTTGTCCCTGGCCTTACAGGCAAAATTGTTAACCCTGATTCAAAACAGAGTGCTCTGCCGATTAGGAGAAAACAGACAACGTCCGGTGGATGTGCGTTTTATTTTTGCAACTAATGAGAATCTGCTGCGCGCTGTTAACGAAGGTCGTTTCAGACGCGACCTGTATTATCGGCTAAATACAGTTGAGATTCAACTGCCCGCGCTTCGGGATAGGCGGGAAGATATCCTCGAGCTAGGCGAGTATTTTTTGCGGAAGTACGCCTCTAAATATCGTAAACAGGGGCTTGCCATCGCTAAGCAGCAAGAGCTGGCGCTGATGTCTTATTCCTGGCCCGGTAATATACGGGAGCTAGAACATTGTATGGAACGCAGCGTAATTCTCTCAGAAAATACATTGAACGTTATGATTTCGCAGCCAGCAGTTATGGATATTGATAAGGAGAATCTTAACATTGAGGATATGGAGCATTTTCTGATAAAGAAGGCTCTCCTTAAGCACCGCGGTAACATTTCGCAGGCCGCGGATGATCTTGGATTATCACGTGCCGCCTTGTACAGGCGAATGGAGAAGTTTGGATTATAGTTCAACATGATTAATATACATTCATTGAAGCAGATACTTTACATGCTGGCGTGTTTAGCTTGCTTGTTGTTAGCATATCATTTTGGGTTGAGCCATTTTTGGATCTCAGCTTCATGTGCTGTGCTCATGGCCCTTGCTTTTTTGGGCATGGCAGTTCGCGCGTCCAACGCTGTTTCTCTGCAGGCCGAACGTATGATTCTGGCAATAAAACAGAAGGATTTCAGCAGTGTTCCTGCTGATAGAAGTAATTCGCTGTTAAATGCAATTAAAGGCTTGTTTGAACAGTCGCGCGATGAGCAATCGCGATATTCGTCACAGGAGCTGGTGTTTAGTGGGGTGCTTAATGAGCTGGAAACGGGAATTGCTATTTTGGAGAGGAGACAAGGAGCCTGGTGGGTGTTTTTTATTAATCCTGAGATCTTAACAGTGCTAAAGGTTCCCCACTTAAATCGCTGGGAAGATTACCGGACAAAAGTTCCTGATTTTTATAATATTATAGAACAGTCTGATTTTCAGAATTCGCAGAATTTTTGGGACGTAAGTATTCAGGGCGAGGCCCGGCGATCTTACTCCATACGCACCAGAAGGGTGGAACAAGGAGATGTTGGCTTTTTTATTATTACCATGGAATCGGTGCAGCGTATCGTTGAGCAGAAAGAGAAGATGGCCTGGAATAGTTTGATGAAAGTGATCTCTCATGAACTGCTTAATACCCTAACACCAGTAAATAGCCTCATTCAAAATCTGCATTATCTTGCACAGCAAGACTTGATAGACGATGAGGGGCGCGCTGAAATTCGCGATAGCTTACGTATCGTCAGCTCCAAATCGGAGCAGTTGTTGTCGTTCATTAATGATTACCGGCGAGTAGCCGAACTGCCGAAGCCTCAACTGCAGTTCTGTTCCTTAAATGTGGCCGTGCATGAGGTGTTGAAATTATTACGTGTACAACTGGAGGTGGAGCATATAAAGATAAAAGTAGATGAAGAGCCATTAATGGCTCTTATGGACATACGTATGGTGCAGCAGGCGCTGGTTAATCTCTTGCTAAACGCTATTTATGCTTTATCTGAAGTGCATGATAAGCAGATCTTCATAAGGGTGTTTAAGATTTCAAGGCGTATTGTGCTGAGCGTTACTGATAATGGCCCGGGAGTGCCCAGAGAAATTGAACATAAAATATTTCTGCCGTTTTTTACAACACGTCAGCAGGGTTCAGGTATCGGACTTACCCTCGCAAAGCACATTATGGAAGCACATAATGGATATCTGCATTTTGAGTCAGCCTCTCCCGGTAGCACTTTCGAACTTTGGTTTACTTTATAGCGCTTACTTTATTGCCTTTTCCTGATAGCTGTAAACGGTGTAACCAAATAAAGCACGTGCTACATATTTGGATAAATAGCACATTAAGGCGGCTGGAAATACGAGTGCTAAGCCTCCCGTAGCCAATCCGCAGCCCAGTGCAATGGCCGTTAAGGGGGCGAAGATCGCCGCGCTAAGCATCGCCGCTGAACCTAATAGCATAAAGTTTGACACGATTAGGTCCGCGTGGAATATGTGATTTGCTAGCAGGGCAAATAACAGTCCCAATAAAGCGCCAACAATTAAACTTGGCGCAAATACGCCCCCGTCGCCGCCGATACCTAATGTAAGTGATGCCGCGATGGGCTTTATCAGAATTAAACCGCCAACCAGCAGTAGCGTTTGCGGTACTAATACCTGCCTTTCAGATAATTTTAATATTTCAGGTATCGCATGATAGCTATCTCCGTAAAGCTGCGGAAGCATTAATGTTAAGCCTCCAAGAAGAATTGCTCCTCCCATCCAATAAATGCTGCCGCTATATTTTTTGCTGTATGCTTTTTTTATAAATAGCAGTATACGGGTGAAATACACAGCCAGAATAGCACAACAAATACTTAATGCAAGGAACCATGGAATTGCATGATAATGCCAGTGCGAAACTTTGAACTGGAAGAGATGATGATCCGGAAGGAGCAATCCGGGAAGCCAGGCGGCTAACGACGCGCTAAAAGAACCGATGAAAACTGCCCGGGAGCGCTTTCGCGCAATAACTTCTATGGCAAATAATAGTCCGGCAACAGGATTAGCAAATAATGTCGTTACCCCAGCTGCAACCCCTGCGCATACGAGGGCTGTTTTATGGCTTTTGGCTACAATGCGCCGTTTATAAAAACTGGCACCTAGAGCTGCTGAGCTTACTACCGTAGAAACCTCTATGCCTGTTGATCCTCCGCTTGCAACTGTTAACAACCCATTGATGTAATGAGAATGAATTTTATAGGGAGGAAGTTCATTGCGCCGGTGTGCTAAGGTATTGTATATCTCTTTGATACCTTTATTGGGCTTTCCGCGAAATAATACCTTCCGCAAAAAACGAATTGCAGCAATACCCGCTATGGGCAAAAAAAATAGCAGCCACGGATTAGCGAATGTCTTGCTCAACATGGCATGCTCGTAATGTTCAGTAAGTGCTTTTAATGAACTTATAACGGTAAAAATTAACAGTGCGAGCATCACCGATGTCGTCAGTAGTTGCAGATTTTTCCAAAAATATAATTTCGTTTTATTTGAGATGTTGTTACGCATGAAGCTGGTGGAATTTCTGAATGTCAGAATTATGAGTGAATAATTCTCCCGCAAATTTGCAAATAATTTGTTTACGACTGACATTACGCGGCTTAGATCTAAGGATTTATAGGGCTAATGTGCTTTTTTGACAAGCAATTTACATGCTGGCAATTTATAATACTGTTCTTTGTTGCTGCTTAATTTAATTCATACCACCGGGTCAGACAGCATATCATGAAAAACTTCTTTGGTAAGGTTGCCTTTGTTGAAGGTATTTCCTATTTGTTATTACTACTTGTGGCGATGCCTATAAAATACTTGTTGCACATTCCCGAACCTGTCAAGTATGTCGGTTGGGCTCATGGCGTGCTATTCATCGCTTACATCGTTCTCCTTTTAGCATGTGCTTTTACTTATCGATGGAAAGTAGTTCAGGTCTTAACTTTTTTCTTTGCTTCTTTACTTCCGTTCGCTCCTTTCTGGGTCGAAAAGAAACTACGTACCAACGAACTTTAGTTTTTTTAAGCAAGCACGATGTATAGAAGGCTTGCCATAGAAATACCAATCCATAGCAGGGTGCCAAAGATCATCGGGCGCAAGCCCAGGGATTGAAGCTGTGTTAATGACAGTCCGCAGCCAATTAAGTATAGCGTTAGCGTTAATCCGCTTTTTGCCATGTTGGTGATGTAAGGAGCGATCTTATGCAACATCGGAACATAGCCTTGAAGAAGTGTTACTAAGGTAAAGATCACGATGAACCAGGGTAGTTTCAATTTTTGTTTCCCGGATCTGAAAACTCTCATAGAGACTAGTGACAGGGGAATGATCCATAAGGCTCTTGTTAATTTTATTGCCGTTGCCGTTGAGAGTGCCGTTGTACTGAAACGTTCTGCTGCGGCAACCACGGAGCTGGTGTCATGTATTGCTATGGCACACCACATTCCGAATTGTTGATCAGATAGTTTTAATTTATGACCTATATACGGGAAAATAAAAAGCGCCAGCGAGTTTAAAATAAACACTACCCCTAGTGCTACCGAGTTTTGTTTTTCATCTGATCTTATAACCGGTGCTACCGCGGCAATAGCACTGCCGCCGCAAATCGCAGTACCGGAGGCTATCAGGTAGGAAGTCTTCTTGTCGGTTTTAAGTAGTAAGCGCAGGAGCATGGCCGCGGAAAAGGTGCCTAATATTGAGCAAAGTATAAACGGTACTTGCTGTTTGCCTGCCGCGAAGGTGCTGAAAAAGTTCATCCCAAAGCCTAATCCAATCACCGATGCCTGCAGCAAGATGTTGGTAATAGACCCATTCAGTTTAATATATGGATGTCCGACAAACTGCGCGACGCAGAAGCCCGCGATTAAAGCGATAGGTGGCGAGATAACTTGCAACACTGCACACGCGCCGACAGCAAGGAAAAGAATCTCTCTAACTGATATTCTTTTTGCCAGTAGTTTTGACAAATCCAAAGAGCGCAAGAGACGCTTATGGGATAAACGGATGGTGATTCTCATGATGCGAAATTGCGCATCAGTTTTATTCAAAGGAAATCACCAATAGTCATGACCCATTACTTCAGGTTATTGAAGATATATGCTTTAACGCAAATTTCATGAACAGTTCTGCTAAAGCACTAAGCCCACCATGCGGCTGAATAATGTTAAACTCCCTCTCAATGCTTAAACCCTTTACGTCAATAATGCATAATTCGTTTCTTGCTATTTCTTTAGACACTGTATGAATGGAAAGAAAGGCCATGCATCCTGGCGCATTAAGCAGGTAGGATTTAATGCTCTCGGGGCTGTTCATTTGGATCTCTATGTTCAGTTCTGAAAGTTTTATACCAGCGGCTTTCAATTCGTACAATACGAATTCAAGGGTTCCGGATCCCGGTTCGCGAAGCACCAACGGTAGTTGATTCAGCGCGTTAAGCTTTATGCTGCCCTTTCGAGCATAGGGTGAATTTGCTGCGCATACCAAGACGATTTCGTCTTTGGTAAGCTCGGTATACTTAAATGCGGTGTTACGTGTTTTCCCTTCGATGATAGCCAGGTCAATCTCATTGCTATCCAGGCTGCTTTCAATGTTTATTGTATTGTCTGTTAATAAGCTCGTTTTAATTTCTTTGAAGGTCGTATGAAACTGGGCCAGCATGGGCGGCAATACATACTGCGCCAAGGTGGTGCTGGCGCCGAGACATAACCGTCCGCGGTGAACTTCTCTGAAAGCATGCATGTCATACTCCATACTTCGATAAAGCTCAAACACCTGTTTGCTGTAACTGAAAAGTTTTTTTCCTGCTTCTGAAAGAGTGATGCGACTGCCTGAGCGCTCGAAAAGCTTTAGATGATACTCATTTTCCAATTCATGTATATGCTTAGTAACCGCAGGCTGAGTAATAAATAACTCCTCCGCGGCTCTTGTAAAGCTCAGCCGTAGCGCGACTGTATGGAAAACCTTTAATCTGAAATCGGACATGATTCTTTGTAAAGATAGCAGAATACAAGTATTATAAATTGGCTTGTATAAATGGGCATGATCATTAGTATGCCGGTCTTATAAATACAGTTGTTTATTATAAGATTTGCACTTCATTGTACACTTGTGAGCTCCCTGAATTGATCCCTTATTTAATCTCAGGTTACTTAATTCTTGAACATACAGAAAGATGTGTTATTGACAGAAACATGATTCAGACTATTTGCAATAGCTTTTCATAATCGTATTTGCTGTATTTCTCTTTCGCCTCTTTTTCTTTTTGCAGAGAAAGCAACTCATTCTTAATCTGTATCTTCAGCCACAGATCCGGCGGAGTATGAAAGAAGTGTGAAAACTTTAAAGCCAATTCAGTATTGAACCGCCGATCGCTCCTATAATATTTATTCAAATTAGCGCCGTCAATTTCGATAAATCGGGCAAAAGTCGTTTTGTTAATACCCAACACTTTCAGGAAGTCTGTAACAAATTGTTCGATAGTACAAATGTTTTCAAGCGAAATAAGCTCATCTTGAAGATAATGTTCCATTCGATATTGGATAGCTAACATGGCATTTTTTAGCAGGCGTTCCGGTGAACGTTTACTGTGATGTAGCTTGGCCATGGTTGTCATTTTATTAGTCTTCTCCTTACCTCTGCTATATATATCATTAGGGCCAATTGTTACTTCAATCAAAGATTTTTGTAGCCCCTCTTGTTTTTTAGCTGTTTTTATCTTGCTCATCTTTTTTATCTTTTGGTTATTTAAGGTACTCTGCTATCAAAGCGTCACCGTCGTCATCTACAATGACCATGGTCGTAGTATTCCCGATACGTTTTGCATGATACTTTGATGAATATATGCTCATAAGCTTTATCTCATCTTCTTTATCTTGTTCCATAACGTCAAATTGCAAATAGCCTTTAAAGTGTTCCCAACCTTCTATCAGGCTGAGTTGATAAGCATACGCTATCAGGCAACCGGCAACGAAGTCATATCTCTTTTTATTTTTCTTGTTGTGAGGGGCAACCTCTACAAAAGCCATGTAAGGCTCTTTCATGTCTTTTAACTGAAATATCATACATCCTTCGATAGTATCAGGAGTGTCTTCAGTTACTAAGAGATAGCCGGTCGCATTCTTTAGCTTTTTTAATTCTTTATTAAAGTTAAACCTCCAATTTTGCTGTATGGAAGGCATTTCTGCAGCGTTAGCTTTCCTAATAAAAGAGGCTACTACTTCTTCTGTAGCTACCTTTAAAATCTTAACTTTCATGCCAGTTCATATACGTCATGTTTTCCGGCTTTATGATCTTTAATAAAGATACGGAGATTTTTTCATTGGTACAAATTGTACTTGTTTTCTCGTTAGAGATTACCTTATAAACCAGTATCACGGCCGGTTCAAAAATTGGTTAATATACTGGCGACATAATCCTTTATATTCTTTGTAAAGATAGCAGAATACAAATCTTGATATTACACCGGCACTTTTTAAGTTTCCCTGGAGGTCTTTGTACTCCATCGAAAATTAAGTATCTTAGCTACTGATAAGTATGAAATAAATAATACTAAACCGCAACTATCATGATCTATTTAATCTGGGCTTTATTAAATATTAGCATCTGGCTTTTCTTTGTGTATCTTAGCATGGTAGCGGCTACGCTAATTCGTAAAAACATGGGACGGCTCGTTGCAGTCTTCTTTCTTGGCGGGGTTCTGATCTCCATGACCCATCGTGAATATCCAAAGTCTGGTAAAGAATTTAGTGCCAATAGTGTTCATGCCTATAGTGGTGGTGCATCTCGGGCAACACAATATGTTGAACTTGATAAATCGCTAATCAATCGGCATGAAATGTCTGTCTCCTATTATGTGGATCAGCAAAATAACGCTATCCCGGTAAAGGCTCAATTAAACATTATGGGATTTACATCCGGTATCAGCTGGGAATCCTTAAACCTTGATTTGAAATCAAGTTCAGGAAACAAAATAGCATATTACGTCTATGGAATTGAGTATTGGTCGTTATTTGGCGTTCGCGTGTATTCGCGCCCCCGTACTTTTACGGGTATTATGATCGCTGATAAGAGATAGTTAGCCATTGTCAGGGTTTTTTCTCAGCCTTGATCAGCTGGCTCAGCATAAATAGTTGAGCTAATTTGTATGTTTTTTATAGAAACTAAAGGAATTAACTTATTTTAACCTGATGAAAGCTGTGGCAATTCATTAATTGCCTTCTGTAAAGCAGTGAATTCTACCAGGTCGGCATGTCTCAGGAGGTTAACTTTAGCAAATATTCGGATCATGAATTGTTGACGTTGTTAAGCGCTGACAACTCCATGGCCTTTTCTGAAATTTATAGTCGTTATTGGCACAACTTATTTCTGCATGCCTATAAAATGATTGGCGATGAGGATGCTTCTAAGGATATTATTCAGGAGCTTTTTATCGCTTTATGGGCAAAACGACAAGATTTACATATTCGGTTAAACCTAAAATCTTATCTCTACGTTACGGCTCGTAACCAGGTTCTGAACTACATCAGAAAATATCGGAAAATCGATGATCTTGTTAATCTGATCGCTGAGGAGATGTCAGAACTGGATTATCATACCATTGACGGAATTGACGAACGGCAACTTATTATACAGATTGACGAAGAGATCAGCCGTCTTCCCCCTAAAATGCGCTTAGTGTTTGAGATGAGCAGAAAGGAATTTTTGACGCATAAAGAGATCGCGCAGCGCTTAGGCACCAGTGAGGAAACTGTTAAGAAGCAAATTTCCAATTCCTTGAAGGTGCTACGCAAGCGAATGGGCAGTCATTTCTCCTTTTTTTTATTTTTTTAATAATATTTTAATATTCGATACCCCTTGTCGCTCACGGCAGGTGTCATATAGATGAAAATAATAATATGAGTCTCTCAGAAAAGGATGTTTTACAACTTGTTGATCGGTTTTTAGAAGATAAAGGTTCTAAAAGTGAACGCGATTCCGTGGCGAGGGCTTATAATAGGTTGTCTGAGCGTCGCAAAGTTGTAGAAAGGGATTTGGATGTTGAAAAAATATACCATGAAAGCTGGAATCATATCGCGCTGGCAACATTCAAAACAAAAAATAAGGCTAATTTGATACGCCTCCGCTGGATTTACTCCGCGGCAGCTACGATAATATTGGGATTCGGTCTTTGGTTTTATTGGAGTCAGTCCATCCATAATGCAGGTCAGCGCATTGCTCATGACGTTGCTCCCGGTAAGCGGGGCGCAACATTAACGCTCTCTGATGGCAGGTCGATTGTTTTGGACGCATCGGGAACTGGGGAAATCGCCGCGGAGGGAGGCGTGCGTATCGTAAAATCTTCTTCAGGACAGCTGATCTATGAAATTATCGCCAACGGAAAGCAAGGTTCTGATCCTTCAGCGCGGAATGTGCTCGCCACCTTGCGGGGGCAAACATTTCAGGTACGCTTACCCGATGGCTCAGCAGTATGGCTAAACGCCGCATCTTCTTTGAAATACCCTTCAACATTTGCCCATGCTTCGCAGCGCGTGGTTGACCTTGATGGAGAGGCATATTTTGAGGTTGCTCACGACACCAGGAAGCCGTTTGTCGTTAGAAGTCGTAATCAGCAGGTGGAAGTGTTGGGTACACATTTCAACGTTAAAAGTTATGAAGATGAATCCGAGGTTAGAACTACCTTACTGGAAGGCAAGGTGCGCGTGTCGGCGGGCTCTGATAGCAGATCTGTAACGGTGCTCCGCCCCGGGCAGCAGGCTGCGCAAATTAACACCGGCATCGCCGTTCGCGATGTTAATACCGATGAGGTTGTTGCCTGGAGAAATGATTACTTCCGCTTTGTGGATACTCCTTTGAAGGAGATAATGAATCAGATTTCTCGTTGGTATGACGTAGAGGTGGAATATAAAGGCGATATATCCGACTTGAAGTTGAACGCTTCAATCTCAAGAAATAGAAATCTTAGTCAGATCTTAAAGATGATAGAGAAAACAAATGAAGTGCATTTTAATATTGAAAGGAGGCGCATTATAGTTTCAAAATAATACACATCTCCCAAAGAAAAATAGCCAGTCCCGACGGCAATCGGATACTGGCATTGTTCGGCATCAAATTATCAAAATACGAAAACCGCAGAAAGCTGAGCTTCGAAACAAAAGCCTTCTGCAAACCAAACTACTGCTAATGTATAGAAATTCTACCAGAAAGTTTAGGATACCGCCAGGGTATGCCCGTAAAGTATTGCTTTTTATGCGTCTCACCACTATTGTTTTAGTAGTGTCGTTCCTTCAGGTTAGTGCCGCGGGCATGGCCCAAAAAGTCTCTCTCTCAGAAAAAGGAACCTCATTATCCATCGTTATCAACAAGATCAAAGCGCAGGCAGGCATAGACTTTGTAATGTCTACTGATGCCCTTGCCGGTACTCGCCCTGTTTATATTCAGGTTAAGCAGCGCGAACTTTCGGAGGTGTTGAAGGAGCTCTTTAAAGATCAGCCTCTTGATTACTCCATTGAAGATAATTTTATCGTTATAAAGCGGAAGCAGCCTTCTGTTTTTGACAGGCTCCAGAATAGCTTTATCGGACTCCTGCATAATATTCAGGCACGCGGACGTGTTACAGACATGCAGGGACGCCCTCTAGCCGGAGCTACTGTTAGTGTTAAAGGTTCCGCCATTAAGACCCGCGCGAATGATAATGGCGAATTTTCTTTATCTGCCATAAATGAAAAATCGGTACTGGTAATCAATTTTATCGGGTTTATTCCTAAGGAGCTACGTGTTTCGTCGGAATTTATGAATGTTAAACTCGAAGAAATGGTGGGCGAGCTTTCGGAAGTGAATGTGGTTGGAAATGGCTATCAGCAGATCTCGAAAGAACGTGCCGCAGGTTCGTTTACACAGGTAAATATGGATGTTGTAGCCAATCGTTCCATATCAATGAATGTCCTGCAAAGTCTTGACGGTTTGGTGCCGGGACTGGTGGTTAACAATGTGCCTCTTCGAAATCAGTTGCTTATACGCGGAATATCAACTACCGGAGGTTCTACCGGCGGGGGCACTACCGCTCAGCCCTTATACGTATTAGATGGACTTGCTGTGCCCTACACCAATGAGAATGATAACATTCCCGACATAATCCTTAGCCTCAATCCTCAGGATGTAAAAGACATCACCGTGCTTAAGGATGCCACTGCCGCCTCTATATGGGGAGCGCGTGCCGCGAACGGTGTAATCGTCATCACCACAAAAAAGGGAGCCTTCAATAGCCAGATGCGTATCAACTACAATGGCTTTGTTAACTTCCAGGGAAAGCCGAACCTCGATTATATTAAGATGCTCAGCCCTCGTCAGTATGTTGACGCTGGCGTCGAGATGTTTAACGCTGCCCATCCATCATGGCAAAGTATCTCAACGTTAAATGGCGGTGGTATTACCCCGCTGGAAGTCATTCTTTATAATCAGGAACGGGGTTTAATATCGGCAGATCAGGCAGCGCGAAGCATTGACAGTCTCGCCAATACGGATAACAGGAAACAGATTAAAGATCTTTTCTATCGTAACGCGATGTTAAGCAATCATACGTTGTCATTATCAGGCGGTGGCGATAAATACTCCTTCTACGCTTCAGGAAGTTACACCAACACCGTGAGCAATGAGCCCGGAGAGAAGAATCAAACCTATAAGATCAACTTCCGTCAGGACTTCCGCCCCCTGAAATTTCTTAGCTTCTATACACTGACAGACGTTTCTACAAACACGGCCTCCGCGAAGAAAAGCTTTGACTATGATTATACTTTCTATCCCTACCAGCTGTTCCGGGATGCTAACGGAAGAAATCTATCCATTCCTTTTCTTACCAATCAGTCCGATTCGGTAATTCGTTCTTCTGAGGCTCGCAGTCGCATTAGTTTAGATTATAATCCGCTTAATGAGCTCGACTATAACAATACAAAGACCGAGGCCTGGGTTGCCCGTCTTAACGGAGGTCTACGACTCGATATCTATAAAGGGCTACGCTTCGAGGGTACCTATGGATACATAAAAACAAAGAATAAATCACGCCAATATGAAGATCAGCGGGCATTTGATGTTCGTCGCGAGGTAGTAACCTTTACGGTCGCCGCCAACCCCGCGACAACTCCAAGATATTACCTGCCGAGTACGGGGGGGCGTCTCACAAATATTAGTGGCGATCAGCATAAGTGGGATGTCCGTAACCAGCTGATCTTCGATAATACCTTCGGCAAGCATGCTATAACGGTATTGGCAGGACAGGAGGCGCAGGAACATTTCGTCACCTCGTACCAGACCCGCGTGCGCGGATTTGATGAAAACCTGCTTATCCCAAGCTCCGTAGACTTCGTCACCATTGCCTCTCCTGTAATGAGTACTGTATTGCCTAATATAAGTACGTTGGCGAGTTCTATGATCAACGATTCCTTTGCAACAAACGAAACAACTACCCGTTTCACCTCGTACTACGCAAATTTTGGATATACCTTTGATCGCAAGTATACAATTAACGCGGCCTGGCGTAACGATCAAAGTAATCTCTTCGGTAAAGATAAATCCGCGCAGAATAAGCCTATATGGAGCGTTGGCGCTAAATGGAACGCTGGCAATGAGGCATTCATGAAGAATGTTCCCTGGGTGCAGCGGCTGGCATTGCGCCTTACCTACGGTCTTACCGGAAACTCTCCAAACGTGGGCGTTGCTGCCTCCCAGGATATTACCGGCCCTACAGGCAGTCCCTTTTTCCCCGGTAGCATTGGTATGCGCATCATTACTCCGGGTAATCCCGACCTCTCCTGGGAGAGTACGAAGACCACCAATTTGGGTATTGACTTCTCGGTGTTAAATGAACGTTTGACGGCTTCTATCGATCTTTATAATAAGAAGACTACAGACCTGCTCGGCCTGGTATACCCTAACAGCCTGACGGGATTCACTTCTATTGTCGGCAATCAGGGAGATATTACCAATCGCGGTATAGAAAGTAATATTCAATCGCTGAATGTAAGATCCCGTAACTTCAGCTGGACCACCAACTGGGTGTTTGCATATAATAAAAATATCGTAGACCGCCTTTCAACACTCACTCCCGTAACTACAGGAGCACAGCGTGTGCAGTCGGTACTTGCCGAGGATTTCCCTGCTTACGCCCTCTTCGCATATCAGTATAGCGGGCTGGATAATACCGGCGCGCCTCTTGTGAAGCTTGCCGATGGCTCTGTTACTGCAACGAGAAGCGTTACTAAGCCTGAGGATATCGCCTATGCGGGTACTACGCAACCTGTTTGGAACGGAGGTCTTACTAATAGCTTCCAGTATAAGAATTTTAGACTTTCTGCTAACATGGTGTATAATATGGGACATGTTATGCGCCGGCAACGCTATCTGAACTTCTCTTCGGAATGGCGAAGAAACGTGTCTGTTGACTATCTGAATCGCTGGCAGACGCCGGGTGACGAAACGCGGACCAATATCCCAGGGGTAGTTTATAGCTCCGCGAATGAAGTGTATTACTTCACGCAGGGCGATGTCAACGTTACCAACGCCTCGTTCCTCAAACTGCGGGATGTTACCTTGTTTTATGATCTGCCAAAGAGCTTGCTCCGTCCTATTCATGTACAGGGTATTACCTTCCGGGCACAATTGTCGAATGTCTTGTTGTGGACGGCTAACAAATACGATATAGATCCGGAATTTCAGGGATTGCTGGCTCCCACAAATCAAAATACGGTAAGTTTTGGAGTTAACATTTCATTATAAACAAGAATCATGACTATACATAAAATAATCCGCCACACTAAGCGTATGTTTCTTTTGGGCGTATTGGCTACCTTCCTGTTTTCATGTAAAGATTCTTTTCTGGAAATCTTACCCAAAGGGCGCGTCATCGCGTCCAAGACTACAGACTACGATCTGCTATTTAATAATCTCGATCTTATAAACTTTTCTTCCAACAGCCAGGTGCTTATGGGCGATGAGGTGGCTTCGATAGAACCGCAATGGAGCAGTACAGGCCTGACTTACCGCGAAAAGCAACTGTTTAAATGGGAGGGCGATATTTATAATATCGACGAAAATGCCGCGGAAACCCTGAGTCCTGTGAAGAACCTCTACATCTATAATAAGGTGATAAATGAGGTGATGCAATCTACCGGAGGGTCTGAAGAGACGAAGAAATCACTGCAGGCTGAGGCCTACGCCGGACGTGCCTGGTGTAACTTTCTGTTGGTTAATTATTTCGGAAAGCCATATACAAGTGCCACTGCTACATCCGAACTTGCATTCCCGCTCATTACAGAAGCGGATATCAATGCCCAGAACTTTACCCGGGCCACTGTTCAGCAGATGTATGATCTTATTATAAGTGATCTTACAACGGCTATCCCTAATCTCCTTAACGAGGGGGTTCCGCACCGTGTACGTATGTCGAAAGCGGCAGCGCAGGGCATACTGGCAAAGGTGTACATCTTCATGGGGCGCTCTGAGGAGGCGCTGCCTTTGCTGGATGCGTCAATCGCAAGTCTTCCTAAGTCAATAGTAAATACTACTCTTGTCGATTATAACACATCCTTTCAGGGCTTCCCAACGGTGGTCAATGATCTTGAGAATGTATATGTTAAGAATATGAGCAATTCATACATTGCTGCCAGTAACAGGACGCTTTGGCTTACGCCGGAAGCGGCAGCGCTCTTCGGAAACACGGATACTAGGAAAGCGCGCTTGTTTGTATCTACCTCATTCCCTAACGGTCTGCTACTCTATAAAAGAACCGGAACATCCACCGCGAATATCGGTGTGCGTGTTCCTGAGCTCTATCTCCTGAGGGCGGAGGCAAAGGCCCGACTGGAGAATCTCTCGGGAGCTATTGAGGATCTCACCTTCCTGCGTCGCCGCCGTATGCCCGAAGCTGATGCCGCGGTGCCTGCAGCCGCTGCTTCCACGAAATTGCCCTTATTGCAGTTTATCATGGAGGAGCGTATTCGTGAGTTTGCCGTTAATGGCTATCGCTGGTTTGACATGCGTCGCTTATCGGTTGATCCTTTATTTTCTTCCGTCACCTATCAGCATCGGGTGTTTAACACTTCCGGCGAAGTTTCGGAAACATTTACACTGAAACCGGAGCGATGGGTATTTCGCATTTCGCCGAAAATTATGGCAGAGAATCCTTCGCTCATCAATAATCCTTAATAACTGATTTATGAAGAAGATCATATTCGTGCTTTTGCTGCTTCCTTTTGGAGCGCTGGCACAGCAAGCATACAAAATTACCGGCAGGATATCCGGATTAAAAGGTACCGCCAAGGCTTATCTGGCCATGCCTGTAAGCAATCAATACCGCGATGTTGATTCTGCAGAGGTTAAAGATGGCCGCTTTACCTTTAATGGTCGTCTGGATGAACCTACGCCGGCGCTCATCACCCTAAAACATAATACCTCGGCAGCAAGAGGACGACGCGACGCAATAAGTATTTTTCTTGAAAATTCGCCGATAACAATATCGGGCGCCGACTCAATTAAAAATGCCGAGGTGAAAGGTTCCTTAGCTGATAAGGAAAACCGGGAGCTCGACGCTGCTATTGCTCCTCTTACAGCAACGATCATTCGTCTTAACAATCAGTTTGCCGGAAAGCCTCATGACGATGCCCGCAAAAGGGCAAGCGACACGGTGATGGCAACAGTGCAGCAGATTAAAGCTACCCGACGTGCCTTCGTACAAAGTCACCTCAATTCGTATATGGGACTGTATACCTATTACCTGCATGTTCTTGATTCTAAGTTTGAAGTGGCGAAAGAGGAACCTCTGTTTCTTCGTTTCTCCCCCGCGCTCCGTTCTTCAGCACTCGGTAAACGCGTTAGCGAGAAGCTCGAAAATGCTAAACGTCGTCAGACTGGAGCGGCAGCGACCGACTTCGTGCAGACTGATCTTTCCGGTAAGCCGTTCAAGCTTTCTTCGCTTCGCGGAAAATACGTGTTGGTTGACTTTTGGGCCAGCTGGTGCGGCCCTTGCCGCGCGGAAAATCCTAACCTGCTAAAGGCCTATCACGCGCTTAAGGACAAAAATTTTGAAGTAGTAGGCGTTTCACTGGATCAGGGAAAGGAAGCCTGGGCGCAGGCGGTAGCGAAGGATAAACTCCCCTGGATTCATGTAAGCGACCTTAAAGGCTGGAAAAATGAGGTTGCCGCGATGTATGACATTCGTTCAGTGCCGCAGAATCTCCTCATAGATCCACAGGGCGTTATTATAGCTAAGAACCTTCGTGGTGAAGATGTTCTTACCCAGTTGCAGAAGTATATAAAGTAGTTTTATGAAAAGATTAGTAGCAATAAGCGTTGCGATTTCTCTAAGCGCGCTCTGCGCTCAGGCTCAGGATAAATTCACCATCTCGGGTCAGCTCCCCGAACTAAAGACCGGGAAAAAAGTTGTTCTCACCTTTAAAAATAACGAAGGCAATACGGTTAAGGATAGCGCGATAGTAAAAAAAGGGCGCTTTTCAATGAACGGCATCACCGCATACGGAAATAAGGCTTATCTGGAGATGACCGATATTGCTCCGCAGCAGCAGAAGCGCGGTTATCCCGACTTTATAGAGTTCTACCTGGAGAAGGGCGCTTATCGTGTCAACGGTAAGGATAGTATCAGCACTTCCACGATTACGGGGCCACAGGCACAAGCCGACTTCCTTGCCTATTCCCATCAAATGAACGGTATGCCCATGCGCTTCAGATCTATTGCTAATCGTTACATGAAAGCGAGATCTGCGAAGGATACTGTCACGATGGCAAGTACGCAACAAGAAGCCAGAGCAATAGCAAAGAAGATGGAAGCTGCTTTGGACTCGTTCATTTTTAGCCATCCCGATTCCTGGGTTACTGTTGATCTCATAGCCACCGAAAAAGCCGCAGTCATTGACCCGGCGGTGTTCGATCCATATTACAAGTCTCTCAGTAAAAGAGTGCTTGCCGGATTTAGCGGGCGTAAGCTTACTGCCAAATACGACAAGGCAAAGCAGCTTTCGATAGGGAAGGCGCTTGATTTTACTCAGCCTGATAGCAAGGGTAATGAATTTAAATTATCATCCTTGAGAGGGAAGTATGTACTCGTGGATTTCTGGGCTAGCTGGTGTGGCCCCTGTCGCGCGGAGAATCCGCATTTATTGAAAGCGTACAATTCACTGAGATCTAAAGGCTTCGAGATTGTCGGCATATCTCTGGATGAATCGAAAGCGGCCTGGCTAAAGGCCGTGGAAGTTGACGCGATGCCCTGGGTGCAGGTGAGTGATATTAAAGGGTTCAAAAATGAGGTCGCTACACGATTCGGAATTACGGCGATCCCTCAAAATGTACTTATCGACCCCAAAGGAACGATCATCGCTAAGAATCTCCGCGGCGAGGACGTTACTGAAAAAATTGCGGCCTACATTAAATAGCCGACGGATAATGTCGGCAATGCTTTAGTATGTAGGGCGATGCTTTGCCTCTGTTTTACTGCCCCTGTTCAGAAAAATGAGAACAGGGGCTTTTTCATGTTTGAAAACAGATAACTTGCTGTCGATTTATCCGGATATCTCTAAGTGGAATTTTACCAGACCGATTTAAAGAACCCTGAAGCTCGTATATTCTTTGAGAGCTTATATGAGGAAGCATTCCCACGGCACGAACGTCGTGATCTGGAAGAGGTCTATGCTTTATTGGTATCCGAACCCCGGTATCGACTCTTCCTGCTTACAGAACATGGCGAACGATGCGGCTTCATGGCTATCTGGCAATTGGATGCATGTTGTTTTGTGGAGCATTTCGCCATATCCCCCTCTTGTCGCGGCCTGGGTTACGGTGCGCAGGCTTTAAGATATTTATGTCTGCATGCCCCTCGTATCATCCTTGAAGTAGAACCCCCGGAAAGTATCATCGCCGCGGGCAGGATTAACTTCTACCAACGTAATAATTTCCTATTGCACGATCACCTGACATACTACCAGCCTCCCTATCGCGCTGACGGATCAGACACTCCCATGTTGTTAATGAGCTACGGCGATTTCAATGATCCTGCTGAGCTGATGGAGGCTGCCCGCCTGATCCATAAGCTCGTATACAAAAAGGAATTTAAAGAAAGATAGCATACCATATCAGTCGCCGCCGGCAGGTCAAGTGCCAGAATCTTATTCCTCGTTATTCTCAGTCGGGGAAATTACAAATGCTTTTAAATGATCCATTTTTCCATCCCGGAAGTGCCATAGGTCACAGTAGTCGTAAGTGACCATTTTCCCGCTTTCATCAGCAAGACTGATCTTTCCTGTTGCCCCAACCCTATCTCCTTCGGAGAAGATGCTCTCGATATCAAATTTCGGTGGAGATACGTAGGTTTCATCCATGTATTTTCTGATAGCCTCTTTTCCTTCCAGTCGTTGGTCGCCAACAAAATCCCAGATAATGTCGTCGGTGCAAAATGCAAGAAAACCTTCATTGTCGCCTGCCGAAACAAGCGCGTTGGCCTTAGTCAGCACCTCTTTATTGTTGTGTTCCATGTTCATAAATACATCTTGCCGGCTGAATGGTTTGCTATACCGCGCGGCGAATAGAATTCGCCTATCAGGAATGGCTTTGTAACTGACTATTCTGAGATAGCTTCCCCCAAACTTAATATCCGGCGGCTGCTTAAAATTGCTGTATACTTCGTACCAGCTACCTACCAGCTTCGGGACAGCTTCCGCATAAATCAGCATTTGATCAAGACAGGGTTCACCCTAAGTCCACCTGTTTCCGGTTAGGGTGGACTCAGGGTAAACCCTTTGTTAGCTAAGGGTTGTCGGATGCAGAAGCTGTCCCGAAGCTGGCAGGTAACTGGTAGCTAGCTCGTAGCTTGAAAAGCGATTGCCGAAAGACGCGAAGGCAGGAGCAGAGGGGGACTATTTGATGAGAAATTGGCTGGAAATTAGGGGAGTATGAGATGCATTTGAATTTTTTTTGATTTTTTTCTCTGTCTTTAAATGTCACACATTGTCACATGTTTTCCGAGGATGTCAGCGGGTTGTTTTTGTTGTCAGCTCGACTTTTTTCGTACCGGCTTTAGGTTTGTCTTGCTGATTTGCAAACACGCATAAAGATGTTTTAATTTGAGTATATCATTGCTAAAAATCAGGTGGTTACTGGTGTGATTGGGCCTAAAATGAGGAGGCTTTGTAATCACAGGGTCGGCTGATTTTAGCGGTAATTAAAGGATGTGTTTTAGTAAAACTGACAGATATGGCAATACGAGACGAAAAGG